>NZ_JBIRUZ010000001.1:0-47915 GCF_044386545.1 Streptomyces sp. NPDC020489
TGGGCCATGACACCCCCCGCACGGCGCGCCCGGGGGGGGGGGGGGGGGGGGCGGCGGTGGGGGGGGGGGGGGGGGGGGGGCCGCCCCCCCCCCCCACCCCCGTGGCGCTGACGTCCGAACTGTCCCTGATGTGTCCCCATATGACACCCCATCAGACGCCGTGTTCCGGCCAACTGCCCTGCCGTATGACGAAAACAGGGTTTTACAACAGGGGGCGACTGGATTTAAAGTAAGGGTCGATGGGGAGATGATCACGGTCGGAGCAAGATCAGCCGGCCAGTCAATCGGGGGGTTCTGAAAGGTATGTTCGCGAAACTCGGTGATCTGACACTGATGTTCTGTTCGCGATGTCTCGGGACGCCCTGAACGTTGATATGCCCCGCGGTGTCGGAGAGTTCTCCTGGCCGCCGGCCATCGTTCATTTGATTCACACATTCTTCTGTGAAGTAAAGCCAGAGAGCCGTCTTTTGCCGCGCCCTTCTCGATTCTGAGACAGGGGTCTTTTCCGCGCGCCGGGGGACGGTCGGCTCAGGCTGCCGACGCTGACATGGTTCTGCCCACCTTTGGCATGGCCATGCCATTTTCTGTCCTGCCCAAGCGCACTCACAAAGTGACGAATTCCAGGTTCGAGGATGATGGCGAAAACCACGGGGTCCGAGGAATTGTCCCTGCCAGACATGTTGCGTGCGGCCGCGCTCGCCCGACCCGAGCGGACCGCCGTCTCGTGCGGCACGCGGCGACTGACCTTCCGACAGCTCGACGAACGCGGCGCGGCCATGGCCGACCGTCTGCGTGGCCTCGGCGCGGTGCTGGACGAGCCCGTCGGCATCTTCATGGACCCGTCCGTCGACCTCATGGCGAGCGTCTGGGGCGTGCTGTGCTCCGGCGCCCCCTACCTGCCGCTGTCGCCGGAGTACCCGGACGAGCGCGTCCGCTACATGATCGCGGACTCCCGGACCCGGCTCATCCTGACCGACGAGTCCCTGGTCGGCCGCCTGAGCGCGCTCACCCCGCCGGGCGTACGCATCCTCACGGCCACCGAGACCCTCGCCTCGCACGACACCGGACCGGCTCCCGTCACCGTCTCGCGCGGCACCGGACCGTCCCCCGTCGCCGCCCCGCTCGCACCCCCGCCCGGCGACTCCCTCGCCTACGTCATCTACACCTCCGGGAGCACGGGCAACCCCAAGGGCATCGGGATCGAGCACCGCAGCATCGTCAGCCAGATGCGGTGGATGGCCGCCGAGCAGGGCCTCGACGAGCGCCGGACGGTGCTCCAGAAGACACCGCTGAGCTTCGACGCCGCCCAGTGGGAGATCCTCGCCCCGGCCTGCGGGGCCGGCGTGGTGATGAGCGAGCGCGGCGTCTACGCCGACCCCTCGGGCCTCCTCGACCTGATCCAGGCGCACCAGGTGACCACGCTCCAGGGCGTGCCGACCCTGCTCCAGGCGCTCGTGGACTCCGGCCGGCTGCCGCAGTGCACCTCGCTCGTCCAGGTCTTCAGCGGCGGCGAGGCCCTCACCAAGAGCCTGGCGATCGAGTTGCTCGACGCGCTGCCGGACGCCGACCTGGTCAACCTCTACGGTCCCAGCGAGTGCACGATCAACGCCTCGGCGCACACCGTGGACCGCGCCACCGTCCAGGACGGCCCGGACCACGTCTGCATCGGCCGGCCCGTGCACGGCATGAGCTTCCACATCCTCGACGCCGACCGGCGACCCGTCGGGCCCGGGGAGTCGGGTGAGCTCCACATCGCCGGACGGCAGCTGGCCCGCGGGTACCTCAACAACCCCGAGATGACGGCGGAACGTTTCATCACCAACCCGTTCGCCACCGACCCGGACTCCGCCCGCCTCTACCGCACCGGCGACCTGACCCGCTGGAACGACGACGGCACCGTGCAGTTCCTCGGCCGCACCGACAGCCAGGTCAAGCTGCGCGGCTTCCGCGTCGAGCTGGACGAGATCAAGGTGTCCATCGAGAAGCACGACTGGGTCAAGCGCGCCGCGGTCGTGGTCCGCGAGGACACCCGGGTCGGCGCCAACCTGATCGCCTTCGTCGAACTCGACCCGCACCGGGCCGCCCTGATGGACCAGGGCAACCACGGCGCCCACCACCAGTCCAAGCAGAGCCGGCACCAGCTCAAGGCCCAACTCGCCGGGCTGGGCGTACGCGAGGAGCCCGGGCTGCCGTTCGTCGACCTCCCCGGGCGGGCCGCGACGGCCGAGCAGCGCCGCACGGTGTTCGCCCGCAAGACCTACCGCTTCTACGAGGGCGGCGACGTCGACCGGCAGGACCTGCTGCGGCTGCTCGCCCCCTCGCCCGAACGGCCGGCCGAGCCCCGCGACCCCGACAGCCTCACCCTGGACGAACTCGGTTCCCTGCTGCGCTGGTTCGGCCGGTTCACCAGCGGCGAGCGGCTGCTGTCCAAGTACGGCTACGCCTCGCCCGGATCGCTCTACGCCACCCAGCTGTACCTGGAGCTGTCCGGCGTCGGGGGCCTGGAGGCGGGCCACTACTACTACCACCCGGTCGAGCACCGGCTGCTGCTGATCGGCCCGGCACCCGCGGGGGAGCCGAAGCTGCGCGCCCACTTCATCGGGCGCCACTCGGCCATCGAGCCGGTCTACCGCAACAACATCAGGGAAGTCCTCCAGTTCGAGGCCGGACACATGGTCGGGCTCTTCGACCACGTGCTCCCGGCGTACGGGCTGCGCATCACCGCGAGCCCCGCCGAGCCGGCGGTCAAGGACGCCCTGCGCTGCCCGGACGAGGACCACTACCTGGCGTCGTACGACATCCGCACGGCCGCCGCGCCGGCCGAACGCCTCCCGGTCGACCTGTACGTGCAGGCCCATCCGGGCCGGATCGCCGACCTGGCCGAGGGCCAGTACCGCTACGAGGGCGGCGAACTGGTGCGGGTGTCCGAGGAGTTGGTGCGCAAGCAGGACGTCATCGCCATCAACCAGGAGGTCTACGCGCGTTCGAGCTTCGGCATCAGCCTGATCGGCGGCGCGCCCGAACCCTGGCAGCGCTACACCGACCTCGGCCGCGAGCTCCAGCGCCTCCAGATGAACGGGTTCGACCTGGGGCTGATGTCCTCCGGCTACAGCTCCGAGACCGGCAACCCGCTGCCCTCGTCCCGGCGGATCGCGCAGCTCGTCGGCCTCGGCCCGGACACCGCGTCCTACTTCGCCGTCGGCGGCCGGATCAGCGCCCAGCAGCGGCTGAGCGAGGGCATGAAGGAGGACTCCGTGCACATGCGGGGTCCCGCCGAGATCATCAAGGACAACCTCGCCGCCGCCCTGCCGCCGTACATGGTGCCCAACCGGGTCACCGTCCTCGACGCCTTCCCGCTCACCCCCAACGGCAAGGTCGACCACCAGGCCCTGCGCGAGCTGGACAAGGCCGCCGTCGACGACACCGAGACGCCGGTCGTGCCGCCGCGCACCCCCACCGAGGAGGCCATCGCCGCGCTGTGGGGGAAGGCGCTGAAGCAGGAGCGGGTCTCCATCCGCGACAACTTCTTCGCCGCCGGCGGCCATTCGCTGACCGCGGTCGACCTGGTCAACCGGATCAACCGGGAGCTGGGCGCCGCCCTGCCCCTGCAGATCCTGTTCGACGCGCCGACCATCGCCGAACTCGCCCGCCGAGTAGACCGCGAGCCCGCCACCGCCGCCTCCCGGCTGGTGCGGCTGCGCGCCGCCGACGGCGGCCGCCCGGTGTTCTGCTGGCCCGGCCTGGGCGGCTACCCGATGAGCCTGCGGCTGCTGGCCGGCCGCCTGGACCTGGACCGCCCCTTCCTCGGCGTCCAGTCCCACGGCATCAACGAGGGCGAGACCCCCTACGGGACCTTCGCCGAGATGGTCGCCCGGGACGTCGAGCTGGTCCGCCAGGCGCAGCCGACCGGCCCGTACACGCTGTGGGGCTACTCCTTCGGCGCCCGGCTCGCCTTCGAGGCCGCCCACCAGCTGGAGTCGGCGGGCGAGCGGGTCGACGAGGTGATCCTCATCGCGCCCGGCAAGCCGCCCGTGGAATTCCTCGGCGAGGCGGCCGGCCGGACCTCGGTCGATTTCGACGACGCCACGTTCGTCTCCATTCTCTATTCGGTGTTCGCCGGAAACCTCCAGAAGTCGGCGGTCGAGGAATGCCTGGCCGCGACCCACGACGAGGAATCCTTCGTCACCTTCGTCAGCGACCGGTTCGAGCACCTGGACCCCGCCTGGGTGCGGCGGATCGTCGGCGTGGTGCGACGGACGTTCCTTTTCGAGTACGACCCCCGCGAACTCGCCGAGCGGAATGTCACCGCGCCGGTCGCGGTGTTCCGGGCGACGGGCGACCAGGAGTCGTTCATCGACTCCGGTGAGGTGCTCACCGCCGCGCCCCCCGCCTTCCACCAGCTCGACGCGGACCACTACGAACTGCTCCGCGCGAACGGAATTCACGAACTCGTCACCGCCCTTCAGGCCGCACGAATTCCCAGAAAGGTCATAGGAGTGCCGCACGTCAGCATCAAGCATTTCCCGAACAACCTCGAGGCCGAGCAGCTCACCGCGCTCGTCGACGCGATCACCAGTGCCGTGCGGACCGCGTTCGCGGTCGACGAGGGCGCGGTGTCCATCGCCCTGGAACCGGTGGCGCAGGACGCCTGGAACGAGCGGGTCTACCTCCCGGAGATCGCCAACGGCGGCGGGAACCTCGTCAAGGCGCCCACCTACTGAGCCCGCGACCGGATCCGACGGTGCCCACCCCCCCACCAGGACATGAACCACGGAGGACCGCGATGCGCACAGTGATCACCAGGATGAGGGAGGACCTCTCCGTGATCGTGGCGCGAGACCCGTCGATCCGCACCCGCGCGGAGGCCCTGCTGCACCCCGCGCTGCCGGCGCTGTGGGCGCACCGGGTGGCACACGTCCTGTTCACCCGCGGGCACCGGCAGAGCGCACGGCTCCTGGCCTACCTGGCGCGCTCCTTCACCGGCGGCATCGAGATCCATCCCGGTGCCCGCCTGGGCCGGCGCGTCTTCATCGACCACGGGGCCGCCGTGGTCATCGGGGAGACCGCCGAGGTCGGCGACGACGTCACGATCTTCCACCAGGTCACGCTCGGTGCCGTCGGCTGGTGGAAGGACGGGCGGCGCGAACCCGGCGCCCGCCGGCACCCGGTCGTCGGGGACCGGGTGGTGCTCGGCACCAACGCGATCGTGCTCGGCCCGGTCACCGTCGGCGCCGACGCGCTGATCGGCGCCGGCTCGCTGGTGCTGGGTGACGTGCCGCCGAAGGCCAGGGTGGCGGCCCCCGCCGCCGAGATCGTGGTCCGCCCCTCGCCCGCGGAGCGCGCGGACGCGGACCAGTTGCTGCGCGCCCTGGCCACTTCCGGGTGCTGGTGACGCCCAGGTCCCCTGCCCCGCCCCCACCGCCGCACGTCCCCAGCCCGTTCGCCGCATCCCACGGCCGACCACGCGTCGGCACGCCATCGGAGGCACAGATGACTCACGTCGGTGTACTGGAGAGCAACCTCTCCGGTTCCGGCTTCGAGGGCCTGCAGATCATCAAGGAACTCGACTGCCGGGTCACCTTCTTCACCCGCGATCTGGACCGGTACCTCGAAGTGCCGGGCGGTCCGGCCTACTTCGAGAAGTACGTCGACGAGATCGTGCACTGCGAGACGAACATCCTCGAAGAACTCCTGCCCGAGGTGCACCGGATCGGCGCCGAGCACCCCTTCGACGCGTTCCTGACCCTGGCCGAGTACGACGTGGTCGTGGCCGCCGAGGTCGCCGTCCACCTCGGACTGCCCACCGTCAGCGTCGACGGCGTCGCCACGGCCCGCAACAAGGCGCTGATGCGCCGCCGCTGCGCCGAACTCGGCGTCGCGATACCGGCGTTCCGCACCGTGCAGACCCCGGCCGAGGCGGCCGTGGCCGCGGCGGAGGTCGGACTGCCCTGTGTGGTGAAGCCGGCCGACGAAACCTCCAGCGCCGACGTGCGGCTGGTGGAGACCGCGGAACAGGCCGCCGAGCACGTCGAGCTGATCCGCTCCCGGGTGGAGAACACCCGCGGCCAGAGCCGCTACCACGAGCTGATGGTCGAGGAGTACCTCAGCGGCCCCGAGGTCAGCGTCGAGGTCCTCGCCGACGGCGACCGGTACGAGGTCCTCGGGGTCACCGACAAGTCCGTCATCGGCCAGGGCTACTTCGTGGAGCTGGCCCACACCTTCCCCTCCGGCCTGCCCGAGAAGCTGGTCGGCGAGATCGGGGACCTGGCCGTGGAGGCGCTGCGCGCCTGCGGGTTCGACCTGGGCATGGCCCACGTCGAGATCAAGGTCACCGCGTCCGGCCCCAAGCTCATCGAGATCAACCCCCGGCCCGCCGGCGGCAAGATCACCTACCTGGCCGACCGCGCCCTCGGCATCAAGTCCCTGGAACTGGTGGCCCGTCAGTACCTCGGCGAGAAGCTGCCCGAGCGGGTGCTGCCCGACCAGCCGGTCGCCGGCGCCGCCATCCGCTACCTGATCGCCACGCCGGGCCGGGTGGTGTCGGTCTCCGGCCAGGACCGCGCCGCCGCGCTGCCCGGCGTCGAGGAGGTCGTCGTCAAGCCCGCACCGGGTGCCGTGCTGCGCGAGCCGCGCCGCAACGGCGACCGCGCGGGCCACGTCCTGGTGATCGCCGAGACCGCCCAGCTCGCGGCCCGTACCGCCGAGGCCGCGGTCAAGGAGATCGACATCCGCACCGAGCCGGTCACCGCCCGCCCGGTCGCGGACTCCCTCGTCGACCTGATCGGCCGCACCCCGCTGCTCCGCCTCCCCGTGGACCGGGTCCTCACCGGCGTCCAGGACGGCACCGAGGTGCTGGCGAAGCTGGAGCTGTTCAACCCCTGGTCCAGCAGCAAGGACCGGGCCGCGCTGTCGATGCTGCGCGGCGCCGAGGAGCGCGGGCTGCTCACGCCCGGCGCGGGCACCGTGATCGAGGCGACCTCCGGCAACACCGGCATCTCGCTGGCGGCGCTCGCCGCGGCCCGCGGCTACCGCTGTGTCATCGTCCTCCCGGACAACGCCACCGAGGAGCGGGTCGCCATGCTCCGCTCGCTCGGCGCCGAGGTGGTGCGCACCCCGCACACCGGCGGCTACCAGGCGGCCGTCGACAAGGCCGAGGAACTGCACCGGGCCACCCCCGGCTCCTGGTTCTGCTGCCAGCACGACAACCCCGACAACACCCGGGCGCACTACGAGACGACCGGCCCGGAGATCTGGGCCGACGCCGAGGGCCGCGTCGACGTCCTCGTCTGCGGAGTGGGCACCGGCGGCACGCTCAGCGGCGCGGGCCGGTACCTGCGCGAGCGCAACCCCGCCGTCCGGATCGTCGCGGTGGAGCCGGCCGGCTCGCCCCTGCTGTCCGGCGGCGAACCCGGCACCCACACCATCCCCGGCTTCAACGGCGGCTTCATCGCGCCGACCACGGAACGCGACCTCATCGACGAGGTGATCGCGGTCGCCGACGCCGACGCCCTCGACACCACCCGGCGCCTCGCCCACCGCGTCGGCCTCACCGTCGGTGTCTCGGCCGGCGCGGTCGTGCACGCCTGCGGTGTGGTGGCCGCCCGCCAGGAGACGCGGGGCAAGCGCGTGGTGACCCTGCTGCCCGACACCGGTGAGCGCTACCTCAGCCTGCTCAGCCGCGTCGCCGAGGAACAGGCGGCCGGCCGGTGACGGCGCCCGTGGCGGACCGGCCCCGCCTGCTGATGGTGATGCCCTACCGCCAGTTCGTCCGCAAGGCACAGGACGCGGGGTTCTGGGTCGCCGCGCTCTGGGACCCCCGGCTGGAGTCGCCCGCCTACCTGGACGACGTACGCGCGCTGGCGGACGTGTTCGTCACCGCCGACTTCCGCGACGACGAGCTGCTGCGCCGCGCCATCCGGGAGACGGCCGAGGAGCACCGGGCGTCGGTGATCTACCACATCGGCCGCGAGGAGACGATGGCCGCCGCCTACGAGGTGGCCGAGGAGCTCGGCGTCGAGGTCAACCCGGCCGCGGCGGTCCGGCTGCTCACCGACAAGCACGCCATGCGTGACCTGCTCGCCGAGCGCGGCCTGTCCCCGGTCCGCTACGAGGCGGTGGCGACCCGGGAGCAGGTGCCGGACGCGGTCCGCCGGCTCGGCAGCCCGGTCGTCGTCAAGCCGACCGCGCTCGCCGGCAGCCGGGGCGTCTTCCTCTGGCAGCAGGACACGGACCGCGCGGCCTGGACCGCGCTCGTCGAGGGCTACGGCTACGACGGGCCGTTCCTGGTCGAGGAGTACCTGCGCGGTCCCGAGTACAGCGTGGAGACGCTGAGCCGGGACGGCCGGCACCAGGTCGTCGGGATCACCGAGAAACTGCTGGGCGCGCCCCCGCTGTTCGTGGAGGTGGGGCACGTCCACCCCGCGCCGCTGCCCGCGGAGCGCCGGCAGGCCGTCGAGGAGCTGACGACCGAGCTGCTCACCGCGTGCGGGTACCGGTTCGGGCCCGCGCACACCGAGGTGATCTGGACCGAGGCGGGTCCGCGGATCGTGGAGTCGCAGGCGCGGCTCGGCGGCGACCGGATCCCGCGCCTGGTCGAGCTGGCCACCGGCCTCGACATCGAGCAGGCGATCTTCGCCGGTCTGGCGGGCACCCCGGCCGCACCGGCGGCGGCGACGGCCACGGCCGTCGTGCGGTTCTTCACCTTCCCGCCCGGTCACGTCGACGCCGTCCGCGGCCTGGACGAGGTCGCCGCCCTCGGCCACGTCGACGAACTCACCCTCCGGCTGAGCCCGGGCGACACCGTGCCGGAGGTCCGCGACTCCAAGAGCCGGCACGGGCACGTCATCGTCTCCGGCGCCTCCCCCGAGGAGGCCCGCGCACGGTGCGCCGAGGTGCTCGCCGCCGTCGAGGTCGTCGTCGACGGCACGCCCGTCCGCGCGGACGGGCGGACCGCGGCGCTCGGGACGGCCGTGTGAACAGCGACGGTCACGACTCCCCCCACCCCAGAAAGGCAGTGGCCATGCAGTGGTCCGGATCAGCTATCAGGAGGTCGCCATGACCACCCCCGCCCCCGACGCGCAGGTGGTGTTCGTCGGCTACAACGCGGCCTATCTGCGCGCGATCGACACGAGCGTCCCGAGCGGCTCCGTCATGGTGATCGAGGAACCCGACATCATCCGCAAACGGGAACTGCACGACGCGGCCGACCGCTTCGACTGCCTCGACCGCATCGTGCCCGCGAGCTACCAGCAGTCGACCGAGGCGCTCGACCTCGCGGCCGAACTGACCGCCGTGCGCCCGGTGGCCGCGGTCGTCCCCGGCCTGGAGTACGCCGTGCCCGCGACGGCCGCGCTGGCCGAGAAGCTCGGCCTGCCCGGCGCCACCGAGCAGGCCGCGCAGGCGCTGCGGGACAAGGTCCGGCTGCGCGAGGTCACCGGCGCGGCAGGGGTCCGCAACCCGCGCTGGCGCGAGGTGTTCGGACCCGAGGACATCCTCGACTTCGCCGGCGACGGGCCGGTCGTGGTCAAGCCCGCCAACCGGCAGGCCAGCGTCGGTGTGCAGCTGCTGGACTCCGTGGACGCCGAGAGCGCGGCCCGGGCCTGGCAGCGGACCTCGTCGGCCGCCGAGTACGAGCAGGTGCCGGACCGGGAACTGACCTGGCGGTTCCTCGCCGAGGAGCGGCTTCAGGGCCCCGAGTTCAGCGTCGAGGCGCTGGTGCGCGACGGCGAGATCATCTTCCAGAACGTCACGGCCAAGACGGTGATCCCGGGGCCGTACCCGGTGGAACTCGGTCATCTGCTGCCCGCCCCGCTCGACGAGGCCACCGAGGACGCCTTCGGGACGGCCATGCGGGCCCTGGTCGACGCCACCGGCTACCGGACCGGCATCCTGCACGCCGAGTGGATCCTCACCGACTCCGGTCCGACGCTGGTCGAGTGCGCCGGCCGCTGCCCCGGCGACTACCTGATCGACCTCAACGACCTCGCCTACGGCACCCGCATCCGGCTGACCCTCATCGACCTGCTCGCCGGTCGCCCGGTCACCCTGCCCCGGGCCGCCGAGCAGACCGCGGCGATCCGCTTCCTGGCCGCCGAGCCGGGCACCGTCACCGAGGTCTCCGGCGTGGACACCGCCCAGGCCCTGCCCGGCGTCCGGGTCGTCGAGGTCGACGTCGCCGCCGGTGACCAGGTGCGCCCGTGGGCGTCCTCCTGGGACCGCGCCGGGCATGTCATCGCCACCGGGCCGGACGCGGAGACCACCCGCCGACGCGTCCTGGACGCGGACGCCGCCGTCAGCATCACCACCGATTGAGGAACGCACATGTCTGATCTCTGGCGACGCGTCCGCGGCTGGCGCGGATCCGTCCCCGGCGGGACGGTCGGCCTGCGGCTGGCCGTGATGGCGATGATCGACGCCGTCGGCACCGGTGCCTTCCTCGCCGTCTCCGTCCCCTTCATCACCCGGTCCGTCGGGCTGTCCGAGGGCAGGCTCGGCCTCGGTCTGACCCTGTCCGCGGCCATCGCCCTGGCCACCGCGATCCCGATCGGCATCCTCGCCGACCGGATCGGACCCAAGAAGGTCCTGGTCGGGGTCAGCCTGTGGCGGTGCGCCTGCTTCGTGGTGTACCCCTTCGTCCAGAACCTGTGGCAGTTCCTCACCGTGGTGTGTCTGCTCGGCCTGGTCGACAAGGCGGCGGCCCCCATGGAGCAGGCCCTGGTCGGGCAGGCCACCGCGACCGACGACCGGGTCCGGGTGGTCGCGGTCCTGCGGTCGCTGCGCAACGTCGGTTTCACCGTGGGCGCCCTGCTCGGCGGCATCGGGCTGCTCATCGACAACCGGGCCGGCTACGCGGTGATCCTGCTGCTCAACGCGGCCTCGTTCGCCGTGCTCGCGACGCTCGCCTCCCGGCTGCCGGTGCTCAGCGCGCCCGCCAAGAGCCTGCGCCGCCGTTTCTCGGTGAGCGTGCTGCGCGACGGATCGTTCCTGTCGTTCACCGGGATCAACGCCGTGCTGACCATGCACATGACCCTGCTGAGCATCGGCATCCCGCTGTGGATCGTCGGGCACACCGAGGTCTCGTCCGCGGTGATCGCCCCGCTGGTCGCGGTCAACACCGTGCTCGCGGTCGCCCTCCAGGTGCGGGCCAGCCGGGACACCGAGACCATCGCCGGCGCCTCCCGCGCACTGGTGCGGGCCGGGGTCTCCCTCGCGCTGTGCTGTCTGCTGCTGACCGCGGCCCCGAGGCTGTCGGCGGTCCTGGCCGTCGGGGTGCTGCTGCTGGCCATGATCGCGCTGACCGGCGGCGAGCTGTGGCAGTCCGCCGGCGGCTGGGGCGGCTCCTATCTGCTGGCGGCCCCCGGCCAGGAGGGCGTCTACCTGTCGGTCTTCTGGCTCGGCGTGGCCATCCAGCAGATCGCCGCGCCGGTCCTGGTCAGCCTGGTCGTCACCTCCGGCACCGTGGGCTGGACCGTGCTGGCTGCGCTGTTCGCCGTGTGCGGTTTCGCGGCGCCGGTCATCGGCCGCTGGGCGCAGGCCCGGGCGGACAGCCGACCGCAGCCGGAGCCGGCCCCGGCCACGTGACCGGCCGTCCCCGCAAACGGGCCCGTCATCCGGGCCGTCCCTCTGCTCACCCGTTGATCACGACCTGATCAGGTACACCCAAGGAGAATCATGTCTGTTCCGCTGTATGTCCCCGCAGGCGGCGGCGAGTACGTCGACATCCGGGACACGAAGAGGACCTACCTCAAGCTCACCACGCCCATGTCCAACGGTGAGTTCGGCTTCTTCGAGCACCACATGGCCCCGGAGGCCAAGGGTGCGGCCCCGCACATCCACAAAGAGTCCACCGAGATGTTCTACGTGGTGAAGGGCGAGATCGAGTTCACCATCGGCGACCAGAAGGTGGTAGGCGAGCCGGGCGCGTTCGCCTACGTCCCCAAGGGCGAGCCGCACGGCTTCACCAACCGGGGCTCCGAGGACGCCACCCTGCTGATCATGTTCTACCCGATCTACGACCGCGAGGACTACTTCCGTGGTCTGGGGCGCCTGACGGCCAACGGCCGCAACCCCAGCCTGGAGGAGCTCCAGGAGCACATGGCCAAGTACGACCAGTTCATGTGCTGACCCGCGGACCCGCTGACCCGCGCCGACCCACGGGAGACGGGAACGGCCGGGGCCCGGCGGCGGAATCCGCCGCCGGGCCCCGGCCCGCCGTCGTCACTCGGCCGCGCCGCCGTCGGGGTTGCGGAAGCGCCACTGCAACTGGCGTACCTGCTCGGCGAATTCCGGCACCGGGCCGACCACCTCCAGGCCGGGCACCACGTCCTGGACGGTCAGCGGGGCCAGCGGCGAGGTGACCGGCACACCCCACTGCGCCTTCCAGTCCCGGGCCTGCTGGGAGGAGCTGGCGTACACGATCCGGCCGAGCCCGGCCCAGCCGTGCGCGGCCGCGCACATCGGGCAGTGCTCGCCCGAGGTGTACACCGTCGCCGCGGCCCGCTCCTCGGGGCTCAGCCTGGTCGCCGCCCAGCGGGCCAGCTCGAACTCCGGGTGCGCGGTCGGGTCGCCCGTGGTGGTCTCGCGGTTGCGCTCCTCCGCGAGGATCGTGCCGTCCGCGCCGACCAGCACGGACCCGAACGGCCAGTCGCCGGCGTCCACCGCCTCGGCCGCCAGCTCCACACAGCGGCGCAGGTACGGACGTTCCGACTCGCTGATCACGGTCGTGGGCTCGGCGTCGCTCTCGGGAAGGCCGTGGGCGTCGAGGGTCACTGTCTCTCCGTCTGTCGGGGGGATGGGGCGGCCGGTGTCAGGCACGGTGCGCGGCCACGGTGGCCAGCGCCTGCCACGCCTGCTCGGGGCGCAGCGTCTCGTCCGGGTCACCGTGGTACGGGTCGAGCAGCACGGTGTCGGCCCCGGCGCGGCGCAGCTGCTCCAGGTCCTCGAGGACCTGCTCGATCGTGCCCTCCCCGGCCCGGCGCTCGGGGTCGTCGATCGGCTTTTGTGTGATCCGGAGAAAGATACGCGGCGCCAAATCCGGAACGGGCCGGTCGAGCTCGGCCGAAATGCGCTTCAACCGTTCCAGCGCGTCATTGAACCAGGGCATCGTGAATCGCAGCGGATGCCACGGAAGACCCCGGCGGACGGCCCGGCGAATTGCCGCGTCACTGTTTCCGCCGATCCAGATCGGAATCTGTCCCGATCCGTAGTCGGCGTCGTTCTCCCAGGCCGTGCGAAGGGTGTCCAGCACCTCGTCGGTCAGTGCGCCACGCCGGGAGAAGGGGACGCCGAGCGCCGCGAACTCCTCCTTCGCCCAGCCGACGCCGACCCCCAGGATCAGTCGGCCGCCACTGAGTTGTTGCAGGTTGGCGGCCATGCGAGCGACCAACAGGGGGTGCCGGTACGGGGCGATGAGGACGGTCGTGCCCAGCTTCACCCGGGTGGTGATCCCGGCCAGCCAGGCGAGTGTCGTGACAGGTTCGTAAAACGGGGCCGGATATTGCCGGGCGACATCCGGGGTGATGGCCACATGGTCCGAGACCATCAACAGGTCGAAGCCGAGGCCTTCCACTGTTCTGGCCCACCGGGCGAGATTATCCGGATTTGTTCCGGGCCCGAAGTTGGGGACATTCACGCCTATCTGCATGAGCGTCAGACTAGCAAGATCTCAACGGCTGGTGGGCGCCGAAAAGAAAGTGCCCGACCGGTCCGCGAACCGGTGATTCGAGGGGATTTCCAGCGGCGTCCGGCAGGGTGGTGTCACCGCGGCGGCACGATCGGGACGTACGCAGCAGAATGTGAGGAGACGCACCAAGTGGCGGTCCGTACGTCTGCCGCGGCGCCCACGGGGTAGGGCTGCGATTACCCGCAAGGACGCCGTACTCGACAAGGAGGCCCCTCGTGGTCGCTCCCGCACACCCGCGCTCCAAACGCGTGGCGCAGCCGCCGTCCCCCGCGCCCGAGCCGCACTTCTGCGTGTTCAGCGCGGAGGGTGCCTGCGCCGACATCCCGCTGACCAGCGAGGCGCCGCTGCCCGACGCGGAACCGCTGACCAGCGAGCCGCCGCTCGCCGAGGCGAGCCACCTGACCAGCGAGTCGGCGGCCTTCGAGCCGGACCTCGCGAGGCTGTAGATGAGGGCACCCGAGCCGGCCGAACCGCCCTGCGAGGACCTCTCCCGCCTCGCCGAGCTGCATGGCGTCGCCACGTCCTACAGCCCGTCCCCGGACCGTACGGTCGCCGCCTCGGCCACCGCTCTCACCCTCGCCCTGGCCGCCCTGGGCGTCGACGCGAGCCGCCCCGCGGCCGCCCTGGCCGCCCGTGAGCGCGCGCTGCGCGACCGGCTGCTGCCGCCGACGGTGGTCAGCTGGAGCGGCGCCCCGCCCGCGGCCCTCGAGAACCTGCCCAGCGGTACCCGGCTGCGGATCGAGACCGAGCAGGGCGAGACCCGCTCCTCCGCCGCCCAGCTCCCGCCCGGCGTCCACCGGTTGACGGCCACCGCGCCCGACGGCCGGACGGCCGAGGCCCACCTGGTCGCCGCCCCCGCCCGGCTCCCCACCCCCACCGGCCGCTCCCACGGGCTCCTCGTCCAGCTCTACTCCCTGCTCTCCGAGCGGTCCTGGGGCATGGGCGACCTCGGTGACCTCGCCGAACTCACCGCCTGGGCCGGCCGGGCGCTCGGCGCCGGCTTCGTGCAGGTCAACCCGCTGCACGCGGCGGTACCCGGCGCCCCCACCGACCCCTCGCCCTACCGGCCCTCCTCGCGGCGCTTCCCCGACCCGGTGCACCTGCGGGTCGAGGACGTGCCCGAGTACGCCCACGTCACCGACCGCGAGGCGGTGCGGTCACTGGCCGAACGGGCCGGACGGCTGCGCGAGGCGGTGCTGGACAAGGGCGAGCTGATCGACCGGGACGCCGTGTGGGAGCTCAAGCGGGAGGCGCTGGAGCTGGTGCGCGAGGTGCCGCTGGGTCCCGGACGACGGGCCGCCTACGCCGACTTCCTCGCCGAGGAGGGCCAGGCGCTGGAGGACCACGCGACCTGGTGCGCGCTGGCGGAGGTGCACGGCTCGGACTGGAGCCGGTGGCCGGCCGGGCTGCGCGACCCCCGGTCGGGTGAAACCGCCCGGGCCCGCGCCGAGTTGATGGACCGCGTCGACCTCCACTGCCGGCTCGCCTGGCTCACCGACGCCCAGCTCGTCGCCACCCAGCGGGCCGCCCGGGAGGCCGGAATGCCCGTCGGGGTCGTCCACGACCTCGCGGTGGGCGTGCACCCCCAGGGCGCCGACGCCTGGGCGCAGCAGGAGTACTTCGCCGCCGGGATGTCGGTCGGCGCGCCGCCGGACGCCTTCAACGCGCGCGGCCAGGACTGGGGGCTGCCGCCCTGGCGCCCGGACCGGCTCGCCGAGTCCGGCTACGCCCCCTACCGGCGCCTGCTGAAAGCCCTCTTCCGGTACGCCGGCGCGCTGCGCATCGACCACGTCATGGGCCTGTTCCGGCTCTGGTGGGTGCCCCAGGGCCACCCGCCGACCGAGGGTACCTACGTCCGCTACGACGCCGAGGCCATGCTCGCGGTCCTGGTGCTGGAGGCCTCACGGGCCAGGGCGGTCGTCATCGGCGAGGACCTCGGCACGGTGGAGCCCGGCGTCCGCGAGACGCTGCGCGAGCGCGGGGTGCTCGGCACGTCGGTGCTGTGGTTCGAGCGGGACTGGGAGGGCGACGGCCGGCCGCTGCCGCCGGAACACTGGCGTGCCGACTGCCTCGCCACCGCCACCACCCACGACCTGCCCTCCACCGCCGCCCGCCTGACCGGCGAGCACGTCGAGCTCCGGCACCGTCTCGGGCTGCTGACCCGCACGCTCGCGGAGGAACGCGCGGAGGCGGCGGCGGACACGGGGGAGTGGCTGGAGCTGCTGTCCCGCCTCGGACTGCTGCACGGCACCGGCGGCGGCCACGGCATCTCGACGGAGGAGGCCGAGGTGCAGGCCGTGCACCGGTTCCTGCTGCGCACCCCGGCCCGGCTGGTGGGGGTCTGGCTGCCGGACGCCGTGGGGGACCGGCGTCCGCAGAACCTGCCCGGCACCTGGGACCAGTACCCCAACTGGCGGCTGCCGATCGCCGACGCGGACGGCAGACCGGTCACCCTGGAGTCCCTGGCCGGCTCCCCCCGGCTGCACGCCTTGATGGAGGTGCTGCGCCAGTCGGCGCCGGGACGCGGGGCGGGGTGACGGGCGTGGGACGGGCCTATCCACCCCCCGGACGAGCGGCCCCGACCCGGGTTGGCTATTTTGGCACCGTGGACAAGAAGAACGCCCTGCGCGCCGGTGCCCTGGCTGCCGGTACGACGCTGATGATGCTGCTCATGACGTCTCCCGCGCTCGCGCTCACCCGCGACGACGGCGACGACCCCGGTCCGGGCCTGAGCGTCATGGAGACGCTGGGTCTCTTCGTCGTGGCCCCGCTCGTGATCTTCGCGGTCATCGCGGGCCTGGTGATGGTCCTGGACCGGTCCACCGACCGGGTGCCGAGGACGAAGACCAAGGTTCCCGTGAAGGCGAAGGCCGGAGCCTGACCGAGCCGAGGGCCGAGGCGGCCTGACAGCTCACCGCACGTTCCCCGAGGGCGCCGCCCCCGCCCACGTACGCGCACCAAGCCGTACGTGGGCGAGGCCGGCGCCCTCGGCGTGTCCGGGAGTCGGCGCGGCCCGGGGAGCGCGGGGCCGTGCCCCCCGAGTGGTCAGTGCGGGGGTGCCTGGGTGCCGGCCAGCAGGTGGCGCAGCAGCTCGGCCAGTTGGGCGGTCTGTTCGTCGCTGAGGACGGACATCGCCTGGGTCTCGGCGGCGAGGCCGGCGCCGACCGCCTCGTCCAGGACGCTCAGCCCCTTGTCGGTGAGGGTGACCTGGAGGCCCCGGCGGTCGTGCGGGTCGGGGGAGCGGCGCAGCAGGCCCGCGCGCTCCAGCTTGTCGAGGCGGCCGGTCATGCCGCCGGTGGTGAGCATCAGCGCCCCGGAGAGCTCGCGGGGCGAGAGGGTGTAGGGCTCGCCGGCGCGGCGCAGGGTGGCCAGGACGTCGAACTCGCCGCGTGAGATGCCGTAGGGGGCGTAGGCCCGTTCCATGCGGTCGCCCATGGCGCGTGACAGCCGGAAGATCCGTCCGAAGACCTCCATCGCCCGGGTGTCGAGGTCGGGCCGCACGGTGCCCCACTGCTCGATGATCGCGTCGACGGGGTCCCTCGGGGGCTGCTGAGGCGTGGCGTTCATGGGAGGAGTATCCGCCGCGGACCGGTCACCTGCAAGAAAGTAGCTTGCGGCAAAGCGGCTTGCCAGAAAGTGGCTTAGTGCTAAGCTTCTTTCAAGCAAGCTACTCCGAAGGGACCCGGCCATGACCCGCCCCGCGACCGTTCTGCTCACCGCCCTGGCCCCGATCTCCTGGGGCACCACCTACGCCGTCACCACCGAGTTCCTGCCGGCCGACCGCCCCCTGTTCACCGGGCTGATGCGCGCCCTGCCCGCCGGGCTGCTGCTGCTCGCCTTCGCCCGGGTGCTGCCGAAGGGGATCTGGTGGGGCAAGGCGGCCGTGCTCGGCGCCCTGAACATCGGGGCCTTCTTCCCGCTGCTGTTCCTGTCGGCGTACCGGCTGCCGGGCGGCATGGCCGCGGTCGTCGGCTCGGTGGGGCCGCTGCTCGTCGTGGGGCTGTCGGCGCTGCTGCTCGGGCAGCGGCCGACCGCGCGGAGCGTGCTCACCGGGGTCGTGGCGGCGTTCGGCGTCAGTCTCGTCGTGCTCAAGGCGGCCGGGGCGCTCGACGTGGTGGGCGTGCTCGCGGCCTTCGCCTCGGCGGCGTCGATGTCCGCCGGGACGGTGCTGACCAAGCGGTGGGGCCGGCCCGAGGGGGTCGGGCCGCTCGTGCTGACCGGCTGGCAGCTGACCGCGGGCGGACTGCTCATCGCACCGCTCGCGCTGCTGGTCGAGGGGGCGCCGCCCGCGCTCGACGGCCGGGCGGTCGGCGGCTACCTCTATCTGGCGCTGGCCAACACGGCGGTGGCGTACTGGCTCTGGTTCCGCGGCATCGGCCGGCTCAGCGCCACCCAGGTCACCTTCCTCGGACCGCTCTCCCCGCTGACCGCGGCGATCGTCGGCTGGGCCGCGCTCGGGCAGACGCTCACCGCGGTCCAACTGGCCGGGATGGCGGTGGCGTTCGGGGCGACCGTGGCCGGACAGCTCGGGCAGGGGGAGGGGCGAAGGAAGGCGCCCGTCGCCCGATCGTTCAGCATCTCTGAAAGGAATGCTCGAAAAGATTCGATGGACCTGACGGATCCGGCGCTGCGACGGTAGATCCACCGAGATCACCGACCAGTGGAAGGATCCCTGTGTCCGCCGTCCTCGAAAGGACCGCCCGTCCGCACGTCGCCCCGAGGGCCGTGGCCCTCGGGGTGATGTGCGCCGCCGTCGCGACCGTCGTCTGGTCCGGCAGCTTCGTCGCCTCCCGCGCGCTCCACGACAGCGTGCCGCCCGTGCAGCAGGCCTTCTGGCGCTGGCTCGTGGCGCTCGCCGCGGTGGCCCCCTTCGGGGCGAGGCAGGCCTGGCGGCAGCGGCGCGCGATCCGCCGCCACCTCGGTTTCGTGCTCCTCGCCTCGCTGCTCGGGGTGAGCGTCTACAACACCCTGGTCAATCAGGCGGGACTGACCACGTCGGCCGCCAACATGGGCATGATCATGGCGGCCTCGCCGGTGCTGATGGCGGTCTCCGAGCGGCTGGGCGGGACCCGGCCGGGCGCCCGGCGGACCGGCGGCCTGGTGATCGCGTGCGCTGGGGTGGTACTGCTCGTCGGGGGCGGGTCCGGGCTCGCCGCGGGAGACCTGTGGATGATCGCCGCCGCCTGCTGCTTCGGCGCGTACAGCGCGCTGCTGCGCCGCAGGCCGGCCGAACTCGGCGGGACCGCCTTCCTGTTCACGACCTTCCTGTTCGGCACGGCGCTGCTGCTGCCCGCCCAGGGCGTGAGCCTCGCCGTCCAGGGCGGCTTCGCACCGACGCCGGGCACGGTCCTGCCGCTGCTGTACGTCGGCGTGCTCTCCTCGGCCGTCGCCTTCTTCGCCTGGAACCGTGCCATCGCCCTGGTGGGCCCCTCCCGCGCCGGAGCGGTGTACCACCTCCAGCCGGTCTGCGCGGCCCTGCTGTCCTGGGCGGTGCTCGGTGAGACGGTCTCCGCGGCACAGGCGCTCTGCATGGCGCTGATCCTCGGCGGGGTGCTGCTCGGTGCCGCCGGATAGGTTGGCCGCCATGCTCGACTGGGACATCCGCAAGCTGCACATCCTGCGGACGCTGCGGGAACGCGGCACGGTGACGGCGACGGCCGAGGCGCTGCGGATGACGCCCTCGGCGGTGTCGCAACAGCTGACCAACCTCGCCCGGCAGCTCGGGGTGCCGCTCCTGGAGGCGCAGGGGCGGCGGGTGCGGCTCACGGACGCGGCACGGCTGGTGCTGCGGCACGCCGAGGTGGTGTTCGAGCAACTGGAGCGGGCGGACGCCGAGTTGGCGGCCCATGTGCACGGCGAGGTCGGGGAGGTGCGGGTCGGCGCCTTCTCCACGGCGGTGCCCGCGCTGGTCGTGCCCGCGGTCCGGGCCCTGCGGGCGACCCACCCCCGGATCACCGTGCGGGTGCGGGAGGCGGAGGCCGGGGAGGCGTACGAGCTGCTGGCCGGCGGGGAGGTGGACCTCGCGTTGTCGCTGGCGGCGCAGGCACCGGAGGTGGGGGACGGGCGGTTCACCCGGGTGGAACTGCTGGCGGACCCGCTGGACGTGGCACTGCCCCGGGGACATGAACGGGCGGCCGCGGACGGGCTGCGGCTCGCCGACCTCGCCGGGGAGTCCTGGATCTTCGGCGGCAGCGGACCCTGGTCCGACATCACCCGCGGTGCCTGCGAGGCCGCCGGGTTCACCCCGCGGCAGGGGCATTCCGCGGCGGGCTGGACGGCGATCCTCGCCATGGTCGAGGCGGGGATGGGCGTGGCCCTGGTCCCCCGCACGGCCGCCGTCCCCCGCGACGGCGTGGAGATGCGCGAGCTGGGTCCGGACCGCCCGGTGCGGCACATCGTCGCGGCCGTGCGCCGGGGTGCCGAGGAGGGTGCCGCGGTGGGCAGGGTGCTCGGGGCGCTGCGGGAGGTGGCGGCGGCGTACGCAGGCGTCCCCAGCGACCCGGCGAGCACCGGGCAAGCACCCCTGGGCGCGGGCGAGGGGCGCCCGGTGTGACACCGGGCACCCCTCGTCGGCGTGGCGGCTAGCGGGCCGCCGCGTCCGCGGCCTGGGCCCTCAGGGCGCGTTCCACGCCCGCGCGGGACTCCGAGACGAGGCGGCGCAGGGCCGCGTTGGGCTCGGCGGAGGCCAGCCAGGCGTCCGTCTTGTCCAGGGTCTCCTGGGAGACCTGGACGGCCGGGTAGAGGCCGACCGCGATCTGCTGGGCGATCTCGTGCGAGCGGGCGTCCCAGATGTCCTTCAGGACCTCGAAGTACCGGTCCGTGTACGACGCGAGCAGCTCGCGCTGGCCGGTCTGGACGAAGCCGCCGATGACGGCCTCCTGGACGGCGTTCGGGAGCTTGTCGGACTCGATGACCTGCGCCCAGGCCTCGGCCTTCGCCTCCTCGGTCGGGCGCGCGGCACGGGCGGTGGCCGCGTGCCGCTCGCCGGCCGCCGTCCGGTCCCGCTCGTACTCGGCCGCGATCTCCGCCTCGTCGTAGCGGCCGACCGACGCGAGGCGCTCCACCAGCGCCCAGCGCAGCTCGGTGTCGACGGCCAGGCCCTCGATCGTCTGCGAGCCGTCCAGCAGGGCCTCCAGGAGGTCCAGCTGCTCCGGCGTACGGGCCGTCGCGGCGAACGCGCGCGCCCACGCCAGCTGGTGGTCGCTGCCGGCCGCGGCCGACCGCAGGTGCGCCAGCGCGGCGTCCGTCCAGCGGGTCAGCAGCGTCTCGCGGGCGGCCGGGTCGGCGTACAGCTCGATGGCGAGCTTCACCTGGCGGTGCAGGGACTGCACGACGCCGATGTCCGACTCCTTGCCGATGCCGGACAGGACCAGGGACAGGTAGTCGCGGGTGGCCAGTTCGGCGTCGCGGGTCATGTCCCAGGCCGAGGCCCAGCACAGGGCCCGGGGCAGGGAGGACTCGAAGTCGCCGAGGTGCTCCGTGACGAAGGCCAGGGACTGCTCGTCGAGTCGCACCTTGGCGTACGACAGGTCGTCGTCGTTGAGGAGCACGACCGCCGGGCGGCGCTTGCCGACCAGCTGCGGTACGGCCGTCAGTTCGCCGTCGACGTCCAGCTCGACGCGCTCGTCGCGGACCAGCTTGCCGCTGTCCTCGTCGAGCTCGTACAGGCCGACCGCGATGCGGTGCGGGCGCAGCGTCGGCTCGCCCTTGGCGCCCGCGGGGAGCGCCGGGGCCTCCTGGCGGATGGCGAAGGAGGTGATGACGCCGTGCTCGTCCGTCTCGATCTCGGGGCGCAGGACGTTGATGCCGGCCGTCTGGAGCCACTTCTGCGACCAGGTGCCCAGGTCACGCCCGGAGGTCTCCTCCAGCGCGCCGAGCAGGTCGGACAGGCGCGTGTTGCCGAAGGCGTGGCGCTTGAAGTACGCCTGCACACCCGCGAAGAACTCGTCCATGCCGACGTACGCCACGAGCTGCTTCAGGACGCTCGCGCCCTTGGCGTAGGTGATGCCGTCGAAGTTGACCAGGACGTCGTCGAGGTCGCGGATGTCGGCCATGATCGGGTGCGTGGAGGGCAGCTGGTCCTGGCGGTACGCCCACGTCTTCATGGAGTTGGCGAACGTGGTCCACGAGTGCGGCCAGCGGCTGCCCGGCGCGTACGCCTGGCAGGCGATGGAGGTGTAGGTGGCGAACGACTCGTTCAGCCACAGGTCGTTCCACCACTCCATGGTGACCAGGTCGCCGAACCACATGTGGGCCAGCTCGTGCAGGATCGTCTCCGCGCGGACCTCGTACGCGGCGTCGGTGACCTTCGAACGGAAGACGTACTGGTCCCGGATGGTGACCGCGCCGGCGTTCTCCATCGCGCCCGCGTTGAACTCCGGCACGAACAGCTGGTCGTACTTCTTGAACGGGTACGCGTAGTCGAACTTCTCCTGGAACCAGTCGAAGCCCTGCCGCGTGACCTCGAAGATCGCGTCCGAGTCCAGGAACTCGGCGAGCGAGGGGCGGCAGTAGATGCCGAGCGGGACGGACTGGCCGTCCTTCTCGTACACGCTGTGCACCGAGTGGTACGGGCCGACGATGAGCGCCGTGATGTACGACGAGATCCGCGGGGTCGGCTCGAAGACCCAGACGTCGTCCTTCGGCTCCGGCGTGGGGGAGTTGGAGATGACCGTCCAGCCGGTCGGCGCCTTCACCGTGAACTGGAAGGTCGCCTTCAGGTCCGGCTGCTCGAAGGAGGCGAAGACGCGGCGGGCGTCCGGCACCTCGAACTGGGTGTACAGGTAGGCCTGCTGGTCGACCGGGTCGACGAAGCGGTGCAGGCCCTCGCCGGTGTTGGTGTAGGCGGCGTCGGCCGCCACGCGCAGGACGTTGCGGCCCTCGAGGAGCCCCGGCAGGGCGATCCGGGAGTCCTTGAAGACCTCCGCGGGGTCGAGCGACTCGCCGTTGAGCGTCACCTCGTGGACGGTCGGCGCCACCAGGTCGATGAACGACTCCGCGCCGCTCTCGGCGACGTCGAAGCGCACCGTGGTGACAGACCGGTAGGTACCGCCCTCTTGCGCGCCGGAGAGGTCGAGATCGATCTCGTACGACTCGACGGTGAGCAGCTGCGCCCGCTGCTGAGCCTCTTCGCGAGTCAGGTTTGTGCCAGGCACGCGGTCATCTCCTCGTTATGTGTCGGTTCGGCGGTCCGGTCATCCTTCCACGGGTCCCGCACCGAACGCGATGTCCAGAACCCGCCGGTGACCGGCGCGGACATCCGGAACCGTGGGAGCCATGACCACCTACACCGCACGTGCCCTCACCCCCGCGACCCTGAAGGAGCTCCGCTCCACGGACGACGCGGGCCGCCCGACGGTTCCCGTGACCGACGAGGAGGGCGGGACGCCCCTCAGGTGCTGCCTGCGACGCAGCGCGCCCGGGGAGCGGATCGCCCTGGTCTCGTACGCCCCCCTGCGACGCTGGGCCGCCGAGACGGGCGCCGAGCCGGGGGCCTACGACGAGCAGGGCCCCGTCTTCATCCACGCCGAGGAGTGCGCGCGGGCGCCGGAGCACGAGGGGGCCGCCGCGCGCGAGGGGTACGCCTTCGACAACGACCACCGGACCGTGCGGCGGTACTCCGCCGACGGGCACATCCTGGGCGGCGAGCTGGTGGAGAGGCTCGACGACGAGGCCTTCCGGGCCGCGTTCGACGACCCGGCCGTGGCGCTCGTCCACGTCCGGGCCGTCGAGTACGGCTGCTTCCTCTACGAGGTCCGCAGGCCTCGGAGCTGAAGTCACTGGCCGCCCCGGGGGCCCGCCGTCTCAGGCGGCCTCGCGCCGCGCCGCCGTGCGGGACAGCACCTGGTAGGCGTGGGCCGCCGACACCAGGGTCGTGTGCCGGTGCCAGCCGGGGAACGAGCGGCCCTCGAAGTCGAGCAGGCCGTAGTGCTCGCCCAGGGCGGCGACGGTCGCCAGGGTGCCGGTGTGCAGCTCGGCCAGCGCGAGCAGGTCGGCCATCCGGTGCCCGGGCAGGTTGGTCAGCCAGACGCGGTCCAGGCGCTGCCGGCCGCTGTTCCACTCGGCGAACACCCGGCCGGCCGACGTGAGCCGGCCGCCGCCCGGGCGCAGCCCCACGATCTCGGTCGGGCTGGAGACGACCTGGACGCGGCGCAGGCGGCCGTCGGCCCCTGGCGTCACCGCCGCGTCCGGGTGCCGGGTGCCGCCCTGGAGCAGCAGCTGGCGGGCGGAGACCGGGGGCGCGGGCTCCCGGTGGGCGCGGGCCGCGCCCGGCTCCGGGCCGAGCGGCAGCTGACCGCTCACCGCGAGGACGAAGCCGTGGCCCCGCCCGTGCAGCCGCTCGACCAGCGGCCGGACATCGGTGACGGTGGTCAGGTCCGCGACGACGGGTGCCCGCACCACGCCGGGCTGGGCGGCCAGGCTCTCGACGAGGTCCAGGGCCTGCGCCCACAGGGCCTGCGACGAGGTCCCCTCCGGGATGCGCGCCCGCCGGCGCAGGTCCTCGTCGGCCGTCCAGCGCTCCGGCAGATGCAGGCGCCAGTCCACCGGCACCTGCCCGGCGTCACCGGCCAGGAAGAGCCCCAGCCCCAGCTGGCAGTTGACGGTCCGGCCCTGCTCCCGGACGAACCGGCGGTGCACCCCCGCCGAGTGGGCGCCGCGCTTGGGCAGTATCGCCGGTGCGAGGGTCCAGGCGCGGGTGTCCATCCGCTCGCCCGCCCAGGCCGCCAGCTCGCGCCGGGTGGCCTCCCACTCCCAGGGACTCGCGTTCACGAACTGCTGGAGCGACTGCGACGCGGTGGGCGAGGACGTCACCGTCTCGGCCATCCGCCGTACGGACTTCTTGCCCGGGGTGGCGAGCAGGCCGTGCAGATAGACATGGCCCCAGCGCTGCTGGTCCGTGCGGGGCAGGTGCTCGAACAGCCGCCCGGTGAAGTCGGCGAACCCGGTGCCCCCCTCCCGCCTGCTCCGTCGCGCGACGGCCGCCTCGTACGCCTCCCACAGGCCGCGCACATCCCGTGCGTCCCGGATGTCCCGGACTTCTCGAATCGCTGACACTCCATCCCCCTCGGCGCGGTGCGATCCAGTGAACACCTAAAGCATAAAGAACGTTTGCTTTGTTTCGCGCCAAGTCTGCACTACTTTGGCGAGTCCGAACCTCCCCACCCCCCTCACCAGGGGCAATGTCGAAGCCAGACCTGAGGAGGAAGAGAGTCGATCCATGCAGGACAGAGCCGCACGAACCCACGACGCCCTGATCCACGCCGCGGCGGTGGAGTTCGACACCCGGGGGTACGAAGGGGCCTCGCTCTCCCGGATCAGCAAGCGGGCAGCCACCTCGATGGGGGCGCTGACCTTCCACTTCGGCACCAAGGGGGAACTCGCCGAAGCGGTGCGGGCGGCCGGCCGGGACGCCGTCGCCCCGGTCGTGCGCGGCGCGCTCACCGCCCCCGCGGCCCCGCTGGAGGCCCTGGCGGACCTGACGGTCGCCCTGGTGCGGCTGCTGGAGCACGACGTGGCCACCCGCGCGGCGGCCCGGCTGGAGCGCGACGGCCCGCCCGGGGGACAGGGCACGCGGCCGGTGCCGGGGTGGGCCGACGGGGTGCGGCTCCTGCTGGAGCGCGCGGCCGCCGCCGGGGACCTGCGGCCCGGGGTGCCGCCGGACACCGCCGCGCTGCTGCTGACCTGGCTGGTCGAGGGCAGCCGGGTGGACCCCGGCGGGGACGCCGGCGGCCACGTCGACCAGGTCTGGGACCTGGTGCTGCACGGGCTGGGCGCGGACCCGCCACCGGGGTGAGCCACGGAGGAGGGGCCCCGGGATCGGCATCCCGGGGCCCCTCCTCCGTGTCCCGCACGGTCCGTCACGCCGCCGCGGCCAGCTCCCGCTGCACGTCCGCCAGCGAGCGGTTCTTCGTCTCCGGCACCTTGCGGACCACGAAGACGACGGCGCCCGCGGACACCGCGGCGAAGAACCAGAACACCCGGTTCTCCCCGACCAGATCGGCGGCCGGCAGGAACATCTGCCCGACCACGAGGTTGGCCGCCCAGTTCACCAGCGCGCACACCGCGCCGCCACGCGCCCGGGACTCGGGCGGGAACAGCTCCGCCGCCAGGATCCAGAACACCGGACCGAGCCCGACCGCGAAGGCGGCCACATAGCCGACCATGCAGACGAGCGCCGTCGCGTTGGTCACCGGGCCCGACGGCAGACCGAGCGCCACCCCCAGGGCGACCAGGGCCAGCGCCATGCCGCCGAGCGAGAACAGCAGCAGCGGACGCCGTCCGGCCCGGTCGATCAGCGGCACCGCGGCGACGGTCGCCGCCACGTTCACGGCACCGATCACCACCGAGTACGTGATGGAGTCCGCAGCGGGCAGCCCGGCCCGGGACATGATGCTGGGCGCGTAGTAGATGACGCTGTTGATGCCGCCGAACTGCTGCACCGCCGCCAGCGTCACCCCGATCACCAGCGCGGGCCGGGTACCCGGGGCGCTCAGCGACCCGGCCGGTGTGCGAGCCGTCCGCCCGCGCAGCCACTCCGGGCTCTCCGGGATCGCCAGCGTGCCCAGCAGCATCGCCACGGACGGGACGAGACCGACGGCGAACATGGCCCGCCAGTCGGCGCTGCCCGCGAACCAGAGGTTGATCAGGTACGACACCAGGATGCCCACGGTCAGCAGGATCTGGTTGGCCGTCACCAGGCGGCCGCGCAGCCGGGGCGGGGCGATCTCGGCGAGGTACAGCGGCACCACCGTGGACGCGCCGCCCACCGCGAGGCCGAGCACCGCGCGGGCGGCGAGCAGCATCGCGAAGCCGTTCGCCAGCACCGCCGCCAGCAGCCCCACCGTGAAGGTCAGCGCGATCGCCACCAGCACCTTCTTGCGCCCGAACCGGTCGGCCGGCCGTCCGCTGCCCAGCGCGCCCACGGCGGCGCCCAGCAGCAGCGCCGAGATGACGGCGCCCTCCTCGAAGGAGTCGAGCCCGAAGTCGGTCCGGATGAACAGCAGGGCACCCGAGATCACTCCCGTGTCGAAGCCGAACAGCAGTCCGCCGAGCGCGACGACGGCGGTGCTCAGGCCGAGCCGGGCGGGCGGGGGGCCGTCAACGGCGGGGGTGGCCGGGGCGGCCGGTGGGTGGGGGGCGTCGAGCATCGTCGTCTTCCTCGGCTCGGGGTCGGTGGAGGGGGTGGGACGGCGTGTCAGGCGCGGGTGAGCAGCAGCCCGGGGTCGTTCAGGAGGGCCGCGGTGTCCGCGAGGACGCGGGAGCCGAGTTCGCCGTCGACGAGCCGGTGGTCGAAGGACAGGGCCAGGGTGGTGACCTGGCGCGGGACCACCTTGCCGCGGTGCACCCAGGGGCGTTCGCCGATGGCGCCGAGCGCGAGGATCGCCGACTCCCCGGGGTTGAGGATCGGGGTGCCGGTGTCGATGCCGAACACGCCGATGTTGGTGAGGGTCACCGTGCCGCCGCGCAGCGCCGCGGGCGGGGTCCGGCCCTCCCTCGCCGTGGTGGTCAACTCCTCCAGCGCGGACGCGAGTTCGGGCAGGGTCATCCGGTCGGCGTCGGGGACCGTGGGGACCAGCAGACCGCGCGGGGTGGCGGCCGCGACGCCCAGGTTGATCCGGTGCTTGAGCACGATCTCCTGGCGCTCCTCGTCCCAGGAGGCGTTGATCTCCGGGTTGCGTCGCACGGCGACCAGGAACGCCCGGGCCGCGAGCAGCAGCGGGCCGACCCGCAGCCCCGCCATGTCCGGGTGCCGCTTGAGCCGCCGGACCAGTTTCATGGTCCGGGTGACGTCGACCGTCACGAACTCCGTGACGTGCGGCGCGGTGAAGGCGCTGGCCACCATGGCCCGTGCGGTGGCGCGGCGGACCCCGGTGACGGGGACGCGGGTCTCGTGGCCGGCGGGGGCGGCCTCGGGGGCGGTGGCCGCGGGGGCGGAGCCCGCGGTGGGCTCGACGGCCTCGGCCGGGGGCTGCGGCACCCCGGACCGGTCGGCCCCGGCCGCCGTACGTACATCCGCCCGCGTCACGTCCCCGCGGGGCCCGGTGGGCACGACCGCGGCCAGGTTCACACCCAGCTCCTTGGCGAGCTTGCGCACCGGCGGTTTGGCCAGCGGGAGGGCGGCTGCCACCGGCGCCGCCGGGCCGCTCCCGGCACGGCGCGGGCGGCGCCGGGAGGCGGAGTCGGGCGCGGCGCCGTAGCCGACCAGGACCGGGGTGCGGGCCGCCGGCTCGGACACGGGCGCCGGTTCGGCCGCGGCTGTCGTCGCCACCCTGATGATGGGCGTGCCCACGTCCACCGTGGCGCCCTCGGGGAAGCACAGCTCGTGCACCACCCCGTCGTAGGGGATGGGCAGTTCGACCGCGGCCTTGGCGGTCTCGACCTCGCACACCACCTGCCCGTCCGTGACGCGGTCGCCGGGCGCGACCGACCAGCGGATGATCTCGGCGTCCTGGAGGCCCTCGCCCACATCGGGCATCCGGAACTCCCGCAGGGCGTTGTCCGTCATCGTCTGCCTCTCCTCAGTACGCGAGCGCGCGGTCGACGGCGTCGAGCACGCGGTCGATCCCGGGGAGGTACTCCTCCTCCAGCCGGGACGGCGGATACGGGGTGTGCCAGCCGCCGACCCGCAGGACCGGCGCCTGGAGGTGGTAGAAGCACCGCTCGGTGACGTGCGCGGCGATCTCCGCGCCCGCGCCGAAGAACACCGGGGCCTCGTGCGCGACCACCAGCCGCCCGGTGCGCCGCACCGAGTCCTGGAGGGTGTCGAAGTCCAGCGGCGAGACCGACCGCAGGTCGACGACCTCCAGCTGCCGGCCCTCCTCCTCGGCCGCCACGGCGGCGGCGTCCAGGCAGGTGCGCACCATCGGCCCGTAGGCGGCCAGGGTCAGGTCGGTGCCCGCGCGGACCACCTGCGCCCGGTGCGCCGGGGCCGCGGGGGAGGCGGTGTCCACCTCGCCCTTCTCGTAGTAGCGGCGTTTCGGCTCGAAGAAGATCACCGGGTCGTCGCAGGCGACGGCCTCCCGCAGCATCCAGTAGGCGTCGGCGGGGGTCGCCGGTGACATCACCCGCAACCCCGCCACGTGCGCGAACAGCGCCTCCGGGGACTCGGAGTGGTGCTCGACCGCGCCGATGCCACCGCCGTAGGGGATGCGGATGACGACCGGGAGCCTGACCTTGCCCAGGGAGCGGGCGTGCATCTTGGCCAGCTGGGTGACGATCTGGTCGTAGCCGGGGAAGACGAAGCCGTCGAACTGGATCTCCACCACCGGGCGGTAGCCGCGCAGCGCGAGGCCGATCGCGGTGCCGACGATGCCGGACTCGGCGAGCGGGGTGTCGATCACCCGGGCCTCGCCGAAGTCCTTCTGGAGGCCGTCGGTCACCCGGAACACCCCGCCGAGCCGGCCCACGTCCTCCCCCATGACGAGGGTCTTGGGGTCCTCGGCCAGCACGTCGCGCAGCGCGGTGTTGAGAGCGGTCACCAGCGTCATGCGGGTCGCTGTCATGGATCAGCCCTCCTCGGCGAAGGACGCCTGGTAGGCGGCGAACTCGGCACGCTCCCGGTCCACACCCGGGTGCGTCTCGGCGTAGACGTGGTCGAAGAGCGCGTCGGGCGCGGGCGAGGGCATGGTCCGTACGCCCTCCCGCACCTGGGCGGCCAGCGCCTCCCCCTGGGCCGAGACCTCGGCGAAGAACGCGTCGTCGGCGGCGCCCTCGCGGCGCAGCAGCCGTTCCAGGCGCAGCAGCGGGTCCTTGGCGCGCCAGCTCTCCACCTCGGCCGCGTCCCGGTAGCGGGTCGGGTCGTCGGACGTGGTGTGGGCGCCCATGCGGTAGGTGAACGCCTCGATCAGATACGGCCCCCGGCCCGCGCGGACATGGTCCAGCGCGGCCCGGGTCACGGCGAGCACGGCCAGCACGTCGTTGCCGTCCACCCGCACACCGGGGAAGCCGAAGCCCTGGGCGCGCTGGTACAGCGGCACCCGGGTCTGGCGCTCGTTGGGCTCGGAGATGGCCCACTGGTTGTTCTGGCAGAAGAACACGACCGGCGCGTCGTACACGGCGGCGAAGTTGAACGCCTCGGCGACGTCGCCCTGGCTGGCGGCACCGTCCCCGAAGTAGGCGACGACCGCGTTCTCCGAGCCGTCCTTGGCCATGCCCCACGCGTAGCCGGTGGCGTGCAGGGTCTGCGAGCCGATGACGAGCGTGTAGAGGTGGAAGTCGTGCGCGTCGGGGTCCCAGGCGCCGTTGTCCACGCCCCGGAACAGCCGCAGCAGCGCCAGCGGATCCACCCCGCGCCCCAGCGCGACGGCGTGCTCCCGGTAGCTCGGGAACACCCGGTCGCGCTCGGCCAGCGCCCGCACCGACCCGACCTGGGCCGCCTCCTGCCCGAGCAGCGAGGGCCACAGCCCGAGTTCGCCCTGCCGCTGGAGCGTGACCCCCTCCGCGTCGAAGCGGCGGGCGAGCGCCATGTCCCGGTACAGGGACCGCAGTTCACCGGCGTCCAGGTCGATCGTGTACTCCGGGTGCGGCACCCGCCGGCCGTCGGGGTCGAGCAGCCGTATGCCGTCGCCGCTCATCGCCCGCCGCCGATGCCGAGCCCGTCCATCGCCGCCGCCACGGCCTTGACCAGGGAGGAGGCCCGCTTGTCGTCGGGGCCGAGCGCGATGAGCCGGTTCATCACGTACGACACCCCGGCCGCCGCGCGCGGCCAGGCCTGGTTGGCGGAGCCGCCGGCGCCGTCGTGGCCGAAGGAGTCGCCGTCCACGGTGGGTCGCGGGTTGGTGCGCAGCCGGTAGCCGCCGCCCCCGTACACCATCGGTACCCCGATCAGCTGGTCGACCTTGCTGACATAGGGGGCGCGGGCCTCGTCCAGCAGCCGGCGCGACAGCAGCAGGGGCGGCTCGTCGGCGGGCCGGGCCGCGTCCTGGGCGAGGGCGCCGTACAGCGTGGCGAAGCCGCGGGCGGAGCCGTAGGCGTTGGCCGCCGGGATGAGACCGAAGCGGCGGGCCGGGCGGTTCCAGATCTCCTCGTCCTCGGGGAAGGGGACCGGGTTCTGCCAGATCCGCTGGGTGAGCGGGTCCTCGCTGGTGAAGTAGCCGGTGAACTGGTCGCGGAAGCCCGTGCCGTACTCGGTGCGGGCCACCCGGGACTCCTGCTCGGGGGTGATGCCGAAGGAGACGTCGACGCCGAGCGGCCCGGCCACCTCCTCGGCGAAGAACCGGTCCAGGCGCCGGCCGTCGGCCCGCCGGATCACCTCGCCGATGATCCACCCGGTCGCCCACGGCCCGTACAGGATCCCCTCGGCCCGCGGATCGGCCTCCGGCTCCTGGTCGGCCAGCAGCTTCGCCATGGCCTCCGGGTCGCTCAGGTCGTCCTGGGAGAGCGGGGCGGCCACGGCGGGCATCCGCGCGGTGAAGGTCACCACCTCCCGCACGGTGATGCCGGCCTTGCCCTTGGCGGCGAACTCCGGCCAGTAGTGGGCGACCGGCTTGTCCAGCTCCACCACACCCCGGTCGACGAGCACCAGCAGCGCGGTCGCCAGGATGCCCTTGCTGCCGGAGAACACGAGCTGGAGCGTGTCGCCGTCCCAGGCCCGCCCCGTGGTGGGATCGGCGGGACCGCCCCACAGGTCGACCACGAGTTCGCCGTCCAGCGTCACGGCGAGGGCGGCGCCCTGCTCGTCGCGCTCGGCGAAGTTGCGGGCGAACTCCTCCCGGACGGACTCGAAACCCGGAGCCACATGGCCGGATACGACGGTTTCCGATGATGTTTCGCTCGACGTGACGTGTGCGGACACGGTTGCGGACATGGCAGATCTCCGATCGACAGATGAGTTCGGTTGCTTCAGCTCGGGCGGCTGCTTCAGCTCGGGTGGCTGCTTCAGCTCGGGTGGCTGCTTCAGCTCGGGTGGCTGCTTCAGCTCAGGCGTTGCTTCCGCTCAGCCGGTTGCGGCAGCTCAGGCGTTGCTTCGGGTCAGGCCGGGACGGCCGTGAGGGCCGGGAGGGTCAGCCGCAGCGCCTCCTCGGCCTCCCCGCACACCGCGCCGACGTAGTCCCGGATCCGCGGCCGGCCCTGCGCGGCGGCGCCCCCGTGCGGACCGACGACCACGGTGTAACCACCGGCGGCGCGCCCCGCGAGCAGGCCCAGCTCCGCGTCCTCGAAGACGATCGCGGCGCGCGGGTCCACGCCGAGCCGGGCCGCGGCCAGCAGGTAGCCCTCCGGGTCGGGCTTGCCGCGGGCCACGTCGTCGGCGCTGACCAGCACCCGCGGCAGCGGCAGCCCGGCCGCGGCCATCCGCCGCAGGGCCAGCTCCCGGCCCGCCGAGGTGACCAACGCCCAGCGCTCGGGCGGCAGTTCGGCCAGCAGTTCGGCCGCCCCCGGCAGGGCGACCGTGCCCCGGGTGTCGGCGATGTCCTGCGCCACCAGCCAGGCCGTCTCCGCCGCCACGTCGGTGCCCGGCGGGGCGTGCTCGGCGACCGTCTCGGCGGTGCGCTGCCCGTGCGCGCCGGCCAGGATCACGGCCGGGTCGAGACCGTGGCGCTCGGCGAACCTGTGCCAGGTCCGCTCCACCGCCGCGGTGGAGTCGATGAGCGTGCCGTCCATGTCGAACAGCAGCGCCTGCGCTGTCACTACGATGGCCATGTCCCCGCCGTTCCTGCGTAGTCGGTGCGACGGCCGTACGCGCGCTCCGTCAGCGCCCGCAGCCGTCCCAGGTCGGCGGCGAGCCGGTCCGGGTCGCCGCCGCGATGGTCGTTCTCCAGCACCAGCGCCCGTACGGGCACGGCGTGTTCGGCCAGGGCCTCGAGGGTGCCGGTGACATCGCCGTCACCGTCGCCGAGCAGCGGGGTGCCGCCCCCGGCGTCCGGGCCGTCCTTCACATGCACCTGGTCGGCCAGCAGCCGGCCGGCCCTCGCCACCAGGGCCCGCGGATCCACCCCCGCGGCACGGGGGTTGTAGGTGTCCAGGAGCAGCCGGAAGGCGGGCGACGCGACCTCCTCCGCGAGCCGCAGCGCCGCCTTCGGGGCGAGGGTGTTCTCACTGGCCAGCAGCAGACCGCGGGCGTGGGCCCGCCCGGCGGCGGCGCGCAGCACCTGTGCGGTGCGCAGCAGCGCGCGCTCGCTGTCGATCGCGCTGCGCCGGAAGCTGGGCACGAAGACCAGCGGCGTCCCCAACTCCTCGGCCGTGTCCAGCAGTCGGGCCAGTACGGCACGGACCCGGCCGGCGTCGAGGGTGCCCTCGGCGGCGGTCAGCCCGATGTCGTTGAGCACGTTGGCGGCGAGCCCGAGGGGAGCCACCCCGGCGGAGCGGGCGGTGCGGGCCAGCCGTGCCGGCCGCCCCGGGGCGTCCAGCCGGGGGCCGCGCCCGGGCCCGCCCAGGTCGAACTGGAGCCCGGGCACCCGGTGTCGGAAGGCCAGGTCCACCGCCGCCTCGCCGCGCACCGGCAACCGCCAGTCGGCCAGGGCGATCCGCGGTGCCTCGGACACGGCACTCATGACGGCTCACCCATCCGCACGGCCATCTTGACGAGCCGCCGCCCGGAGACGATCCGGTCCGTCGAGGTGGCGAGCCGGGCCAGCAACGGCACCGCGCCGGGCAGGTCGACGACATGCGTCACCAGGTCCCGGTAGCGCTCGGGCGCCCGGCACAACTCGGCCGCCGCGTACCGCAGATGCTCCCCGGCCACGCCCCGGTGCCCCAGGATCCGCACCTTGTGCCCGCTCGCCGTGGCGAACCGGGCGACGTACGGCGGCTGCGGGCGGCCCGCGCGGTTCGCGGCCCGCACCTCGGTCAGGTCGGCGCCCGGCACCCGGTCGCTGGCTGCGGACCGCGGGAGCCCGCCGACCAGGTCCACCACCGTGTCGGTACCGGCCGCCGCCTCCAGCGCGAGCTCCAGAGCGGGCAGGGTGGCCGGGGCCGGGGTGGCGATCAGCACCGCGAGGGGGCCGTCGCCGAGAGCGCGCGCCAGCCGCTCGGCCGACAGGCCGTCGGACAGCAGCCGTACGTCCGCCGAGTGCGGGGCGCAGTTGCTCCAGACCAGGCCGGCGGGGGTGTGGTGGACGTGCACGGTCCGCACGTCGGGGCCGTACCAGCGCCGGGCGGTGCGCACGGCCAGGTGGCCGACCGTGCCGTCGCCGAACACCAGGAGGGTGCGCGGGCGGTGCTCGCCCAGGGCGAGGGCCGCGTACCGGGCCACCGCGAGCGGCTCGACGAGCGCGCCGAGCACTCCCGGCGGGACCTCGGGGAGCGGCAGGACGAGTCCGGCGCGGACGGCGGTGGCCGGGACGAGGGCGCGTTCCTGGAGGAGGCCGTCGACGTTGTGGCCCAGCAGGAAGGAGTCGTCCTCGGGGTGGGTGGGGTTGACGACCACGGGCACGCCGGGGTGCAGCGCGGGGTCCTGGACGTCCTCGCCCACGGCGACGATCCTGGCCACGCCCTCGTGACCGATGACCGGGGCGCCGTCGTCGCGGATGCCCCGGAGCATCTGGAGGTCGGTGCCGCAGACGCCGGCCACCATCGGCGCGACGAGCACGTCACCGGGGCCCGGGTCGGGCGTGGGGCGCGGCGAGTAGTGCAGGCCGGCCTCGTCGCGGACCACGGCGTAGTGGGCCCGCGCCGGGCGGGTGCGGCGGGTCGCGTGGTTCCCCGCGCCGGTCACGGTGCCTCGCAGCGCACCGATGCCCGCGCCGATCAGGCCGTTCGCCTCACCCGGCGCGCAGACGGTGACGCGGTCCGTCAGCCACCGCGGGGCGAGGTCCGAGGTCAGGTAGAGGCCCTCCTCGGCGAAGTGGCGGTCCAGGGAGGCCTTGTAGTGGCGGCCCAGGCCCGTCGCCACGCCGCCCGTGACGGCCAGGTCGTCCAGTTCCGGGTCCAGGGACAGGGCCGTGCGCAGGACGTCGGCCACGGGCGCTGTCGCCGCGTCCAGGAGCTCGGCGGCCAGCGGGTCGCGGTGGTCGAGGGCCGTGGCGAGGGCCTCCTCGAAGGAGGTGCCCCCGGCCATGGCCCGGCCCAGCGACGAGGCCTGCCAGCGGTCCGGGGCGCGGTCCCGCAGGACGTCCGCCATGCGGCGCAGCCCGGGGCCCGAGGAGTAGGCCGCCACATGCCCCGGACGACCGCAGTCGCAGGTCAGCTCGACGTCGTGACCCGCGAGCCGGGTGTACGCCGGCAGATGGCCGACCTCGCCCTGAAGACCGCAGGGGTCGGTGGCGATGGCCCCGGTCCGCAGGTCGATCGTGCGGCAGGCGATGCCCGAACTCACCGTCAGCAGCAGGACCTTGCGGCGCCCGTGGTGGCGGGGGTGCGAGGCGTAGTGGAGGAGCGCCGCCGTCACGTCGTTCAGGACGTGCCACTCCACGTCCGGGCGCAGGGCGCCCAGCGCCGCCGGCAGGTCCAGCGGTGTCGTCTCGTCGCCGAACAGCGGTGCCGAGCCGTAGACCGTGCCGGTGCGCTGGTCGAGGGCGGCGCCGAAGGAGAGGGCGGCCACCGGGGCGGGACCGGCCGGGACGGCGTCGCAGATCGCGCCGAGCAGGCGGCCGCGCAGCTCCTCCAACGGCATCCCCGGGTGGCGCAGCCGACTGGGGGAGGGCGTGTCGGTCACCTCGCCGAGACCCTCCTCGGGTGACCAGCGGGCGTGGCGCACATGGGTCCCGCCCACGTCGAGGACGGTGATCGGGCCTCGCGTGCTCACGGGGCCGACCCGTCCGTCCGGTCCGCGTAGGCGTGGACGAACTCCAGCGCGCGGGTGAGCTCGGCCGGCGTCACGTCGTTGACGAAGACGCAGGAGCCGATGCCGTCGGTGAGGGGGAGGCGCTGCAGGCCGTCCCGGTGCTTGACCGCGTCGGCGAGACCGACCTGGAGGAGTTCGGGGGTGAACACGGGGTGGGTGAGGGGGAGTCCGGCGGCGGCGATCAGGGCGAGCGCCCGGTGCGCCTCGGCCGGGGACAGGTACTGGCGGTTCGCCGCGAGGGCCACGCACACCGCCATGTCGACGGCGACGGCCTCGCCGTGCAGCAGCGGCGGGTCGGCGCGCAGCTCCAGGGACGGGCTGAAGGTGTGGCCGTAGTCCACCGAGCGCTCCAGCACGCTCTCCCACAGGTTGGGCTCCAGCTCGTCGAGCATGCCGGCGATGGCCCGGGAGACGACCTCGCTCATGTCCGCGCCGCAGTCCGCGAGGGTGTCGCTGGAGATGTGCGCGACGGTCTCCTCCAGGAGGCGGAACAGGTCCGCGTCCTTGATGAGCGCCATCTTGATGATCTCGGCGAGGCCGTTGGCGATGTGCCGCTGCGGCACCGTGCGCAGGAACTCGGGGTCGATCAGGGTGACTTCGGGCGCGAAGTAGGTGCCGAGGCGGTTCTTGTGGGTGCCGTGGTTGACCCCGGTCTTCACCCCGACGCCCGCGTCCACCTGGCCGACGAGGGTGGTGGGCACCCGTACGTAGGGGGCGCCGCGCCGGTAGAGGCTGGCGGCCATGCCGACGACGTCCATCAGGACACCGCCGCCGACCACGACCACGCGCTCGGTGCGGCGCAGGATGCCCATCTCGGTCATGGAGCGGGTCACCTCGACGACCTGCTCCAGGGCCTTGGTCTCCTCGTCGCCGGGCATGACCAGCCAGGTCGCGTCGGTCTGCCAGGCGGTGAAGTAGGCCCGCAGGGCGGTGCCGTACAGGTCGTCGACCACCTTGTCGACGACGATGAGGGCGCGGACGCCGCCGCGGTTGTCGGCGCCCACGGCCTTGGCGAGCGCCGGGTTGGCGGGGTTGAGCAGCCCCCGGGTGAGGGACACCTCGTAGCCGACGGGCTGCTGGGCCTGGACGTACCAGGTGAGGTCCGGGGGGCGGGGTATGTCGAAGGCGGTCGTCAGCCGCGACGGCCGGTTCGTCGTGATCTCGGTCATGTGCGGTTCTCTTCCTCTGCGGGCTTGGGCATCGGGGAGGGGCATCGGGGCCGGTGGGCGGACGCCGGGGCGGGTGCGGGGGTGTGGGGGGAGGGGGGAGGGAACCTGCCGCGGTCGGCCGCGCGAGGGTGGGGGCGGCCGGGTGCGGAGTGGGTCGTCCCCGCGACGCCGGGCCGGGGATCGCCCGGCCCGGCGTCGACGGGATGGTCCGGCGGGGGTCGCCCGCCGAAGTCGGTGCCGGCGCGACTCAGGCCTCCGGGGCGCCCATCGGCTCGGGCAGGGCGTCCAGCTCGGCGAGGTCCTGCGCGGTGAGCTCGACGTCCGCGCCGCCGGCGTTCTGCTCCAGGTAGCGCTCGGTCTTGGTGCCGGGGATCGGGACCACGTACTCGCCCTTGGCCAGCAGCCAGGCCAGGGCGACCTGGGCGGTGGTGGCGCCGTGACGGCCGGCCACGGCCGCGACCGCGTCGACGATCGCCTTGTTGTGCGCGAACGCCTCGTCGGTGAACCGCGGCTGGGTGCTGCGCCAGTCGTCCTTGGGCAGGTCGGCCGGCTTGCTGAAGGCACCGGTGAGCAGACCGCGGCCGAGCGGCGAGAACGGCAGGAAGGCGATGCCCTGCTCGACGGTGTAGGGCAGGACGTCCGCGAACGCGTCCCGGGTGAACAGGGAGGCCTCGGACTCCACCGCCGCCACCTCGTGCACGGCCTGGGCCGCCTTGATCTGCTCCAGCGTCACCGCGGACAGTCCCAGCGCGCGCACCTTGCCGGCCGCGACCTGCTCGGCGAGGGCGCCCCAGCTCTCCTCCAGCGGGACCGTCGGGTCCACGCGGTGCAGGAAGTACAGGTCGATGTGGTCCACGCCGAGCCGCTGAAGGCTCGCGTCCACGGCGGCCGACAGGTGCTCGGGACGCCCGTTGAGGCCGAGGCCGTTCTCGTCGACGACCAGGCCGCCCTTGGTGGAGAGCACGGCCTCGTCCCGGCGGCCCTTGAGCGCGCGGCCGACCAGCTCCTCGTTGGTGAACGGGCCGTACACGTCCGCGGTGTCGATCAGGTTGACGCCGAGGTCGAGGGCGCGGTGGATCACCTTGACCGAGGCGTCGTCGTCCCAGCCGTGCGGGTCGTAACCGAAGGACATGCCCATGGTGCCCAGGCCCACGCGGCCTACGACGGGACCGTTCTTGCCCAGGGTGGTGGTACGCATTGTCAACTCCATTGTTGTTGAGGGGGGTTGGGGATCTGGGGGATCGAAGGGATCGCGGGGATCCGGGGGAGGGAAGGTCAGGGGAGGCGGACCGACTGGCGGTGGCGGAAGACGTCACCGGGGTCCCAGGCGCGCTTGACCTGCTGGAGGCGCGCGTAGTTCTGCTTCCAGTACAGGTCGTGCCAGGCCACCGAGGACCGGTTGTACGCCGGGTCGGAGAGGTCGCCGTCGGGGTAGTTGATGTAGCAGCCGTCGGTCACGTCGTTCGGGACGGGGACCCCGCCGGTGGCGCCGTACACGGCGCCGAACGCCTCGCGGACCCAGCCGACGTTCTTCGCGTCGTCGGCCTTGTCGTACCAGCGGCTCTCGAAGTTCACCTTCATGATCGCGTCGCGCTGGGCGACCGCCGTCGCCGTCGACGACACGCTCGCGATCCTGCCGCCCGAGGCGGACAGCACGATCCCGGTCATGGTGCTCGGCTTGTCCGTGCTGGTCAGGTGGGCGTACATGGCGTCGATCTGCGCCTTCGGGGTGCGCCGGCGCAGATGCGCCGACTTGTGGCAGCCCCGGGTGGTGGGGTCCAGCTGGGTCGGCGAGATCGCGCCGATGTACTTGGTGCCGCGCAGCCACGGCATCAGCCGGGTGCTGGTGTACTGCGAGTCCAGGACGCCGTCGTGCCGGACGGTCGCCGAGGACAGGCCGAGGGCCGCGTCCATCCCGGCGAGGAAGCCGGACAGGACGTTCGCCGCGTCCGGCAGCGAGGCGTCGAGCTGGACGACCGCGCCCATCGAGCCGCTGTCGCGGTGGTTGAGCATCAGCCAGGAGTACAGCGAACCGGCCGTCGTGCCCGGGGTGTTGTGCTCCTCGAACCAGGTGCCCCAGTAGTCGACCAGGCGGCTGAAACCGTCCTGGGTGACCTTCTCCCAGGGCCAGCCCGCCAGCGTCAGGAAGATCTTGGAGGGCGCCTTCGGCAGCAGGGCCGCGGGCGCCCCGGTCGCCCCCGGGGTGCGGAACCAGAACGCGGTCACCACCCCGAAACTGCCGCCCCCGCCCCCGGTGTGCGCCCAGAACAGGTCGCGCAGCGCGGAGTCGGCGGAGTCCCGGGCGGCCACCACGCTGCGCGCCGTGCCGGAGGCGTTCACCACGACGACCTCGACCGCGTACAGATGGTCGACGGTCAGCCCGTACTGCCGGGACAGGTTGCCGTAGCCGCCGCCGGTGACATGGCCGCCGACGCCCACGCTGTGGCAGATGCCGGCCGGGATCGTCACACCCCAGCCCTCGTACAGCGCCTCGTAGACGTCGAGGAGGGTGGCTCCGGCGCCGACCTTGAAGGCGTTCATCGAGGTGTCGAACGAGACCGCGTTCATCAGGCCCATGTTGATGTTGACCTTGACGTCCGCGTTGAAGACGAAGTCCTCGAAGCAGTGGCCGCCGCCGCAGACGGACAGCCGCTTGCCCGCGGTGACCGCCTCCTGCACCGCGGCGACCACCTCGGCGGTCGTCCGGGGCAGCACGACCTTGTCCGGACTCGACGTCCACCGCTGGTTGTTGCCGGATATCAGGTCCGGGTAGCGGCTGTCGGACGGTGTCACCGCGACGGCCGAGGGAGCCGCCTCCCGCGCCGCGACGCCGGCGGCACGGGCGTACGGTGCCGTCGCGAGGCCTCCGCCGGCTGCGGCCGTGAACGCGATGCCGGAGCCGAGTCCGACGAACCGCCGTCTGTTCAATTCACCCATCATTGACCCCCGTTGAGAATTCGCTCGACGCCGTTCGGAGAATCGGGAACGCGTACGCAAGGAATACACGGAAAAAGTGCGAGAGGTATGCGGTGGCGCCCGGCGGATGGTGCGGCCGACGGCGCCCCGACGGACTCCATCTCAACAGCACCGGCACCCGGAATGCCAACCCGTCACGGCGACTTCGGCATGTTCGCCGACTTCTCCAACTCGCCCTTGTCGGCGGCTCGCCGGGGCGCCGAGGCTACCGGCCAGGCCGGGTGACACAGCCCGGCACAGACGCGTCCGCCCCGGGGCGGACCGAGCCCGAACGGAGCCCACTGTGAGCACACTTCCCGGAGCCCGGGCCGTCCATCACATCGCCTACACCGTGCCCGACCTGGACCAGGCGGTGAGCTTCTTCGTCGATGTCATCGGCGCCGAACTCGCCTACCGGCTGGGGCCGGTGGAGGACACCGAGGGCGACTGGATGACCCGCAAGCTCGGCGTCCACCCGAACGCCTCGGCCCAGATCGCGATGCTGCGCCTGGGGCCGGTGACCAACCTGGAGCTGTTCGAGTACACCTCCCCCGACCAGGACCGCCGGCAGCCCCGCAACAGCGACTGGGGCGGCCACCACTTCGCCCTGTACGTCGACGACGTCGACAAGGCCGTCGCCTATCTGCGCGAGGTCCCCGGGGTGACCATTCTCGGTGAGCCGGAGACCATCACCGACGGCCCTATCGCGGGCGATCGCTGGGTGTATTTCGTCACGCCCTGGGGTCTGCACATGGAACTCATCAACATGCCCGAAGGAATGCCGTTCGAGGAGACGACCAGTACCCGGCTCTATCTCCCCGAGGGGAATTGGGACGCGCACCGCGGCGATGCCGTGGACGAGTCCGTCAACAGCAATCCGTTCAACCGGAACGTCATTCAGGAATTCCGCTCGAACGACGGTCGAGTCGCCGACTTCGGCGATGTCCCGCTGCTGCTGCTCAGCACCACGGGCCGGCGCAGCGGCGTGGTCCGCACCACCCCGCTGGTGCACCTGGAGCACGAGGGCCGGCACATCGTCTTCGCCGCCAACGGCGGGGCCGACAGCCACCCCGCCTGGTACCGCAACCTGGTCGCCGCCGGCACCGGCACGGTCGAGCTGCCCGGCGGCCGCCGCTTCCTCGTACGGCCCGAGCCGGTGCCCGCGGCCGAGCACGAGGAGCTGTGGCGGCTCCAGACCGCCCAGGACCCCAACTTCGCCCAGTTCCGGGGCCGTACGGGCCGTGACATCCCGGTCGTCGAGCTGGTCCCGGTCGACTGAGACGGCCGTCCGAGCGAGCCGCAGGAAAGAGGAGACACTGTGCCGGAGACCGTAGCCACCAAGGAGTTCCGGGCCGCCCGGGACTTTCTGCTGGCCCACCGCGAGGACTACACCGCGGCCTGCGAGGGCTTCGCCTGGCCGCGCCCGGAGCACTTCAACTGGGCCCTGGACTGGTTCGACGTCATCGCCGAGGGCAACGACCGCACCGCCCTGCACATCGTGGAGGAGGACGGCGGCGAGACCCGGCTGTCCTTCGCCGAGTTGTCCGAGCGTTCGGACCGTATCGCCGTCGGACTGCGGTCGGCCGGGGTCCGCGCCGGTGACCGGGTCCTGGTGATGCTCGGCAACCAGGCGGAGCTGTGGGAGACCGCGCTGGCCGTGATGAAGCTGCGTGCGGTGCTCGTCCCGGCCACCCCGCTGCTCGGCCCGGCGGATCTGGTCGACCGGGTCGGCCGAGGCCGGGTGCGGCACGTGGTCGTACGGGCCGAGGACACGGCCAAGTTCGACGACGTGCCCGGCGGCTACACCCGGATCGCGGTCGGTGGTGCCCCCGAGGGCTGGCTGCCGTACGACGAACTGCGCACGGCCGGCGCCGACTTCGTCCCCGACGGGCCCACCCCGGCGGACACCGCCCTGCTGCTCTACTTCACCTCCGGCACGACCAACCTGCCGAAGCTGGTGGAGCACAGCCATGTGTCCTATCCGATCGGGCACTTGGCGACGATGTACTGGATCGGGCTGCGGCCCGGTGATGTGCATCTGAACATCTCCTCGCCGGGCTGGGCCAAGCACGCCTGGTCCAACCTCTTCGCGCCGTGGAACGCGGAGGCGACGGTCTTCATCCACAACTACACGCGGTTCGACGCGGGTCGGCTGATGGCGGAGATGGACCGGGCGGGGGTGACGACCTTCTGCGCCCCACCGACGGTGTGGCGCATGCTCATCCAGGCCGACCTCGGCCAGCTGCGGACTCCGCCGCGTGAGGTGGTGGCGGCCGGGGAGCCGTTGAACCCGGAGGTGATCGAGCAGGTGCGGCAGGCGTGGGGGGTGACGATCCGGGACGGCTTCGGCCAGACCGAGACGGCCGTGCAGGTCGCCAACACCCCCGGCCAGCCGCTGAAGACAGGCTCGATGGGCCGCCCCAGCCCCGGCTACACGGTGGAACTCCTCGACCCGGTCTCCGGGGCGCCGGGCGCGGCCGAGGGCGAGATCGCGCTGGACCTCTCGGCCCGGCCGGTGGGTCTGATGACCGGCTACCACGGTGACGCCGACCGTACGGCGGAGGCGATGGCCGGCGGCTACTACCGCACCGGGGACATCGCCTCCCGGGACGCGGACGGCTACCTCACCTACGTCGGGCGGGCCGACGACGTCTTCAAGGCGTCCGACTACAAGATCTCCCCCTTCGAGCTGGAGAGCGCGCTGCTGGAGCACGAGGCGGTGGCCGAGGCGGCGGTCGTGCCGGCGCCGGACGAGCTGCGGTTGGCGGTGCCGAAGGCGTACGTGGTGCTGGCGCAGGGCTGGGAGCCGGGCCCGGACACCGCGAAGGTGCTCTTCGAGCACTCCCGGCAGGTCCTCGCCCCCTACAAGCGCATCCGCCGGCTGGAGTTCGCGCCGCTGCCCAAGACCGTCTCCGGCAAGATCCGCCGCATCGAGCTGCGCGAGGCCACGGCCGCGGGCTCCGACGCCGAGTACCGCGAGGAGGACTTCCGCTGACCCGGCGCCCGCCCGCACAGCGCACTGCGGCCGTCACCCCGCTCGGGTGACGGCCGCAGCGCGCTGCCCCCGGGCGGCGGGGGATCGTGGCCGGTACGCGCCCGTCCTCGGCCCCCGCCGGACCGCTGCGGCTCGCGCCGGTTCTCGGGTCGGGCGGGGGTGCGGCCGGGCGCGGGTCTTGCGGGGGTTGTGCCTGTGCCGGTCACGCCGGGCGGTGCCTGGGCTCCGGGGCCCGCCGGGTTGCGCCCGGTTTCCGGCCTCGGAGGGTCGTGCTTGGGGTCCAGCTCCGCAGGGTCGCGCCTGCTCTTCTGTCTCGCAGGGGCGTGCCCGGCTTCTGGCCTCGGAGGGCCAGGTCTGGGCTCCGGCCTCGCCGGGTCGCACCCGGCCTCCGGCCCGCCCCGCCCTCCGGAACCGCCGCGTCACACCCGACCTCCGGCCTCGCAGAACCCTGCCCAGCCTCCGGCCCCGCTGGATCACACCCGGCCTCCGCCCCCGCCGGGTCCCACCCGCCCTCCGCCCCGCCCAGCCGCCCACAGGCTGCTGTCTCGCGGGCGCGGTTGGTGTGGGGCGGTGGTGTCGGGCGTGGGGTGGGTCAAGGAGTCGGTGTAGTCGGGTGTAGGTGGCGCAGGGTCCACAGCAGGGGGACGGTCAGGGCGCAGATCGTGGCGCCTGCCAGGGGGAGGCCTGTGACGCCGTAGCGGGCGCCGTACCAGCCGGCGATGGCCGAGCCGGCTGCGATGCCGGCGTTTCCGGCCGAGGCGCCGAGGGTGGAGGCCAGGTCGCCGGCCGGGCCCGCCAGTTCGATGGTGCGCAGTTGCAGCGCCGGGGCCAGGCCGAAGCCGAACAGTCCGAACACGGCCAGGCAGACGGCGACGGCGAGGGGCTCGGAGCCGACGGCGTAGAGCACCGCGAGGTCCGCCGCGAGCACCACGCCGGCCACCCGCAGGGTGGTGCCGGCGTCCCGGTCGGCGAAGCGGCCGCCGGCCAGGGTGCCCACGGTGCCGGCGGCGCCGAAGACCAGCAGGTACCCGCCGACCGCGCTGCCGGAGACGCCGGTGACCTTCTGGAGATAGGTGCCGAGCAACGTGAACACGGTGAACTGGCCGCAGAACACCAGGACCGCCGTGAGCAGGGCGAGCAGCGGGGGTGCGGTCAGCAGGTAGCGGGTCTGGGCGCGCAGCTCGCCCTGCCCGCTGTTCTCGACCTGCGGTATCACCGCGAGCGTCAGGCCCAGCGCGACACAGGCCAGCACCGCGATCCCCGCGAACACCGACTGCCACGGCAGGACGTGGCCCGCGTACGTGGCCAGCGGTACGCCGAGCAGGTTGGCGGCGGCGATGCCGCCGAAGACGACGGCCACCGCACGCCCCTTGCGCTCCGGCCCGACCAGGCTCGCGGCGGCGGCCGAGGCGACCCCGACGAACAGCCCGTGCACGGCCCCGGCGACCGCGCGTGCCACCACCAGCACGGCGAAGGAGGCGGCGAGCGCGGCGAGCGCGTTGGCGGCCGCGTAGACCGCCAGCGCACAGCACAGCAGCAGCCGGCGTGGCACCCGGATGGTCAGCGCGGTCAGCGAGGGGCCGCCGACGCAGACCCCGAGCGCGTACGCGGTCACCAGCAGACCCACGGCGGTGACGGAGACGTTCAGCCCGTCGGCGATCCGGTCCAGCACGCCGACGGCGACGAACTCGGCGGTGCCCACCACGAACGCGCTCAGGCCCAGGACGCCGAGCGGCGCCCGGTGCGCGGGTGGTGGTCGGTGGGGTGGGCGGGTCTTGACCAGATGAGTGGTGGCGACGGTCCGGGACGCGGCTGACACGGCTGACTCCTTCGCAGTCGTACGAGGACTCCTACGTCTGCAAGGACATCAGCGAGGTGGGTCCCCTGTCGCTGTCGACTGCCCCAAGTAGCTCTGGGTTCAAGGGAGTTGGGGGAGTCGACAGCGACCGGGGGTCAGACGGCCGTGGCGCCGCCGTCGACCGCTATCGCCGCGCCGGTGACGAACGACGAGCGCTCGGAGCAGAGCCAGACGGCGGCCTGGGCCACCTCGGCGGGGTCGGCCATGCGCTTCTGGAGCGTCTCGTCCTCGAAGCGTTCCTTCAGTTGCGGCAGCTCCTGGATGACCTGGTCCATCATCTCGGTGCGGGTGCTGCCGACCACCAGGGCGTTGATGCGGATGCCGCGCTGGGCGTACTCCGCGGCGGCGGCCCGGGTGAGTCCGAGGACCGCGTGCTTGGCGGCCACGTACGCCGCCGAGGCGCCCGTCGCCCGCTGTCCGGCCACGCTGGAGGTGTTGACGATCGTGCCGCCCCCGCCCTTGAGCAGCTCGGGGATCTGATGGGACAGGCAGTTCCAGACGCCGCGCACGTTGACGTCCATGGTCCGCTCGTAGACGTCCCCGTCCATCTCGTGCAGCAGGGTGCCCGCGGTGGCGAACCCCGCGTTGTTGAAGGCGCAGTCGAGGCGCCCGAAGGTGTCGACGGCGGCGCGTACGACCCGTTCGACGTCCTCGGCGCGGGTGATGTCGCCGGGCACGGCCAGGGCCCGTCCGCCGGCGCCGGTGATCTCCTCGGCCAGCTCCCGCAACCGCTCGTCGCGCCGGGCCGTCACCACGACGGCCGCACCCTCCCGCGCGAACAGCCGTGCGGCGGCGGCCCCGATCCCGCTGGAGGCGCCGGTGATCATGGCGACCTTGCCGGCCAGCGCCGGTGACGTGAGGGGTGCCGAAGGGGTGTCGCTCATACCGGCACCGCCTCGCTCGCCCAGAAGGTGTGGTCCGTCAGCTCCGCGTCGACGGTCCGCAGCAAGGTCTCGTCGATGGCGTCCAGCGAGTCCACGAGGTGGCGCACGCCCGCCTCCCGCATCAGCCGGGGCTGGAAGCTGTGCGCGAAGTCCGTGGGGTGCCCGATGAACCCGGTGCCCAACTCCCGTGCCGCGTCGGCGACCCGGGCCACGTCGTCCACGAACACCGCCTCGTCGGGCCGGAGTCCGAAGAGCTCGGTGGTGATCTCGCGCAGCCCCGGCCGGAAGTCGTTGGTGCAGACGTAGCGGGGCCCGTCGAACAACTCGGCCCAGTCACCGAGGAACCGCTCGAAGTGCTCGGCGCCCAGACCGCCGTAGCACACCGTGCGCAGGCCCAGGGCGCGCAGGCGCTCCACGAGGGCGATCGCGCCCGGGGTCAGGGTGACCGGGTGGTCGAGGAGATAGGCGTCCCGCTCCTCGAAGTAGGCGGCCAGCGCCTGTTCACCGGTCATGTCGCCGGGCAGCGCGGCGGCCATGTTGCGCCCCGCGACCCGCTGCGGTCGGGAGAAGACCGAGCGTTCCAGCTCGGCCGTGTACCGGCCGCCGTTGCGGGTGATGAAGCGGTGGATCACCGGGCTGAACGTGTCGTTCAGCAGTACTCCGTCGATATTGAGGGCCGCGAGTCTCAGGCGGCCGAAACCGCTCGGGGCAGGCGTGGGCAGGGACATCAATCCTCCGTGAAACGGTCAGGCCGCCACGTGCGCACGGTCCGCGCCGGTCTCGGTGCGGGCGACGATCGTGGGGACCGCGATGCCGGGCAGGAGCAGGCGCCACATCCTCGTGACGCGCTCGATCAGGTCGGTGCGGCCGCTGGCCACCGCCGAGAACATCTGCATGCCGGTACACGCCTCGACGATGAACTCGCCCACCTCGTCCGGTTCCACCCCGGGCTGCAACTCCCCGCGCTCGTGCGCGTCCCGCAGGCAGTCGGCCATGATCCCCGCCCAGGCGCGGTACGGGGCGGCTTCCTGGAGTCCGAAGGACGCCTGCTCGTTGGTCAGGCGGACACCGGCCCGCAGCAGGGGGTCCTCCTGGAGCCGGCGGGCCCAGGTGACCGTGATGTCCACCAGGCGCTGGAGGCCGTGGGACTCCAGCAGCGGGACGATGGTCTCGGGCTGGCTGTTCATCACCGCCCGGGCCAGGCCCTCCTTGGACTCGAAGTGGAAGTAGAGCGCTCCAGCGGTCAGTTTGGCGCGCTTGAGGATCCGGTTGATGCTCGCCCCGGCGTAGCCGAACTCGTCGAAGACCTCGGCGGCCGCCAGGAGAAGCGTCTCCCGGGTCTGCACTGCGCGTTCCTGCTTTGCGCCGGTCATGGCTGCACCTCCCAAGAAGTAGAACGTTCCTTATGTTATCGGCCGAAGGGTCCGCCCTGGCAACCCTTCGGTCTGGGGAGATCTGCTAGGAGTCTACTTGAGTTGACTCGCCGCTGAAGAATCCTTTGCCTGTACTTGGTGTTTCAAAACAGAACGCTCTTTATGTTGTTGAAGGCGTTCTGGAGACGCCTTCACACATCCGAACTTTTTGGGGGAAGCATGTCCGGAGTGTTCCAGCAGGAGTTGGCGGGTCCCGTCATGGCCGTGCACCAGAACCATGTGCACAAGACCAACGGCGCCGAGGTCCTGCTCTCGTCGTGGCGGGTCCTGGGCCGCGACTCCTACCGCGTCTCGGCCCACTGGCCGCGGGCCCACTCCTTCTACCACCCGGTCCACGGGCTCCACGACCCGCTGCTGCTCGCCGAGTCGGTCCGCCAGGCCGTGCCTCTGCTCTCCCACGTCGCCTACGGCGTCCCCTTCGGGCACCGCCAGGCCTGGGAGCACCTGCACTTCGACCTCAACTCCGTCGCGATGATGGTCACCACCGCCCCGGCCGAGGTGGACCTGCACATCACCTGCTCCGACATAGTCCGCCGCGGCTCGCGGCTGGCCGCGCTGACCATGGCCGTGGACGTCGTGCTCGCCGGACAGCGGCTGGGCACCGCCCGGACCCGCTTCAACAACCAGCCGCCCGTCGTCTACCAGCGCCTGCGCGGACGCTACGCCGACCTCGCCCGCGCCACCGCCGACGCGCTGCCGCCGGGCCCGCCGGTCGCACCGGAGCTGGTGGCCCGCACCCGCCCCGAGGACGTGGTGCTCTCCGCCACCGACGACCGGCCCGGACACTGGCAGCTGCGCGTGGACCTCGCCCACCCCGTCCTCTTCGACCACCCCGTCGACCACGCCCCCGGCATGCTCCTGCTCGAGGCCGCCCGCCAGGCCGCCCACGCCGTGACCGACCGTCCCTCGACGGTCGTCGGGATGGAGACGGAGTTCACCCGGTACGCCGAGTTCGACGCGCCCTGCCATGTCTGGGCGGACCTGCTGCCCTCCGACCCGCAGGGCCGGCGCCGGGTCCTGGTCACCCTGGAACAGAACGGTCTGCGCATCTTCTCCGCCGACGTCACCCTGGAGACCGCCGCCGCCCTGTGACACCACGACGCGAGGGGTGGGGGGCCCCCCGGGGGGGCCCCCCCCCCCCCGGCCCGGGCGGGGGCGGCGCCGCCCCCACCCCCCCCCCCCCCCCCCCCCCCGGGGCCCCCGGGAGCGGCCCGCCCCC
>NZ_JBIRUZ010000001.1:47925-489014 GCF_044386545.1 Streptomyces sp. NPDC020489
CGCGGGGCCCTGGCCCCCCGGAAACAGACGGGGCGGCGCATGTCCCCCGCCGCGGCCCCCGGGGCCCCCGCCGCCGCCCTGTCACCCCCCGCCGCGGGGGGGGGCCCCCCGGGGGGGCGCCCACCCCTCGCGAGGACGATCGGGAGTCCTACTCGGACAGCTCCGCCGCCACCAGCTCCGCGATCTGGACCGCGTTCAGGGCCGCGCCCTTGCGGAGGTTGTCGCCGGAGATGAACAGCGCGAGGCCGTTGTCGACGGTCTCGTCGGCGCGGATACGGCCCACGTAGGAGACGTCCTTGCCGGCCGCCTGGAGCGGGGTCGGGATGTCGGAGAGCGCCACGCCCGGGGCCCCGGCCAGCAGCTCGGTCGCGCGCTCCGGGGAGATCGGGCGCTCGAAGCGGGCGTTGACCTGGAGGGAGTGCCCGGAGAAGACCGGGACGCGGACACAGGTGCCGGAGACCTTCAGCTCGGGGAGCTCCAGGATCTTGCGGGACTCGTTGCGGAGCTTCTGCTCCTCGTCGGTCTCGTTCAGGCCGTCCTCGACGAGGTTGCCGGCGAAGGGCAGCACGTTGAAGGCGATGGGGCGCTTGTAGACCTGCGGCTCGGGGAAGTCGACCGCCTCGCCGTCGTGGGTGAGCTTGTCGGCGTCGGCGACGACCTTCTGGACCTGGCCGTGCAGCTCCGCCACGCCCGCGAGCCCGGAGCCGGAGACCGCCTGGTAGGTGGTGGCGACGAGCGCCGTCAGACCCGCCTCGGCGTCCAGCACCTTCAGGACCGGCATCGCGGCCATCGTGGTGCAGTTCGGGTTGGCGATGATGCCCTTGGGGCGGTCCGCGACGGCGTGCGGGTTCACCTCGGAGACCACCAGGGGCACCTCGGGGTCCTTGCGCCAGGCCGAGGAGTTGTCGATCACGACGGCGCCCTGCGAGGCGACCTTCTCCGCCAGCGCCCGGGAGGTGGCGCCGCCCGCCGAGAACAGCACGATGTCCAGGCCCGTGTAGTCCGCCGTCGACGCGTCCTCGACCGTCACGCCGTCCAGGACCGACCCCGCCGAACGGGCCGAGGCGAACAGGCGCAGCTCGGTGACGGGGAAGTCGCGGTCCTTGAGGATCCTGCGCATGACCGTGCCGACCTGACCGGTGGCTCCGACGATTCCGACCCTCACGGTGACTCCTTCGCGTGCGTACTGCGTGGCCTGGACGTTTCCATCATGCGTCTCACCCGGGCCGTTGTGTCCAATCCTTTGCCCGAGGGATGGGACGGCACTCCTGCCAGGGGCGCGGCTCCGGCGTCTCCTCGCCGGGCGACCGCACGGGGAGGAACGTGTCCGAGACGCGATGCGGACCGGAAGAAGTTGCGAGTTTCCGGTGCGGGAACGGATTTTCGTCGACCTCGAAGAGATGGATCACGGCCGATCCGGAGATCACCGGCTCCGCCTCGGGTCCGGTGTGACGAACGACTCCGTACCAGCCACCCGTGGTCCGGGCTCCGAGCGCGGGGTCGCGTCGAGCCGGGCCGGCTCCACACGCCACTGCGTGCTCCCGTTGGCACGGACCGTGACGAAGCGGTGTCCCCGCGATCTTCCGGCGGCTCACGGTGACAGTGAAGATCACGCGAAGAAAGAATTTCCGTGCCCCGGGCCGAACGTTTCCGCCCGGGTCGGCGTCATAGAGGAAACGCGGCGAGGAGAGGGGGAGCCGTGCTGCGCAGAAAGGCCCGCCACGGGCAGGGGGACGTCGTCGACGACCCCCTGGACGCGGCCCAGGAACGCCGGGTGCGCGCGGTGCTCGCGCTCGGCGGTGTACCGCAGGCGGACCTGCCGGACGGGGTGCAGCAGGTCCGCCTGCGGCTGCTGGAGCGGGCGGCGAAGGGGTACGAGGCTCCGCGCGACGTCTCCGCGTGGGCGGCCGTCGTCGCCTCCAACCTCGCCATGGACTGGCACCGCGCCAAGCGCCGCCAGGAGCGCATCGGTGAACGCCTCGCCTCCTTCCGGCAGTTGGAGCACCCCTCCGGCGAGGACACCAGCGTGCTCTCGCTCGCCGTCGCCCAGGGGCTCGACGAACTGCCCGACGCCCAGCGCCAGGTCGTCGTGCTGCGGTTCTACGCCGATCTGCCGGTCCGTGACATCGCCCGGGAACTCGGCGTCCCGGAGGGCACGGTCAAGAGCAGGCTGCACACGGCGGTCCGCGCCCTGCGCGCCCGTCTGCACGAGGACGAGGTGGTGTGACATGACCGCCGAACACCAGGGCGCCGACGCGCTGATGGCCGCGATCACCGGCGAGCCGCTGCCCGAGGGCACGGACGCCGCCTGCCTCGCCGAGCACCGCGAGGCCGCCGCCGATGTGGCGCTGCTGCGCGAGCAGTTGGGGCTCATCGCCGACGCGCTCGTCGAACCGCCACCGGCCCCGGCTTCGGCCGCCAGGAGAGTCCCGGCCGTCAGGAGAGTCCAGTCCGCCAGGAGAGTCCCGGCCGCCGGGAGTGCCCCGGCCCGTCCTTCCCGAGGCCGCCGACGCACCGCCGTCCGGTTCGCCTTCGGCGGTCTCGCGGTGGCCGCGGTCGCCTCCGTGGTCGCCGGAGTGGGCTGGCTGGCGGCCCAGGGCGCCGACGGCATCGGGGGCTCCCAGGCCGACAGCGCCAGCGGCGCGAAGTCCCAGCCCGAGGCCGACGCCGGCACCCGCTTCGGCAGCCCCTACTACCTCGCCTGCACCCGGCTGGTCGCCGAGGGCACCGTCGCCTCGGTCGAACGCCTCGCGGACGGGGTGCAGTTGAGGGTGGTCGTGGACGTGATCCGCTACTACAAGCAGGAGGAGAAGCGCCCGGAGCGGCTCACCTACGTCGTCGAGGACACCTTCGCCCCCGGCCTCGTCCGTGGTGAGCGGGTGCTCTTCGGGGTCCCGCAGGGCGCCGCGGTGCCCGACCACTGGGTGGTCGGCGAGCAGGCGGTGGCCCGCGAACGGGCCTGGATCCAGGCCTCGTTGCCACAGTCGCGCGAGCTGGGCTGCTGAGACCCGGCAGGACGGCAAGAGGGGGACGGCACGAGGGGAAGGCACGAGGAAGGGGCGGGCGCCCGGTGGACGCCCGCCCCTCATGCCGTAACGATGACTTACGGCGTGACCTTCTCGATCTTCACGCTGCCGATGCCCGCGACCGTGCCGCGCGCGTTGACCAGCTGGACCTGACCGAAGAACTCACGGCCCTCCGGAGCGGCCGCCAGGGCGGTGACCTTCGCGGAGACGTTCGCGGAGGCGCCGGTGCCCAGCTTCACCGCGGCCGAGTCGTCGACCGAGACGGAGCCCAGGGCGGCGGAGAAGAACACGTCCTGGTAGTCGTAGGCGGTGGAGCCGGCCGGGATCGCGTAGCCGATGACCTGGACGGTGTACGTGCCGGCGGCCGGGGAGGCCACCGAGACGGACTCCTCGGAGTCGCCGTCGGCGGAGGTGCCCGCCTCGCTGCCGTCGGGGGCGAGGACGACCAGGTCGAGGTCGGCGGCCGCGTCGGAGACGTTGCCGATGGCCACGTCCAGGGACTTGGCGCCCGCGGGCACCTCGACCGTGCTGACCTGGGTTTCGCCGTTGGCGATGGTCGGGCGGGCCGACTTGGCCGAGCCGAGCGGGCCGCCGACGAGCTTGCCGTCGAGCGCGGCGAACTTGTTCGTCACCGTCCAGGAGACGGCGGCCGGGGTGCCGACCTTGGCCTCGGGCACGGTCACGACCTCCGGGGCGAAGGTGGCGCCCAGGACGCTGACGTCCAGCTTGTAGGGGTTGTCGAGCAGCGGCGACGTACGGCGCGACTCGACCTCGATCTCCCAGACGCCCGCGACCGGGTTCGCGTACGAACGCACGTCGGGCTTGCAGCCGTTGCCGTCGAGGTAGTTGTTGTAGCAGAACGGCGTACCGGCGAACGCGGAGTCCTCAGCGGACACGCCGTAGGGGTGGATCGCCATGAACCGGGTCTGGCTCTTGTCCTTCAGCCCGCCGATGGCGACCTCGAGGGACGTGGCGCCCTCGGGGACGGTCACGAAGTAGTGCTGCGAGCTGTTGCGCTGGACGGTGTGCGACGCCGAGTAGGTGTACTTCAGCGGCGCCGAGACCACGACCGTGTTGAGGATCTGCTGGTCGATGCCCTCGGTGCGCGGGTCGTCGACCTCGAGGATCGCGCTCTTGAGGCCGGCGGTCGGCGACTTCGCGGCGATCTTGACGGTGACCGGCTTGTTCAGCCCCAGCTTGATCTCGTCCGAGCCGGCGATCGAGAACGTGCCGGAGGCGTTGTTCTCCAGGTGCAGCTCGTGGCGGATCGCCTTGTCGGGGCCGGACGTACGGGTGATGGTGACCTCGTACGACTTCTTCACGCCGGCCTTCAGGCCGCCCTCACGGTCGTAGATGCCGGTGCCGAAGCCCGGCGTCTTCAGGAACTGGTCGAGCGCGGTGTCGACCGGTGCCTTGACGGTGTAGTCGTGGGCGGTCGCGCCGTCCTTGATGGAGTCCCAGGCGTCCTCGATGTTGATGAGGCCCGCGCCCTCCTCGTACGCCTGCACACCCTTGATGTGGTCGGCGGTCGAGGTCAGCGCCGTGCGCAGGGTCTTCGGGGTGAGCTCGATGCCCTTGGCCTTGGCGGCGGACAACAGCAGCGCCGAGGCGCCCGCGGCCTGCGGGGACGCCATCGAGGTGCCCTGGAGCATGCCGTAGCCGGCCGGCAGCGAGTAGCCCGCCTCGGCGACCGGGGCGCCCGGCAGCCAGGTCTGGATCGTGTTGATCGCGGCACCCGGGGCGACCAGGGTCGGGGCGAAGCCGCCGTCCTCACGCGGGCCGCGCGAGGAGAACGGCATCATCGCGTACTTCTTCTCCACGACCGAGCCGTAGTTGACGTACCAGGTCGCCTTGGAGATCGAGGCACCGACGGAGATCACCTTGTCGGCCAGACCGGGGTCGCCGATGGTGTTGGCACCGGGGCCGGAGTTGCCGGCCGAGATGACCAGCTGGACGCCGTAGGTGTCGATGAGGCGGGTGTAGAGCTCGGAACGCGCGTTGTTGCCGTCGTTCAGCGCCGGGAGACCGCCGATGGACATGTTGACGATGTCGACGCCGCGGTTGGCGACGAGGTCGATCATGCCCTCGGTGAGCGCGATGTTGGTGCAGCCGGGGCCGAACACGCACGCGCGGGAGGAGACCAGCTTGGCGCCCGGGGCGGCACCGTTCATCTTGCCGCCGAACAGGCTGTTGGCGGCGGTGATACCGGCGACGTGCGTGCCGTGCTCGCTGGAGATCATGCCGATGTTGACGTAGTCGGCCTTGGCGCCGGAGGCGTTGTAGACGACGTCCTTGCGGATCTCGGCGACGAACGGGATGCGCTCGGAGACCTCGGTCGCCGGGTTGTCCGTGCCGAAGTAGGCGATCTGGTGGCCGTCCTTGTACGGCTTCAGGGCCTCTTCGTCGGTGAAGTCGTGGTCGTCGTCGAGGTCGACCCGCATGGTGCCGGCCGCGGCGTCGTAGAGCACGCCCCAGGCGTCGGTGGTGTCGCCGTCCCGGTTGACGTCGCCCGCCTGGTCGCCGCCGGACGTCACGGACTCGTAGAAGTAGTTGAACTTGTACGAGCCGTCCGGTGCCTTGAAGGTCTCGGCGGCGCCGCCCGCGGGGGTCGCCGAGAACGCCGGGCCGGCCACGGAGGTGGTCATCCGGCGCCAGGAGAGGTCGCCGTCGGAGACCGGGTCGGTGGAGGTGACCCAGTCGACGACCTTGCGCTCACCGGTGGTGGTCTTCTGGAGCGACGGGTGGCCGAGGTCGATGCCCGAGTCGAGGATGCCGATGGTGATGCCGCGGCCGTCCGCCTTCGGGTGGTCCTCGACGAAGTCGACGGCGCCCGTCTCGAAGGACGGGTTGTACGGGTTCTCGGCGGGGGTCTGCTTGCCGGGGGCCTTGGGGGAGGCCGTCGCACCGGCGGCACGCTTGGCGGTGTCCGCGCTCGGCGCCGGGTCGTCCAGCGGGATCTCCTGGCGCAGGTCGATGCCGTGCACGGAGGAGAGCTTGACGGCGGCGGCGATGGCCGAGTCCGCCTTCGCGGTGGGGACGGTGGCCCGGACGTATCCGACCTTGTCGAAGGTGCGGCCCACGAGACCGCCGTCGACGGCGTCCAGCTGCTTGGCGACCTGCTCGGTCTGCCCCGGAGCGGTCGCGATCATCATCGAGATGGTCTTGTCGCCCTCGGCCTTCGCCTCGGCGAGCAGGTCCGCGTCGTCCGAACCGAGCTTGCCGTGGGCGGACTTGGCGCCCGGGTCGGCCGCGGCCGGCGTGTCGGCGTCGGCCGCGAACGCCATGGGTATCGGCCCGGCGGCGGAGAGCGCGGCGACGAGACCGGCGGCGACGGCTATGCGCACCACGCGTCTCGCGCCGCCCGATATCGGTTCGCGCTGAGGGGTGAGGGTCATCGGCATCCCTTGTAGGTAAAGGAACGTGCGGTAGCGGCCGGGGCCGATCGGTCCTGACCGCGAAGGCCCGGAACGAGATCCCGGACGATCGCACAGCTTTACGCATGGGAAGGATGTTTAGGGAGAGTTGACCGAATCGATATGGGCGTATGGGGAAAACCCGCGATCCGTTTTAGGGAGTTGAGCGACAAAAGGGATGAGTCGCTCGCCCGGTTCTCAGAATTGTCTGGTACAACCGTCAACTTTCCTTGGTGCGCGCGTAGTGCCGCGACGCCTTCGCCCGGTTCCCGCAGGCGGCCATCGAGCACCAGCGGCGGGTGCCGTTCCGTGAGGTGTCGAAGAAGTGCAGGATGCACGCGTCGTGGGCGCAGGTGCGGATCCGGTCCGGCGCGGTGCTGAGGAGTTCCAGATAGTCGCGGGCGGCGAGCCATGCCGGACCCCAGGCGGCGTCGCGGAACTCGGGCGCCTCGCCCGGCCCCTCGGCGGTCAGGGTGGCCCGGATCCGTCCGTGGGCGAGGATGTCGTCGACCGGTTCCGTGGCGCCCTGGTGGACCGCCCGGTGCAGCGCGTCCCGGGCCTGGAGGGTGTGGCGCAGGGTGGCCGCGTCGGCGTCGAACCGCCCGCCGAGCCCGTTCGCCGTCAGCCATACGGCCAGTCCGTCCGTGTCCGCCAGGAGGTCCTGCACGGCCCCCTCCCGCATCCACCGCGTGTTGAGCAGGTCGAGGGCGAGGGGCTCGCCGGTGAGGGGACGGGGGTCGGCGGACATGTGGGGCTCCCTTCCGTGCTAACCGCTCAAGGGTACGTGACCGGTTGCGCTCACCCTCTCTAACCCTTAACCTCTCAATAACTGGTTAGATCTGATCTGCTGCTGAAGGGGACCGTCATGACCCTGCGTACCGGCCACATCGGCCTGAACGTCACCGACCTCGACCGCTCGCTCGCGTTCTACCGCGACGTCCTGGGCTTCACGGCGATCGGCGAGGGCAAGGAGGAGGGCCGCCGCTACGCGTTCCTGGGCGACGGCGAGAGCCTCGTCCTCACCCTCTGGCAGCAGGCGGAGGCGGCCTTCGCGGGCGACCGCGCCGGCCTGCACCACCTCGCCTTCGAGGCCGACTCGATCGAGCGGGTCCGGCAGTACGAGCAGGCGCTGCGCACGGACGGCGTGGACTTCGCCCACGAGGGGGTCGTCGCCCACCGGGAGGGCTCGGCGTCGGGCGGCATCTTCTTCCACGACCCGGACGGCACCCGCCTGGAGATCTCGGTGCCGAGCGGCGCGGACGGCGCGCCTGCCCCGGTCGAGGCGGCTCCGACCTGCGGCTTCTTCTAGCCATGAGCGTCCACGACATGAGCGGCACCGACCCGGGGGTCTATCACGCGGGCTCACGGGCCGTGCAGGACCGGGTGGGGGTGCGGGAGGCCGCGGACCATGTGGGGCGGTCGATCGGCGAGGGCATCAAGCCGGTCGCCGCGGCCTTCCTGGAGGCGCAGCCGTTCCTGGTGCTCGGCGCCGAGGACCCGGCGACGGGCCGGGTGTGGGCCTCGGTGCTCACCGGCACGCCGGGTTTCGTCCGCGCCACCGGAGCGCACCGGATGTCGGTGGCGGGCGGCCTTCTGGAGACCGACCCGCTCGCCGGCGCGCTCACCACGCCCGAACTGCCCGTCGGCACGATCGCCCTCGACCCGCGCACCCGCCGCCGCATGCGCCTGAACGGGCGCCTCCGGCCGACGCGGGAGGGGTTCGCGGTGGAGGCGGAGAGGGTGTTCGCCAACTGCCCCAAGTACCTGCAACGCAGGGAGTCCTACGAGGTGATCGGCGACCGGCGGCCGGGCCCGCAGCGGCGCGGCGGTGAACTGACCCCGGAGGAGGCCGGGTTCGTCACCGCGGCGGACACCTTCTTCCTGGCCACGACCCACCCCGCGGGCGCCGACGCCAGCCACCGGGGCGGCAACCCCGGTTTCGTGACGGTGCGTTCAGCGCGCGAGCTGAGCTGGCGGGACTACCCGGGCAACGCCATGTTCCTCACGCTCGGCAACCTCGCGGCCGACCCCCGGGCGGGCCTGCTGTTCCTGGACTGGACGACGGGCACCGTGCTCCAGCTGACGGGCGAGGCGAGGACGGAGTTCGACGGCGGGGAACGCAGGGTGCGCTTCACGCTGACGGAGGCCGTGCGGACACCGTCGGCGGTGCCGCTGCGCTGGTCGGCGCCCGCATACTCACCGGCCAATCCGGACCCGGCGGGCTAACTTGCCCGTATGCGCAAGAACGTGAGGGTGGCGGCCTACGCCATATGCGTCCGTGACGGCCAACTCCTCCTCGCCCGCTGGGTGGGCGGCGACGGACGCCCGGAGTGGACCCTGCCGGGCGGCGGCATGGAGCACGGCGAGGACCCGTACGACACCGTCCACCGGGAGGTGGCCGAGGAGACGGGCTACACCATCGAGATCACCGGCCTGCTCGGCGTGCGCTCACGCCGCCACGTCTCCCGCCGCCGCTTCGGCCGCACCGTCGACCACCACGGCGTGGGCCTCGTCTACGAGGCCCGCGTCACCGGCGGCGAACTGCGCCCCGAGGTCGGCGGCTCCACCGACATGGCCGCCTGGCACGACCTCGACGCGGTGCCCGACCTGAACCGCGTCAACCTGGTCGACGTCGGACTGCGGCTGTGGCGGGAGCGGCCGGTGACAGGGCGGGTGGTACAGCGGTAGTACCCCGGGAGATGAACGCGGAGTGACCGCCTCCCGGCCGTTCGAGGAGCGGGCGTGGACGCGCAGGGCAGCCCAAGATCCACGTACGGTGATCGGCGTCGGTCGTTGCCGTCTCGTTCACGCGCAGGCCATCCCCGGTGCCAACGATCCAGGGTGAGCGGGTTGTTCGCGACTGCGGACCCCCCGCGACCACTGCCGACGCGTTCGCACTCGGGGAGACCGCGCCATGTCGCGCACACGCTCTGTCAACCGCCGTACCGTCCTCGCCGCCACCGGCGCCGCAGCCGTCTCCGCGGGCGTCGGCTACGCCCTGCGGCCCACCGACAGCCAGGCCGCCACCACGGCCCCCGGCACCGGCACCGGCACCGCCGCCGAGGCGCCCGTCGCCCAGTCCCGGCAGGCCCCGGCCGCCGCCCCGCTCGCCCCGTACACCCGCGGCACGACCGTCGCGACCGTCGCCGCCCCCCGTACCTCCTCCGGCTTCCGCCGCCTCGGCGACGGCATCGGCTGGCGCCGGGTGGTCCGCGACGACCTCGCCACCCCGAAGTCGGGGCGGGCCGGGCGCCGGACCGCGCTCGCCGCCTTCGTGCAGCTCACCGATCTGCACCTGATGGACACCCAGCACCCGCTGCGCCTGGAGTACCTGCGTTCCACCGACGTGCACGCCTGGCGGCCGCAGGAGGCGCTCACCGTGCACGGGGCGGTCGCGCTCGTGGAACGGGTCAACGCGCTGCGCGGCGGACCGGTGACCGGCGCGCCGCTGCACTTCGCCATGACCACCGGCGACAACACGGACAACAACGCGAGGTCCGAGCTGGAGTGGTTCATGAAGGTCATGAGCGGCGGCCGCATCCGCCCCAACTCCGGTGACCCACGCCACTACGAGGGCGTCCAGAACAGCGGCATCAAGCAGTACTGGCAGCCCGACACCACCGTCCGCGACGCCGACAAGCAGCGTGGTTTCCCGCACCTCGACGGCTTCCTGGCCGCCGCGATCCGCGAGCTGAACAGTCCCGGCCTGAACCTGCCCTGGTACTCCACGGTCGGCAACCACGACTCCATGCCGCTGGGCTGCTACGCCTCGCACGGCGACTCCTGGCTCACCGAGTACGCGGTCGGCGGGAAGAAGCTGATGAGCCTGCCCGCGGCCGAGGCGAAGAAGCTCCAGGACGCGATCAAGAAGGCCAAGGACCCCCGGGGCGTGGGCTTCCGCGACCTGCTCAAGGCACACGCCCGCGACATGCGCTCGGTGACCCCGGACGCGTCACGGGCCCCGTTCACGCCGCGCGAGTACCTCCAGGCCCACCTGGACCCGGCGTACCGCGGCCTCGGTCCGGTCGGCCACGGCTACTCCACCGCCAACCTCGACGCGGGCACCCAGTACTACTCCTTCCGTATCGCCGAGGACGTCATCGGCATCAGCCTCGACACCACCGACGCGGGCGGCCACTACGAGGGGTCCGTGGGATCCGCCCAGCTGAAGTGGCTGGAGCGGACCCTGAAGGAGAACCAGGACTCCTACGCCGTGATCTTCAGTCACCACACCAGCTCGTCCATGGACAACACCCGCCCCGACCCGGCCCGCCCCGGCGAGCGGCGGCACACCGGTGCGGAGGTCCTCGCCCTGCTCGGCCGGCACCGCAACGTCCTCGCCTGGGTGAACGGCCACATCCACCGCAACGAGATCACCGCGCACGCCGTCGGCGAGGGCCGCTCCTTCTGGGAGATCTCCACCGCCTCCCACGTCGACTACCCCCAACTCGCCCGCGTCATCGAGCTGGTGGACAACAAGGACGGCACGATCTCCCTGTTCACCACCTGCGTGGAGTCCTCCGCCCCGCACCGCACGGACTTCGCCGACCTCTCCCAGACCGGCCTCGCCGCCCTCTACCGCGAGTTGTCCTACAACGCCCCCGGCGCCCGCACCGACCTCGCGGGCGGTGCCCGGGACCGCAACACGGAGCTGGTGCTGAAGAAGGGCTGAAAGCCGCTCAACCGGCGCACCCGGCGCAACCCCGGTGATCTCGGCCGGGTCTCCCTCCCCGACCACGCTCGGTGAAGAGCACACAGGGGAGAGACATGACCGTACGGACGACTCTCGTGGCGGCGACGGCCGTGGCGCTGTCACTGGCCCTGGCGGGCCCGGCGTTCGCGGCCGCACCTGCCGGAGGCGGCCACGAGGCGACCCGCGAGGCGATCGAGGCCGCGGTGAAGGACGGCGTGCCCGGGGTCACGGCGACGGCGAGGACCGGACCCCGCGTCTGGTCCACGACCGCCGGCGTGGGCGACCTCGGGACGGGCCGGCCGCGTTCGGTCCACGACCGGTACCGCGTCGGCAGCATCACCAAGACCTTCGTGTCGACGGTGCTGCTGCAACTGGAGGCGGAGGGCCGGCTGTCGCTGGACGACAAGGTGGCGAAGTGGCTGCCGGGTACCGTCCGGGGCAACGGCCACGACGGCCGCCGCATCACCCTGCGCCGGCTCCTCGACCACACCAGCGGCATCTTCGACTACACCGCCGACGACGACTTCGTCAGGACGTACTTCCTCAAGGACGGCTTCTTCGCGCATCGCTACGACACGAAGGCACCGGCGGACCTGGTGGCCGTCGCGATGACCCACAAGCCGGACTTCGCGCCGGGCACGTCCTGGAACTACTCCAACACCAACTACGTCGTGGCGGGCATGGTGATCGAGAAGGTCACGGGCAGACCGTACGGAGAGGAGGTCCGGCGGCGGATCGTCGAGCCGCTGTCCCTGACCGCCACCTCCGTCCCCGGCACCCGGGTCACCGTCCCGGGGCCCAGCAGCCGCGCCTACTCCAAGCTCGGCGGGGCGGCGACGGGACCGACGTACGACGTCACCAGGCTGAACCCCTCGCTCGCCTCCTCGGCGGGCGAGATGATCTCGGACTCCTCCGACCTGAACCGCTTCTACTCCGCGCTGCTGCGGGGCAGGCTGCTCCCGCCGAAGCAGCTGAAGGAGATGAAGACGACCGTGCCGGTCGACGTCATCCCGAACGCCGGCTACGGCCTCGGCCTCATCGACCGCAAGCTGTCCTGCGGCGTCCACGTCTGGGGCCACGGCGGCGGCATCCACGGCTCGAACTCGGAGGCGGTGACCACGGCGGACGGCCGCCACACCCTCGCCCTCAACCTCAACGGGGACTGGTCGGGGGACACCGACGCCGTGATCGAGGCGGAGTTCTGCGGCTAGGACCGTGGCGCCGGGCGCCGGCGCGCGCGTGAGGAGGGGCCGCCGATCCCCCTCCGATCGGCGGCCCCTCCTCTCCCCTCCTGGTGCTGCCCGGTCCGTCACTACCGGGGCAGCACCACGACATACGCCGCCGGATCGCGGTCGCCCGACGCCATCAGGGCCGTACGGACCACGGCCGCCTGCTGTTCCATGGCCTCGCGGAGCTTTTTCGGCGTGATGTGCACGACCGTGATGCCGAGGCGTTCCAGGGTTTCGCGCTTGCGGGCGTACTCCGACCACAGGGCGTCCTCGTCCTGGCGCGGGGCCCGGGTGTCCAGCTCCACCGCGACCGCCTGCTCGGGCCAGTACGCGTCCAGGCCGCCGAGGTGGGGGCCGCCGGGCAGCCGCAGGTCGACGTTCCAGATCGGGTCCGGCAGACCGTGCTCGCGCACCATCCGGTACAGCCGGTCCTCCGCGATCGCCCTGCCCTCCGCGAGCAGGGAGTCCACCGCGTCCACCACGTGCGGCCGGCCCAGCAGCTTGGCGTTGTTCAACTCCCGTACCACCGCCGCCGGTTCGCAGTGGCCGCCGCGGACCGCCTCGGTGAGCAGCCGGCGCACCACGCCCGCGTCCGACAGTTCCGCGACCGCGTCCGCCAGCGCGCGCGGCACCGGTGCCACCGGCAGGCCGGTGACCTGCTGGGGCTGCGGCAGGGACGTCGTGCGCACGACGCGGGCACAGCCCGTCGAGCGCAGCCGGCGCAGCCGCGGGACCAGGACGTCCAGCGTGTCCTGGGACATCAGCGGCGGCGCCGAGGTGAAGCCGTGCAGCGTCAGGGCGGCCAGACCCGTCAGCATCGCCTCCGTGTACGTCGGCGCGTGCGACTGCTCCGCGCCGGGCTGGGCCGGGACCCCGGCCGGGCGCTCCTTGGCCGCGTACATCAGGACCGCGTGCAGCCGCTCCTCGCTGGTGGGCGGGCCCGGGTGGAGCAGGACCACGCCCGGCAGGAGCTGCTGCCAGGGGCCGCCGGGGCGGCACTGCTCGTTGGTCTCGGACGACGAGACCCCGTGCGACCTCAACTGCGCGGCCGTCATCACCCGGCGGTGCACCTCCGAGAGGTGGCGGACCGGGCGGGGGGAGAGCGGGGGGACCGGGGTGTTGTGGTTCATGCAGCGGGGATTCCCGCCGTTGATCTGATTCCTAACCCCTGTTACACGCCTGTCGACGAATGCGGACAACACGGTACTAAAGGACGGGTGTTCGGATGCCGAGTAGGCGGCGAAAACCCCTGGTCCGAATGGGTGGGACCAGGGGTTACGGCCCTGATTGCCTGAACTTCGTAACGGCTACCGACCGCCCAAGCTCAGGCCAGCGATGTGATCAACCGGCGGTCGCGTCACATGCCTGGCCGCGCAGCGCCCGCGCCAGGTCGTCCCGCGCCTCCAGGACCAGCCGGCGCAGCGCCGGAGCCGCGTCCTGGTGCGCCGAGAGCCACGCGTCGGTCGCCTCCACCGTCTCCCGCGACTGCTGGAGCGCGGGGAACAGGCCGCCGACCACGTCCATGCCGATCTGGATCGACCGGTCCGTCCACACGCGCTCGATCGCCTCGAAGTACCGGGGGGCGTACGGCGCCAGCAACTCCCGCTGCGAGGACTGGTTCCAGCCCGAGATCGTCGCGCCGACCAGCGCGTTGGACAGCGCGTCCGACTCCACCACCTGCGCCCACGCCTGCGCCTTCACCGCCTGCGACGGCCGGGCCGCGAGACAGCGGACCTGGTGGCGCTTGCCGGACGCCGTGTCGTCACGGGCCAGCTCCGCCGCGAGGACGTCCTCGTCGGCGACCCCGTGCGCGGCCAGCGGCTCCAGGAACGCCCAGCGCAGCTCCTGGTCCACCGCCAGCCCGTCGATGCTCTCCGTGCCCGCCAACAGGCCCTGGAGCAGCTGGAGGTCGGCCTCGCCGGAGGCCACGGTCGCGAAGAACCGCGCCCACGCCAGCTGGTGCTCGCTGCCCGGCTCCGCCAGCCGCAGCTCCTTCAGCGCGCCCTCGGCCAGCAGCCGGCCGCCGGTGGCACGCCACTCGGGCGCCACGTAGTTGACCAGCGAGGAGTTCGCCCAGGCGTGCAGCATCTGGAGCACGCCGATGTCGGACTCCCGGCCCGCGAACCGCAGCACCAGGTCGACGAAGTCACGGGCGGGCAGCAGCGCGTCCCGTGTCATGTTCCACAGCGCCGACCAGCACAGCGCACGGGCGAGGGGGTCCGCGACGTCCCCCAGCCGCGCCTTGAGGGTCTCCAGGGAGGTCGCGTCGAACCGGGTCTTGCAGTACGTGAGGTCGTCGTCGTTGACCAGCACCAGCTCCGGCGCCGCCGCGCCCGCCAGGTCCGCCACGACCGTCCGTGGCCCGTCGACGTCCACCTCCACGCGCGCGTACCGCTCGACCGCCCCGTCGGCGCCCTTGCGGTACAGGCCCACCGCGACCCGGTGCGGGCGCAGTTCGGGGTGCGACTCGGCGGCCTCCTGGACCACGGCGACCTCGTCCACCAGGCCCTCGGGGTTCAACAGCACCTGCGGGGTCAGCGAGTTGACCCCGGCCGTCTGGAGCCAGGACCGCGACCACGCCGTCATGTCCCGGCCACTGGTCTCCTCCAGCACCGACAGCAGGTCGCCCAGGCGTGTGTTGCCGTACGCGTTGCGCTTGAAGTAGCGGCGCGCGCCCTCCAGGAACGCGTCCTGGCCGACGTACGCGACGAGCTGCTTGAGCACCGAGGCGCCCTTGGCGTAGGTGATGCCGTCGAAGTTGAGCTTGGCGTCCTGGAGGTCGCGGATGTCGGCGGTGATCGGATGCGTCGACGGCAGCTGGTCGGCGCGGTACGCCCAGGCCTTGCGGCGGTTGGCGAAGGTGATCCAGGCGTTCTCGAAGCGGGTCGCGCCGACGTTCGCGAACGTGCCCATGAAGTCCGCGAAGGACTCCTTCAGCCACAGGTCGTCCCACCAGACCATGGTGACCAGATCGCCGAACCACATGTGCGCCATCTCGTGCAGGATGACGTTGGCCCGCGCCTCGTAGGACGCCTGGGTCACCTTGCCGCGGAAGATGTACTCCTCGCGGAAGGTCACCAGGCCCGGGTTCTCCATCGCGCCGAGGTTGTACTCGGGCACGAACGCCTGGTCGTACTTCCCGAAGGGGTACGGGTAGTCGAAGTGGTCGTGGAAGAAGTCCAGGCCCTGCTTGGTGATCAGGAAGACGTCGTCGGCGTCGAAGTGCTTCGCGAGACCCTTGCGGCACAGGGCGCCGAGCGGGATCTCCAGCGTCGTGCCGTCGCCGAGGTCACGGGAGTACGAGTCGGTGACGTAGTGGTACGGACCGGCCACCACGCAGGTGATGTACGTCGAGATCGGCTTCGTCTGCGCGAACCGCCACACGCCGTCGGTCCGTTCACCGACACCGTTGCTCCAGACCGTCCACTCCTCGGGCGCGCGCACCTCGAAGCGGAACGGCGCCTTGAGGTCCGGCTGCTCGAAGTTCGCGAAGACCCGGCGGGAGTCGGCCGGCTCGTACTGCGTGTAGAGGTAGACCTCGCCGTCCTCGGGGTCGACGAAGCGGTGCAGGCCCTCGCCGGTGCGGGAGTAGGCGCACTGGGCGTCGACGACCAGCTCGTTGTCGGCGGCCAGGTCCTCCAGGAGGATCCGGGAGCCGTCGAAGACCTCGCTCGGGTCGAGGTCCTTGCCGTTGAGCGAGACGGCCGTCACCGTCGGCGCGATCAGGTCGGCGAAGCTCGACGCGCCGGGCCGCGCGCAGCGGAAGCGGATCGTGGTGACGGACCGGAAGGTGCGCGGAGCCTCGTCGGCGCCCGCGGGGCCCACGGCGGACCGGACGTCGAGCGACACGTCGTACCCGTCGACGGACAGCAGGGCGGCCCGCTCCCGGGCCTCGTCGCGGGACAGATTCTCACCGGGCACGGGCGGCACTCCCTCGGTCGACCAGCGGATGGTGTTCGGTATGTGGACAGCACCGATCCTGCCATGTGCCCCTGACGCGCGGCAGCGGGGAATGACGGCGGGAGCGGGGAATGGCGCGGGCCGCGGTCGGTGTTGCCTCTGTCGATCGAACTCTTTCCTGAGGAGACGCATGTCCGAGACCAGCTCCACCAAGACGCCCGTCGACTTCTGGTTCGACCCGCTGTGCCCCTGGGCCTGGATGACCTCCCGCTGGGTTCTGGAGGTGGAGAAGGTCCGGGACATCGAGGTGCGCTGGCACATCATGAGCCTGGCCGTGCTGAACGAGCCGAAGCTCGACGAGCTGCCCGAGGAGTACCGCGAGCTGCTGGAGACCAAGGCCTGGCAGCCGATCCGGGTGGTCACCGCGGCCTGGCAGAAGCACGGCTCCGACATCCTCGGCCCGCTGTACACCGCGCTCGGCACCCGTATCCACAACGAGGGCCAGGGCCCGACGCGTGAGGCCGTCGAAGGCGCCCTGGCGGACGTCGGCCTGCCCGCCGACCTGATCGAGTACTTCGACCAGAAGGACTTCGAGTTCGACGCCGAGCTGCGCGCCTCCCACAAGGAGGGCATCGACAAGGTCGGCCAGGACGTCGGCACCCCGGTCATCGCGGTCCCCGGCCCGGACGGCGAGCAGATCGCCTTCTTCGGCCCGGTCGTCACCCCGGCCCCCAAGGGCGAGGAGGCGGCCCGCCTCTGGGACGGCACGGTGGCGGTCGCCTCCGTCCCCGGCTTCTACGAGATCAAGCGCACCCGGACCAAGGGCCCGGACTTCAGCAACCTGTAGGGATCACCCCTCGGGGTCGGCGGCCGGGATCCGGAGGTCCTCCGGGAGCAGGTCGCCGTCCCCCTGGTGGTGCACGGGCTGGTACCACCGGCAGCCCTCCGCGGTGCACCGCCACAGGTCGGTCCTGCCGCGGTGCTTCTCCTTCGTCCTCGCCCGCTCCCCGGCGTCGAGCATCCGGTACACCTGGTTGTACTTCTTGCAGCCGGGACAGTACTTGTTCTTGAAGAACACCGACCCCTCCTCGCGCTCACCGCCGGATCAGGGAAGTCCGTCACCACCGCGTCGACTCCCAGCCGGTAGTACAGCGCGTACGGCGCCCACGCGCCCCCGAAATCGCCCGCTCCGCCGGAACCAGGCCGGAAGGAACCGGTTCTCCGCGCGGACGGTGTACGGCCCCCACTGCCGCCGCCCCAGCTGCCGCGCATCCCCCGAGGGTCTCCTCCCGGGCGCTCCCCGACTACGCGACGCGGCGGTCACCGGACTCCGGGTGACCAGCGACGACGGCGTCGCACCCGTCTCCCCTCGAAGTGCCGTACGAGCAGGCCGAGCCGTAGCACCATGGGCCCATGACGGAGATCGACACCTCGGTACCCCACTCGGCCCGCATCTGGAACTACTGGCTGGGCGGCAAGGACAACTACCCCGTGGACGAGGAGGCCGGCGACGCCTACACCGCCGTCTTCCCCGGCATCGTCACCATCGCCCGCAGCAGCCGCGCCTTCCTCGGCCGCAGCATCCGGTACCTCGTGCAGGAGGCCGGCGTACGCCAGTTCCTGGACGTCGGCACCGGGCTGCCCACCGTCGACAACACCCACGAGGTCGCCCAGCGCCACGCCCCCGAGTCGCGGATCGTCTACGTCGACAACGACCCGCTCGTCCTCGCCCACGCCCGCGCCCTGCTCACCTCCACCCCGGAGGGCCGCACGGCCTACGAGGACCTCAGCATCCACGACCCCGAGCGCATCCTCCGGGCGGCCTCCAGAACCCTCGACCTCACCCGGCCGACCGCTCTGATCCTCAGCGGCATCCTCGGCCACATCGCCGACCACGACCTGGCCCGCGAACTCGTCGCCCGCCTGTTGGCAGGGCTCCCCTCGGGCAGCCACCTCTGCGTCAACGACGGCTCCCGGGGCACCGACCCGGACTACGAGCAGGCCCAGGACGCCTACAACGAGACCGGCGCGGTGCCGTACTTCCTGCGCCCGGTCGAGCAGATCGCCGCGTACTTCGAGGGCCTGGAGCTGGTGGAGCCCGGGGTCGTCTCGGTCCCGCTGTGGCGCCCGGACCCCGGCACCGCGCCCACCCCGATCGGCCAGCACGGCGGCGTGGGCCGCAAGCCCTGACGGGCGGGCTCAGGGACGGGGCAGCAGCCCCCGTTCCATCGCCACCACCACCGCCCGCGTCCGGTCGTTCACGTCCAGATGCCCAAGAGCCTGGTCGACCAGGGCAGTTGGCCGACACGGGTGCTCGGTGGAACATGGCGTCAACCGATCGGCTGACCCGCGGGGTGCGGAAAACCCCCGTGCGTCACGTTCTCGCGAGTGCGGAAAACCCCCGCGAGTCACGTCCTCGCGGGGGCCTCCCGTCTTTCCGCCCGCCGGTGAAGGGTGAGAAGACGATCACGAGGCGGGACGACTCACGGGCACCCCTCAGGGGGCCAGCAGCAGCACGTCGGCGCGGGACGTGGCGGCCCGGTGACGCCGGGCCACGTCCTGCCAGTTGACGACCTGCCACATGGCCTCGATGAAGTCGACCTTCTGGTTCCGGTACTGGAGGTAGAAGGCGTGCTCCCAGGCGTCGAAGACGAGGAGCGGCACCGAGCCCTGGCCGACGTTGCCCTGGTGGTCGTAGACCTGCTCGACGATCAGGCGCCCGCTGAGGGGCTCGTGGGCGAGGACGCCCCAGCCCGAACCCTGGGTGGTGGCCGCGGCCTTGGACAGCTGCGCCTTGAAGTTCGCGAACGACCCGAAGGACTCGGTGAGGGCGTCGGCCAGGTCCCCGACCCCGTCCGCGGCGAGCGGCTCGCTACCGCCGTCACCGGTCATGTTCTGCCAGTAGATCGAGTGCAGGATGTGCCCGGAGAGATGGAACGCCAGGTTCTTCTCCAGCGCGTTGATCGCTCCCCACGTCTCCTTGTCCCGCGCCTCCGCCAGCTGCTCCAGCGTGTCGTTCGCGCCCTTCACGTACGCCGCGTGGTGCTTGTCGTGGTGCAGCTCGATGATCTCGGGGCTGATCACGGGTGCGAGCGCGGAGTAGTCGTAGGGCAGGTCCGGAAGCGTGTAGACGGGCATGGCGGCGGGTCCCCTCGGGATCTTGTTGCAAGTGGCTTGCAACAACAAGCTAACAGCAAAAAGCCCCCGTGTGGATCACACGGGGGCTTTTTGCCGGCGGGCGCGTCAGCGCACGGCACGCCGTCGCTGCCAGGCGTACCCGACGGCCGCCAGCACGGCCGTCATGCCGCCGGTGAAGTACAGCTGGACCCGGGTGTCCGGCTCCCGGGCCATCAGTACGAAGATCGCCGCCATCCCGGCCATCGCCACCCAGGTCAGCACCGGGAACGCCCACATCCGCACGGTCAGCCGCTCCGGGGCCTCGCGCTCCAGCCGCCCGCGCAGCCGCAGCTGGGACACCGCGATGAAGGCCCAGACGACCAGGATCACCCCGCCGATCATGTTGAGGAGCCAGGAGAAGACGTCGTCGGGACGCCAGTAGCTCAAGCCCACGCACACGAAGCCGAAGGCGCAGGAGACGAGGACCGCGACACGGGGCACACCGCCGGAGACCCGGCCCAGCGCCTCGGGCCCCTGGCCGCGCGCGACCAGCGAGTAGGCGATCCGGGACGAGCCGTAGATGTTGGCGTTCATCGCGCTCAGCAGCGCCACCAGCACGACCACGTTCATCAGCTGCCCGGCGCCGGGGATGCCCAGCTCGTCCAGGGCGGCGACGTAGGGGCCCTTCTCGACGACCGCCTTCGAGTCCCAGGGGACGAGGGTGACGATGACCGCCATCGAGCCGATGTAGAACAGCGCGATACGCCACATCGCGGTGCGCACCGCGCTCGCCACGCCCCGGACCGGGTCCTCCGACTCGGCCGCCGCGATCGTGACCGTCTCCAGACCGCCGTACGCGAAGACGGAGGCGAGGATGCCGATCACGAGTCCCTCGCCGCCGTTCGGCAGGAAGTCCGCGAGATGGCCGGTGCCGGGGGAGTCCGTGCCGGGCAGCACCCCCGCGATCGCCAGCACGCCCAGCACCAGGAACAGGCTGATCGCGCCGACCTTCAGGGCCGCGAACCAGAACTCGAACTCGCCGAAGTTGCGCACCGCGGCGAGGTTCGTGGCGCAGAAGACGACCATGAACAGCACCACCCAGGCCCACTCCGGAGTCCCCGGCAGCCACCCCGACACGATCTCGGCCGCGCCGATGCCCTCGAGGCCCACGGCCGTGCACAGCAGCACCCAGAACGACCACCCGGCGGTGAAGCCCGCCCACGGCCCGATCGCCCGCTCGGCGTGCGCGGAGAAGGAGCCCGAGGAGGGGTAGGCGGCCGACATCTCGCCCAGCATCCGCATCACCAGCATCACGAGGAGGCCGGACAGGACGTAGGCGACGACGATCGAGGGTCCGGCGGCGGCGATCCCCGCGCCGGAGCCCACGAACAGCCCCGCGCCGATCACGCCCCCGAGGGCGATCATCGACAGATGGCGTTGCTTGAGGCCGTGGGAGAGGGCGGCGGCGTCCGACTCGGGGGGTGTCGGGGCTTGGGTGGTGCTGGGCATGGGCGTGGTTCGTCCAATGCGTGAGATGGCAAAAACGCCCACAGTCTGGGCGGCCTCTCCGCCCAGAGGGATCGACTGCCCAGTATGCGGACGCTTCCGCGACCCTGCGTGACCTGTCGGCCACGCTCGTGCGGTGCGACGCGCGCCCTCGACGCCGACCGGGACACCCGGAGATCCCTCCCCGCGGCGCCCGTTTGGCGGGACCCTACAGACGCTGTTCACACGGGACACGTGAGCGAAACGTCCCGGCCTCAGTGACCGGTGTCACGTCCTGCCCGGTGTCACCACCACCCTTTGTCCGGAGCCCACCAAACCGCCGCTCCAGCCTTTGTCGAGCGCTGACGGTGATCGACGCGAGGACCCCGGGATAGCGTCGCGATGTCCTCACCGTTCATACCCTCGCGGAGTCCCCATGAGCACCGCCGTCGCCCCCGTCCGCCCCGGCCAGGTCCTCGCCGACCTGCTCCCGGCCTCCCGTGTCCGGGACGCCGCGCTCGTGCTCGGCGGCGCCGCCCTGACCGGCCTCGCCGCCCAGATCGCGGTGCCCGTGCCGGGCTCCCCGGTGCCGGTGACCGGCCAGACCTTCGCCGTCCTGCTCGTCGGCATGACGCTCGGCGCCGGCCGCGGCTTCCTCTCCCTCGCCCTCTACGCGGTCGCGGGCGTCGCGGGCGTGCCCTGGTTCGCCGACGGCGGGTCCGGCGCGGCCGCCGCCTCCTTCGGGTACATCCTCGGCATGATCCTCGCCTCGACCGTCGTCGGCGCCCTGGCCCGCCGCGGCGCCGACCGCTCCATGTGGCGCACCGCGGGCGCGATGCTGCTGGGCGAGGCGATCATCTACGCCGTCGGCGTCCCGTACCTGGCCTACGCCGCCGACCTGTCCCTGTCCGGGGCCGTCGACGTCGGCCTCACCAACTACCTGATCGGCGACGCTCTCAAGGCGGCCCTGGCCATGGGCCTGCTGCCCACCGCCTGGAAGCTCCTCAACCGCGACGAGCGCTGACGTCGTCCCTGAAGAGGCTCGCCGGGTCGTACGACGACTTCAGCCCGGCGAGCCTCTCGCGCGTCCCGGCGTCGTACAGCCCCTCGCGCCGGCCCCCGGCCCCGAACGCGAAGTTGAGCGCCCGCCCGAGCGTCACCGGCGCGAGCACCGCGAAGGCCGGATCGAGGACCGCGCGCGCCGTCTCCCGGTCCGCCATGGTCAACAGCCGCACCAGGAAAGCCCCCTCCCGCCACGGCACGGAGTTCGGCGCGGGCCCGGCGAGCGCGCCGCCGAGATGGTTGACCTGTACGACGACCATGGCGCCGACGCCCGCCTCCGGCCCGGTCCGCCGCAGCACCTCGGCGCCCCGCGCGACGTCCAGCTCGCTGAGCACGGCACTGTCCCCGTAGTACGCGTGCGGGACGTCCGGGTCGCTGTGGATGGTGTGGCTCTCGGCGTACGGCATCGTGCGCAGCGACTCGGTGAGCACCGGCCCGATCTCCCGCAGCGGTGCCACGAGCCGCTCCCCGTCGGAGCCCGTGTACGCCACGCGCACGGAGACCACGTACCGTCCGCGCAACCGGGGCGGCAACGCCGGCAGGTCCGGATACGGTACGGCGGCGAAGGACGAGGTCAGCCCGTCCGGCACGGTCCGCGTCCACGCCTCCCACACCCGGAGCGCCGCCGCCGGGTCGACCACCCGCCCGTCGAAGGCCAGCGCTCCGCCGTACAGCGTCCGCACGGGGACGAGGTCGATCTCCAGTTCCGTGACGACGCCGAAGTTGTGACCGGCGCCGAGCAGCGCCCCGTACAGGTCGGGCGCGGACCGCCGGGTCACGTGCCGGAGCCGGCCGTCGGCGGTGACGACGTCCAGGGACCGGACATGGTCGGCCGCGTAGCCGAACTCCCGGGCGAGGATGCCGAGTCCGCCGCCCAGCGTGTACGAGACGGCGCCGACGCCCGGCGCGGAGCCGTTGAGCGGGGCGAGCCCGTGGGGTGCGGCGGCCTCGACGACCTGGCCCCAGCGGACGCCCGCCTGGAGATGTGCGGTGCGGCGGACGGGGTCGACGCGCACCCCGTCCATGTGCCGTGTCGAGATCAGTACCCCGCCCTCCAGCGGCCCCGGCACGCCGTGACCGGTGGCCTGGACGGCGACCGGCAGTCCCTCGGCGGCCGCGCCCCGCACGGCGGCGACGACGTCGTCGGCGTGGCGGGCGGCGACCACGCGAGTGGGCCGCTGGGCGAATCCGGTCTGGAAGGTGGTGAGTTCCTGCGCTGCATGGCTGTTCATGCACCCCATGCTGGAGACATAACCTGACAGCTTCCGTCAGGTTATGTCCCCGTCGTGCGCAGACCCTGCCGCCGGCGCGGGCAGGGCCGTCGGGTCAGCTCACCCGCGGTCGCCGGGTCGACCACCACAGACCGGCCGCACCGGCCGTCAGCAGCGCCGCGCCCGCCGCTCCCAGCGGGAGCACGTCACGGTCCGGACCGGTCTTCGGCAGTTCCTCCTTCTCACCGCCCGGTCCCACGGGCTGGTTGTCGGTGCCGAGCAGCAGCGGGGTGACCGGGGCGTTCGGCGACGGATTCGTCGTACCGAACGGAACCGGGCCCTGCTGCCAGTACGTCTTCTTCCCGTCGCCGGTCTGCACCGGCAGACAGATCTTGCCGGTCTTCTTGAGATCGAATGTCGCGTCCACGGCGTACGACTTCGACTTACCGGCCGCGAGATTGTCGATCAGGCAGGCGAAACCGCTGTTCGAGCCCTCCGGCAGATCGCTTTTGGCAATCGAGGAGCACCCTTGAACGTCATTGACCGTCAGGCCGTCGAAGCCGACGACCAAAAGCCGGATCTTTCCGCTGTCCTTGGTCCCCTCGTTCTTCACCGTGGCGGTGAGATCGGTTTTTTCGGAACTGTTGTCGACCGAGATCTGTTCGGGCAGCAGCGTGGTCAGCTTTACACCCGCCGGCGCCTCGTCAACGGCCTTTCCCCCCTTGCTGCTTCCGGGTCCCTCGTCCGCACCGGCGGCGGTGGAAAGGATCAGCACGGCCGAAAAAGATGCCGTGACCAGCGATCCCGCGATGGTCGTCCTACGACGAGAACTCATGTTCGTCCCCCTTGGCTGCGCCTGAATTCGCAGTACTTGAAGAGCTACCACAAGATTTCTCCGCACTATGCTGGTACGGCGTGAAGTGTGACCATTGTGTTGAAGTAGGCGGGGACCGGTGCGTGACCGAGGGGGTGTGACGGATTGCCGGGAAACACGGAGAATGCGGGAAACACGGGAAACACGCGGAGTGGTGGGGCTCCCGGGACAGTGGTGACGGGACGTTATCGCCTGGTCGAGAGCATCGGTCAGGGCGGAATGGGGCGGGTGTGGCGGGCCGCCGACGACATGCTCGACCGGGAGGTCGCGGTCAAGGAGATGCGCATAGACGGCCTCGACGCCGAGGACGCGCGCACCCGACGGGAACGCACCCTGCGCGAGGCCCGCGCCACCGCGCGGATCGACCACCCCAACGTCGTCCGGATCTACGACGTCGTCGACGAGGGCGAACGCCTGTGGATCGTCATGGAGTTGGTCGTCGGCCGCTCCCTGGAACGGATCGTGGCCGAGGGCGGCCCGCTCGGCCCCCTGGAGACCGCCCGCATCGGCATCGGGCTGGTCACCGCGCTGCGCCAGGTGCACGCCCGCGGCGTCCTGCACCGGGACATCAAGCCGGGCAACGTTCTGGTCGAGGCCGGCGCACGACGTGTCGTCCTCACCGACTTCGGCATCGCGGCCATCCAGGACGCGAAGGCCCTGACGATGGTCGGCATGCTCGTCGGTTCCCCCGACTACATGGCACCCGAGCGGATCTCCGGCCGCCCGCAGGGCCCGCCCTCCGACATCTGGTCCCTGGGCGCGACCCTCTGTGCGGCCCTCGGCGGCCGCTCCCCCTTCTCCCGCGACACCACCCTCGCCACCCTCCACGCCGTCCTCTACGAGGAGCCCGAACTCCCCCCGGCCGCAGGCCCCTTGCGCGAGATCCTGGCCGCCCTGCTGGAGAAGGACCCCGAGATCCGTCCGGGCCTGGACGAACTGGAGGCCTCCCTGCACCCGGTGGCCTTCCCGGCGCCCACCCCGACGGTGCGGGTGGCCGGGGGAGAGGTGCGGGCCGAGACGGAACCCGAACCCGTGGCGGAGCCGGAGCCGTCCACCCCGGACCACGCGCCCCCTCGACTCCCCTGGCCACCGGGGGAGTCGCCGACGCCGCTCTATGTGGACCCCTCCCACGTCCTGGCGCCCCCGGACCCCAGGACTCCCGGCCCGGACCGCGAACCGGACGCCGTGCACGACGCGACGCCGCAGCACCGCGCGACACCCCCGAGGACCCAGCGCCCCGCCACCCACGAGCCCGCGCCCCAGCCGGCGGGACACAGCTCCCCGCTCCACCCGGCGGGACACACCTCCCCGCCCCATCCGGCCGGACACACCTCCCCGCCCCACCCGGCCACCCAGGGCCCGCCGGCCCACCCCGCGACCCCCGGCCCCGACCCGTACAGTGCCTCCACCGAAGCCGCCTCGTCCGCCGCCTCGGAGGTCCGTTCCGAGACCCCGGGCGCCGGCAGGGCACAGGGCACTGCCCGGCCGGGCGGCGTCTCCCTGGTCCCTCCCGAGGCGGCGACCGAGGAGCGCCCGGTGCGTCCACCGCCGCCCGTCATGCCCCCCGGCGAACTGCCGGGCCCCGCACGCCCGGGCGGCCCGCGGCGCCCGCACCGCCGTACCGGACTGCTCGCCGCCGCGGCCGCCGTCACCGCCGGTGCGGTCGTCGCGGTCGTCCTGCTGATGAACTCCGGCTCGCCCGGCGGGAACCGGGCGAGCGACTCGCCCACGCCGTCCACCACGGCCTCCGTGAGCCCGCAGCCCACCGTCGAGGGCACGTCCCGGCCGCGGAGCCTGCCGCCGGGCGCGCACCGGGAGGCCGGCGGGTTCGCCTGGGCGACCCCGGAGGGCTGGCGCCGGGACGTGAAGACCGGCGCCGAGGTGCACTACACCTCGCCCGACGGCACCCAGGAACTCGTCGCCAAGTCCTCGCTGGCCCGCGGCGATCTGATGGAGACCTGGCAGACCTCGGAGGAGAACGCCCACCAGGGGCAGGACTACCGCAAGATCCGCCTGGAGGAGACCAGGTTCCGCGAGTACCCGGCGGTCGTCTGGGAGTACACCTTCACCCTGCGGGGCACCCGCTGGCACGCCCGGCTGCTGGGCTTCAACGCGAACGGCAAGTCGTACCAGATCAACACCTGGTACCAGCCCGCCGTCGAGAAGCAGGCGCTGGAGACGTACGAGAGGGTCACGGACAGCTTCACGATCCTGTGACGGCACGGGCACCGGTGACGGCATGGGAAAAGGGGCCCCGCGTGCGGGGCCCCTTCATCCTGTCGCGGACGAGGTCAGCCGACCTTGATCTCGTCGTGGACCTCGGCGGGGGCGGTGGCCCGGCCGCGGCCGATCCTCTCCTTCACGAAGGCGATGGCGAGCACGATCGCGGCGACCAGCAGGGACAGCAGCACGGTCTCGCGGCCGTCGTGCTCGGTGTCGGTGAGCATGTAGCCGAGCACGAACACGATCAGCGCGGCCGTCGCCCAGGTCAGGTACGGGTACAGCCACATCTTCACGACCAGCTTCTCCGGTGCCTCGGCCTGGATGATCCGGCGCATGCGCAGCTGCGAGAAGCAGATGACGAGCCAGACGAACAGGGCCACGGCACCACTGGAGTTGACCAGGAAGAGGAAGACGGAGTCGGGGAACTTGTAGTTGAAGAACACCGCGACGAAGCCGAACACCACGGAGGCCACGATGGCGGCGAGCGGCACGCCCCGGCCGGTGGTCTTCGCGAACGCCTTCGGCGCGTCCCCGCGCTCACCGAGCGAGTAGGCCATGCGGGAGGCGGTGTAGAGCCCGGAGTTGAGGCAGGACAGCACCGAGGTCAGCACGATGAAGTTCATGATCTGACCGGCGTGCGCGATACCGAGGGAGTCGAGCGCGGCGACGTAGGAGCCGTCCTTCTTGATGGACGGGTCGTTCCACGGCAGCAGCGTCACCACGACGAAGATCGAGCCGAGGTAGAAGACGGCGACCCGCCAGATGATGCTGTTGGTCGCCTTGGTGACGGCCTGCTGCGGGTTCTCGGACTCGCCGGCGGCCAGCGTGGCGATCTCGCTGCCCATGAAGGAGAAGACGACGAGCAGGACGCCGGTGAGGATCGCGCCCGCGCCGTGCGGGAGGAAGCCGCCGTGGTCGGTCAGGTTGCCGAGGCCGGCCTGGTCGCTGTCGACGCCGGGGAGCACGCCGAAGACGGCGAGACCGCCGATGACGATGAACGCGGCGATCGCGACGACCTTGATGCCGGCGAACCAGAACTCGAACTCGCCGTAGGAGCCGACGGAGACGAGGTTGGTGGCGGTCAGCACGACCATCACGATCAAGGCCCAGCCCCACTGCGGTACGGCGGGCACCCAGCCGTTGAGGATGACCGCTCCGGCGGTGGCTTCCACGGCCAGGACGACGACCCAGAAGAACCAGTACAGCCAGCCGATGGAGAACCCGGCCCAGCGGCCGAGCGCGCGGTCGGCGTGCGCGGAGAACGAACCGGAGGTGGGGTTGGCGGCCGACATCTCACCGAGCATCCGCATCACCAGCACCACGAGCGTGCCGACGAGCGCGTAGGACAGGAGGATGCCGGGCCCTGCGGTGGCGATGCCGGAGCTGGAACCGACGAAGAGACCGGCACCGATGACTCCACCGATGGCGATCATGGACAGATGGCGGTTCTTCAGTCCGGCCTGGAGACCAGTCATGCGGGGAGTTCCTTTGTGCCGGGTGTGCGGGGACGATTCAATGAATCAGAGGTAAATGAATTAATGAACCTTCGATTCCAGATCGTTACTTGAGGTTTTCGTGAGGTTGAATGGCCTGGGGGTCTCTTTACCGGGCCGACACCCGAGGCTGCTGCCCCGAAACCGCCGTGTCACACTCGTCCCATGCGCGTGTATCTCGGCTCCGACCATGCGGGCTTCGAACTCAAGAACCACCTCGTCGACTGGCTCAAGGCGGCCGGCCACGACGTCGTGGACTGCGGCCCCCACATCTACGACGCCCAGGACGACTACCCCCCGTTCTGCCTCCGTGCCGCGGAGCGGACGGCCGCGGACCCCGACGCCCTCGGCGTCGTGATCGGCGGCTCCGGCAACGGCGAGCAGATCGCCGCCAACAAGGTCAAGGGCGTCCGCGCGGCGCTGGCCTGGAGCGAGGAGACGGCGTCGCTGGGCCGCCAGCACAACAACGCCAACGTGGTGGCGGTCGGCGCACGCATGCACACCCAGGACGAGGCGACCAGGTTCGTCGAGACCTTCCTCGCCACCCCGTTCTCCGGCGACGACCGCCACATCCGCCGCATCGACATGCTGTCCGCCTACGAGACCACCGGCGACCTTCCCCCGATCCCGCCCCACCACCCTCAGCAGTAACGGCAGCGCTCTCCCGGCGCGCGAGGGCAGGGGTGCGTCCCGGCGCCCTCGCACGTCCGGGGCGGCGGGTGCGGGGACGGTCCCCGCGCCCACGGACGAAGAAGGAGCCACCGTGCCTGAGGGGCACACGATCCACCGCCTGGCCCAGGACTACGCCGCGGCGTTCCGCGGCACACGCACCCAGGTCAGCAGCCCCCAGGGCAGGTTCACCGCCGCCGCCCTCCTCGACGGCGCCGAACTCACCCGCACCGAGGCCCACGGCAAGCACCTCTTCCTCGCCTTCCGCGAGACCGACTGGATCCACATCCACCTCGGTCTCTTCGGCAAGGTCACCTTCGGCGCGGCCCCCGCGCCCCCGCCCACCGACACGGTCCGCCTCCGCCTCGCGAACCCCACCGCGTACGTCGACCTGCGCGGCCCGACCACCTGCGCGCTGATCACCCCCGCCGAGAAGCAGGCGATACACGACCGCCTCGGCCCGGACCCGCTGCGCGACGACGCGGACCCCGAGGCCGCGTACCGGAGGATCTCCCGCAGCCGTACGACGATCGCCGCCCTGCTGATGGACCAGAAGGTCATCGCCGGCGTCGGCAACGTCTACCGCGCCGAGGTCCTCTTCCGGCACCGCGTCGACCCGTACCGCGCGGGCAACACCGTCACGCCCGCGGAGTGGGCCGCGATCTGGCAGGACCTCGTCGACCTCATGCGCGAGGGGGTGCGGAACAACCGCATCGACACCGTCCGCCCCGAACACACCCCCGAGGCGATGGGCCGCCCGCCGCGCGTCGACGACCACGGCGGCGAGGTGTACGTCTACCGCAGGGCCGACCTCCCCTGCCACGTCTGCGCCGGTGAGATCCGCACCGCCGACCTCGCCGCCCGCAACCTCTTCTGGTGCCCGACCTGCCAGACCCCCTGACCTGCCCAACCCCCTGACCTGCCCAACCCCCTGACCGGCCCAACCCCCTGACACGCCGGAAGGCCGCCCGGCCCGGGCGGCCCCCGCCCCTCGACGACCCCGTCAGAACCCGTGCGGCAGCCAGGGCGCGGTCGTCGAGCCGAACGCCAGCGCCGCCTCGGCCAGCGCCCCGCGCCGAAGCTCCCGCACCCGCCCCGCCGCCCCCAGCGCGGCCAGGCTCACCCCGCCCAGATACGCCGACCCCAACTCCCGTACGGACAAGGAGAGATCGGCGGCGTCGGTGGTCCGCTCGCAGGACGCCCCCTTCGCGTCCCCGGTCAGCCGCCAACGCCCCGCGTTCCAGGGGCAGAAGTCGTCGGCGACCTCGAACACCACGTCCACCGGCGCCTGGTAGGTCCGCGCCTCCAGCGCGGCCCCCACGTCCACCAGCCGCACGTACAGCGAGTCCCGCACCTGCGGTGAACACCGCCGGATGTCGGAGACCAGCGACTGCCATGCGTCGTCCACCGGACGCGACCCGGTCACCAGCACCGACGTCAGGTCCACGTCGAACAGGAACCGCCACAACGCCGCGTACGCCGCCGGATCCAGCGCCTCCAGGTCCCGCAGGAGCACCTTGCCCCGCGGCCCCGCCGGCTCCCAGTCCGGCTTGACCCGGAAGCGGGTGTACCCCACCATCTCGCCGTCCCGCTCCGCTACCACGCACTGCAACGGCGACGCCCCGTCCCGGTCGCTCGCCGGGTCGAGCAGCCTCAGCCGCTCCCAGCCGGGGGCCCGCGCCAGCATCCCCGGCCGCTCCGGCACCACGCGGGCGTAGACCGCCTCGCACGCGTCGAGCACGTCGGCGGGCCTGGCGTACCGCAGCCGTACGTCGTCCGTCCCCGGCGGCACGGACAGTCGTACCCGATGGGTGTCGATCTCGGCGCTGATCTGGAAGGTGGCCGCGCCGTACCCGAACCGGCCGTAGATGGCGGGCTCCGAGGCGGTCAGCACGGCCAGCGGCCAGCCCCAGGCGCGTACGTCGTCCAGCTGACGCCGCTTCATCGCGGTGAGCACACCGCGCCGCCGGTGGGTCGCGGCGACGCTGACCATGGTCACGCCCGCCGCCCGCACCGAGGAACCCCCGGGCACGGTCAGCCGGAAGCTGAACGCCCCCGCGGTGCCGACGCACTCGTCACCGTCCCAGACGGCGAGGGAGCGGTCGGTCTCGGTGAGGGAGTCCCACAGCTCCCGTTCCTCGGTCGACTCCGGGACCCCGCCGAAGGCGCGGATCAGGACGTCGTACCACTCGTTCCACTCTTCCCGCCGCAGCACCCGCAGGTCGGTCGCCAAGTCAGAAGCCATGGACCATGCCTACCAGGGCATTGCGGGGCGAGCCAGGGAATTTCCGCCGGGCGGCGGCGCGAGGGCGGTCCGTGAAGTTCACTGTGAAGTCGAACCTCGGACGGGGGACAAGTGGGACCTCCCGTGCCAAGCAACTGATCCGATGGATAAGGTCCCCAACTAATGGCAGCAGGACGAGAACGGCGCGCGGCGGCCGAGACGTTCACGGCCCGGTGGAAGATGCAGTGGCACCGGGTCCGCGTCGGCCTGCGGCGAAGTGCCGTGGACTACTTCCGCGGGGACGGCTCGGACTGGGTCGCGCTGGTCGGTCTGCTCGTCACGATCCCGCTGATCGCGGCCACCACCCTCGCCAACTCCGTCTGGTGCTCCCCGGCCGCGCTGGTCCTGCCGATCGTCGCGGGCGGCCTGGTGCTGCGCCCGGCGAGCCTGCTCGGGCTGTACGCGGCGGCGGCGACGGCACTGATCGTGGAGTCGGTGCAGCTGGGGCCGTACACGGAAGGGCCGTCCCGGGTGACCCCGGGCATCGTGCTCGTGGTGGCGGCCTGCGGCTTCTTCGGTCTGCTGATCGCCCAGTTCCGCAGCAGGGTCGGTGTGCCGTGGCGGCGCGGCGGCACCATGCTCTTCGACCTCCGCGAACGCATCCGGGTGCAGAGCAAGCTCCCCCAGCTGCCGCAGGGCTGGCACCGCGAGATGGCGCTGCGCCCGGCGGGCGGCCAGTCCTTCTCGGGCGACTTCGTGGTCGCGGCCCGCACCAACGGCGGCCGCACCCTGGAGGTCGTCCTGACGGACGTGTCGGGCAAGGGCATGGACGCCGGCTCCCGCGCCCTGCTCCTCTCCGGCGCCTTCGGCGGCCTCCTGGGCTCCCTCCCGCCCCACGCGTTCCTCCCCGCCGCCAACGGCTACCTCCTGCGCCAGGACTGGGACGAGGGCTTCGCGACCTCCATCCACCTGGTCCTGGACCTCGACTCCGGCGACTACGAGCTCTACTCCGCGGGGCACCCGCCGGGCCTGCAACTGAGCGCGGGCAGCGGCCGTTGGGAGGAGAAGGCCGCCGAGGGCCCCCTCCTCGGGGTGTACGACGGCGCCCAGTTCGACCCGGTCAAGGGCTCCCTGCGCCCCGGCGACGTCCTGATGCTGTTCACCGACGGCCTGGTGGAGACCTCCGAGCGCGACATCGTCGAGGGCATCGACCGCCTCACCGGCGAGGCCGACCGCTATGTGGCGGGCGGCTTCAACGGCGCCGCCTGGCACCTGATCGAGGCCGTCGCCAAGGACGTCAACGACGACCGCGCCCTGCTCCTGATCAGCCGCGAGGGCCCGACGGCCCTGGCGGCGAACCTCTGAGCGGCACCCGAGGGGCCCGCATCGGGCCCGGGGTGGCATCCGAGGGGCCCGCATCGGGCCCGGGGTGGCATCCGAGGGGCGTGCGCCGGGCCCGGGGTGGCATCCGAGGGGCGTGCGCCGGGCCCGGGGCGGCACCCGAGGGACATGCGCCGGACCCGGGGTGGCACCCGAGGGGCGTGCACCGGACCCGGGGTGGGGATTACCCCCGCTCCGATCCGCCAGCCGTCCTCATCGCCGCGGCCCTGCGGTGCTCCGTAGCGTCGAGGCATGACCAGGGACCGGACTGAATCAGACCTGCCGCGCGCATGGGCCGTGGAACTGCGCGGGGTGCACCGGCGCTACGGACGGGGCCGCACCGCCGTCCACGCGCTGCGCGGCGTCGACCTCACCCTGCCGCCCGGCACCTTCACCGCGGTCATGGGCCCCTCCGGCTCCGGCAAGTCCACCTTCCTCCAGTGCGCGGCCGGTCTGGACCGCCCGACCTCCGGCACGGTCCGCCTCGGCGGCACGGAGATCACCGGCATGAAGGAGAACAAGCTCACCGCCCTGCGCCGGACCCGTCTCGGCTTCGTCTTCCAGGCGTTCAACCTGTTGCCGTCCCTCACGGTCGAGCAGAACGTCGCCCTGCCGACACGCCTCGCCGGCCACCGCCCCGACCGCCGCCGAACCGCGGAGGTCCTCGCCCAGGTCGGCCTGACCGACAAGGCCCGGCGCCGCCCCGGCCACCTCTCCGGCGGCCAGCAGCAGCGCGTCGCGATCGCCCGCGCCCTCGTCACCCGCCCCGACGTGATCTTCGCCGACGAGCCCACCGGCGCCCTGGACACCACCACCGCCGCCGAGATCCTCGGCCTGCTGCGCCGCGCGGTGGACGAGCAGGGCGCCACCGTCGTCATGGTCACCCACGACCCCACGGCCGCCGCCTGGGCGGACCGCGTGCTGTTCCTGGCCGCCGGTGACATCGTCGACCACCTGGACCGCGCCACCCCCGAGCGGATCGCGGCCCGGATGACCGCCCTCACCACCGCGCGGCCCTTCGAGGGAGCGGCGGCCTGATGCCCAACGGTCTCGCCCGCGCCGCCCTCCGCTTCCGCCCCGCCGCGTTCGCCGGCACCTTCGTCGCCCTCGCCATGGCCGCCCTGATCGTCTCGGCCTGCGGCATCCTCCTGGAGACCGGCCTGCGGGCGAAGGTCCCGCCCGGCCGCTACGCGAACGCCCCGGTCGTGGCCGCCGCCGACCAACGCGCCCACTACGGCACGGGCGACAGCGCCGACAGCGAACCGGTCCCCGACCGCGCCCGCCTCGACGCCTCCCTGGTCGCCAAGGCGGCCCGCGCCCCGGGTGCCCGCGCCGCCGTCGCCGACGTCACCTTCCCGGTGACCGAGACCCGCGCCGAGACCCGCGCCGGGGCCCGCGACACCCGGGCCCGCGACACCCTGGCCCGCACCGCCCACAACTGGTCCGCCACGGCCTTCACCGGCGAACACCTGACGGCGGGCCGCGCCCCGGCCCCCGGTGAAGTCGTCCTGGACCACGCCCGCGTCGGCGACCGTGTCACCCTCACCACCCCCACCGGGACCCGGACCTTCCGCGTCTCCGGCACCACCGACACCCCCCAGGTCTGGTTCGCCGACGAGGAGGCCCTCCGGCTGTCCGGGCACCCCGGCCGCATCGACGCCATCGCCGTCCTGCCCCGGCCCGGCGTCCCCACCAAGACCCTCGCCTCCCAGGTGAACCGGGCCCTCGACGGCAAGGCCGAGATCCACACCGGCAGCTCCCGCGGCACCGTGGCGGACCCCGCCCTCGACGAGGGCAGGGAGATCCTCGTCGCGCTCGGCGCCTCCTTCGGCGGCACCGCCACCCTGGTCGCCATGTTCACCGCCGCCGGCACGGTCGCCCTCGCCGTCGGGCAGCGCGGCCGGGAGTTCGCCCTGCTGCGCGCCATCGGCACCACCCCGCGCCAGATCCGCCGCACGATCGCCACCGAGGCCCTCCTGGTCGCCCCCGTCGCCGGCGTGATCGGCTGCCTGCCCGGAGTCGCCCTGGCCGCCTGGTGGTTCGGGCAGTTGCGGGACCGGGGCGCGGTGCCCCGCCCCGTCGACCTCGCCGTCTCCTGGATCCCGCTCGTCGCCGCGGTCGGCGCGGTCCTCCTCACCGCCCTGCTCTCCGGGTACCTGGCGGCCCACCGCAGCTCCCGCATCAAGCCGGGCCAGGCGCTCGGCGAGGCGTCCGTGGAGCGGCTGCGCCCCGGCTGGATCCGCACCCCGCTCGGCGTCGCCGCGCTGGCGGGCGGCTGTGTCTGCGCAGGGCTCGCGGCCTCGACGACCGGCGCGGACGCGGCCAACGCCGCACTCGGCATCGTCATGCTGTTCATGCTGGCCGTGGCCCTGCTCGGCCCGCTCGTCGCCCGCGCCTGCGCGACCCTGTTCGGCCTCCCGCTGCGCGGCGCCGACGCCCCCGCCGTCCTCGCCGCCGCCAACGCCCGGACCAACTCCCGCCGGATGGCCTCCGCGATCACCCCGATCGTGCTCGCCATGGCGTTCTCCTCGGTGCTGCTCTTCCTGCACACCAGCGAGGACCATGTCGCCGCGGAGCAGCGGCGCGAGGGGATCACCGCCGACCACATCGTCACCGCCGACGGCCCCGGCCTCGCCCCGGACGCCGTACGACAGGCCGAGCGCGCCCCCGACGTCACCGCCGCCGTCGGCCTGTTGAAGACGTCCGTGCTCGTCCCGGCCTCCGGCGGCGCGCTCCAGGCGGCCACCGCCCAGGGCGTCACCGGCTCCGCGCGCGCCCTGGAGGCCGTGCAGGACCTGGACGTGAAGGAGGGCCGGCTCTCCCTGGGGCGGGGCGAGATCGCCGTGGACGCGGGCCTCGCCGCCGACGCGGACGTGCGGCTCGGCGACCGCCTGCCGATCCGGCTGCCCGACGGCACGAAGGCAGAGCCGCGGATCGTGGCGACGTACGGGCGCGGCTTGGGCCTGTCGCAGGTGACGATGGGCCGCGCCGAGCTGGCCGGCCACGTCACCTCCGCCTTCGACACCGAACTGTGGACGAAGGGCGGCACCGGCGCCGGTCTGAAGGACCTCGGCACGGTCCTGGCGTGCGCCGACCACACCAGCGCCCCGTCCATGGACCGCGAGCTCAACTCCTGGGCCAACCACGTCATGGCGGCCGTCCTCGGCGGCTTCGCGGCGATCGCCGCCGGCAACACCCTGGTGATGACGGTCCTCGACCGGCGCCGCGAACTCGGCACCCTCCGCCTCATCGGCTCCACCCGCGGCCAGGTGCTGCGCATGATCCGCTGGGAGGCCCTGCTGGTCACCGTCGCGGGCATCGCGCTCGGCACGGCGATCGCGCTCGCCACCCTCGTCCCGATGACGAACGGCCTGACGGGCCAGGGCCCCCACATCCCGCCGCTGATGTACGGCTCGCTGGTCGCGGCGGTGCTCGCCCTGGGCCTGGCCGCCGCCGTCCTGCCGGCCCGTGTCGCGCTGCGCGGGGAGACACTGGAGCCGTGACCGACACCTCACCCACGCTGACCCTCACCGAGGTCGAGACCCTCGCCCGCACCGCCCACCAGGGCCAGACCGACAAGGCCGGCCGGCCCTACGCCGAGCACCTCCAGGCGGTCGCCGACGGGGTACGTGCCCGGGGCGGAGACGCCGAGCAGATCGCGGCCGCCTGGCTGCACGACGCCGTCGAGGACGACGCCCTCTCCGCGCACTGGCTCGAACAGGCCGCGCTGAGCCGTCGTACCAAGGACATCGTGCTCGCGGTGACCAAGCGGGCGGGGGAGCCGCCCGAGGCGTACGCCCGGCGGATCCTCGCCACGCCGGGCGCGCTGCTGGTGAAGGAGGCCGACCTGGCGCACAACGCCGATCCGGCGCGCCTCGCGGTCCTCGACGAGGAGACCCGGAAACGACTGACCGAGAAGTACACGCGGATGCGCGCACTCCTCGGTCTCGGTCCGGGGGCGGTCGGCTAGGCCATGACCTTCTCGCGGGGTTCCGTCTTCTGCCGCTGACGGGCGAGTTCGGCGGCGTCCCGCTGGAACGCCCACTCCATCCTCGGCTCCATCGCGAACCGGAAGACCCGCCGGACCGGCTTGGTGCACAGCGCGGTGACGACGACTGCCGCGACGACGCTGACGGCGATCTCGCCGAGCGGACGGTGCAGCCAGGGGTGGTCGAACCAGCCCTGGTAGTCACCGGCCTTCACCAGGAAGCCGTGCAGCAGGTAGCCGTACAGCGTGCCCGCGCCGAGCGCCGTGAACCACATCGGGCGGCGGGGCGTCCAGGCGAAGAAGCAGGCGGTCAGCAGCAGCGAGCAGCCGAACATCGCCAGCACCATGACCGGACCGGCCCACCACGGCGCGCCCAACTCCTGCGCGGCGTCACGGTGGTAGAACCACGCGGTGTTCATGCGCGGCACCGCCCACCAGCCGACCGCGAGCGCGGCGGCGAACACCGGCACCGCCAGGATCCGGACCGCGCGGGTGCGCACCCGGTGGAAGTGCTCGGGCTTCATGCACAGGCCCAGCACGAAGTAGGGCAGGAACTGCAGGACCCGCTGGAGGTCGAGGTCGTCACCGATGGACGGGGTGACGGAGGCGAGCATGGCGATGCCGAGCGCGAGGGGGAGGGGCCAGCGGACCGTCTTGAGGATCGGCGTGACCATCCGCCAGACGAACAGGGCGCACAGGAACCAGGTCAGGTACCAGGGGTCGAGCAGGCTGATGTCCTTGCCGGGGTCGTCCCCGACCACCCGCTCGAAGACGACGTAGGCGGTCTCGAAGAGGATGTACGGCACCGCGACGCCGGTGATCAGCCGCCGCAGCCGGTCGGGGCGCATGTCGAAGCTGCGGGAGAAGAACCCGGAGATGATGATGAACGCCGGCATGTGGAACGAGTACACGACCGTGTACGCGGCCTCCAGGACGCGGCTGTCGCCCTTGAGCGGTTCCCAGGCGTGACCGACGGCCACCAGGACGATCGCCAGGTACTTGGCGTTGTCGAAGAAGGCGTCGCGCTGCTTGCCGGCGGGCTTGGCCGACTGCTCGGTCTGCTGTTTGAGGGGCGAGCGCGGACTCGGCACTCCCGTTGCCGACGGCCTTGCAGGGGGGAGCGGCGCTCTGCCGCGTGCGGGGGACGAGGCAGCGTGGAACATCTGAGGCACCCTAGCGTTGTCTGTGGCTCTTCGTAAAACCTGCGAGGTCGGTCCTGGTTATTCGCTTCGAATGCCCGGGAAATCGCACGGTTGACGCGCCGGGAACGTGACGGTCAACACACCAGGACAGTAAGGATTGTTGCCCCCGCAAGCGCCAACTTGGTGGGATTCATCCCGACTAAATAGGGCATAAGACCAGCAGCCGACTCCGGTGGAATGTCCGCTTCCGGCAGCCGTGGCGCCCATTCGAATTACCTGCGAACAGGTTGTGTGGAGGGCGAAACGATCCTGTCGAATTACCCGTTCGGGGGAGAGGCGGACACGCTCTCGAATTGTCGTGCGGAACACGGAGGTTGGCCCGCGCGGCCGGCCGGCGCCCCATGGATCGAGCACACCTGTGGTCAACGATGCCTCACCTGCCGCATACAGCGGCTTGGTTGGTGGCACGATGGTTCTGGCGGGGGTGCGCGGGGCCGGCATCCCCGGGCCGGGAGCGGACCGACCGAGGGTGTGTGATCAGTTGTGGCCATTTCGCTGTCAGTGGTGCTGCTGTTGGCGATCATCATGGTGGTGTTGATCCGTGGCGGATCCCTCAAGGCCGGACCTGCCGTCGTGGCCGTGCTGTTCGGCTTCTTCCTCGCCTCGACGGGCATGGCCGACGACATCCAGCGCTTCCTCAACTCGATAGCGGAGACCATCAACTCGATCCAGTTCTGACCCCCTTCGGCCCCTGGTACTAGGCTGATCCGTCCGGTCACGGGGGCCGGCGGCGGACAAACAGGGGGCGTACGGGGATGGCGCTGCGCGACTCGGACCCGGCGGACGTGGGCGGGTACCGCATCGAGGACCGCCTGGGCAGCGGCGGCATGGGCGTGGTCTACCTCGCCCGTTCCGCCTCCGGCCGCCGTCTCGCGATCAAGGTGGTGCACGGCCAGTACGCGGACGACGACGAGTTCCGCGCCCGGTTCCGCCGTGAGGTGGCCGCCGCCCGCCAGGTCAGCGGCGCCTTCACCGCTCCGGTCGTGGACGCGGACGCCGACGCGCCGCGCCCCTGGATGGCCACGCTCTACATACCGGGGTCCAACCTCGGCGTGCACATCCAGGACAACGGCCCGCTGCCGCTGCCCCGGCTGCGGGACCTGGCCGCCGGCCTGGCCGAGGCCATCCGTGACATCCACCGCGCCGGAGTGGTCCACCGGGACCTGAAACCGGCCAACGTGATGCTCGCCGACGACGGCCCCCGCGTCATCGACTTCGGCGTCTCCCGCGCCGCCGAGTTCGCCGCCTCCGACGTCCTCACCCAGACCGGCCGCGTGATGGGCACCCCGCCCTTCATGTCCCCGGAGCAGTTCTCCTCGCCCCAGGACGTGGGCCCGGCCGCGGACATCTTCTCCCTGGGCGCCGTGGTCGCCTACGCCGCCTCCGGCCACGGCCCCTTCGACAGCCCGAGCCCGTACGAGACGGCGATCCGCGTGGTCGAGGGCACCCCTGAACTCGACGGCGTCCCGGCCGAGTTGCTCCCCTTCATCCGCCTCTGCCTGGAAAAGGATCCCAAGTCCCGCCCCACCGCGGACGAGTTGCTGCGCCTGCTCAAGGACGGCGACTGGCCGACCGCGCAGGACACGCCGACGGGAGTGTCCGGCACCGGCCGGCCCCGCCGTCGCACCCGCCGGTGGCTGGCCACCGCGGCGGGCACCCTGGCGCTCGCGGCCGCCGTCACCACGACACTCGCCCTCGACGGCGACCCCGCTCCCCCCGGCGACCTCCCGGCCGGCTGGACGGCCTGGCACGCGCGGTCGAAGGATCCGAGCGTCGACAAGGACCCGCTGGGCCCCAGCACCCTCTTCAACCGCTGCGCCGCCACCGGCACGTCCCTGGTCTGCGCGGGCGACGAGGTCATGGCGACCCGCTTCGCCCTGGCGGACGGCGAGAACACCTGGGCCCTGCCCATCGACCCGACCGCCGACAACGAGGACTTCAGCAGCAGCAGCTCCGGCGGCGGCACGATCATCGGCACCCGCGAGGGCCGGGTGTACGTCTACGGAGCCGACGACCGGCCCGACGCCGACAAGAGCTCGTACCTGACCCGCTACACGGTCCAGGCCCTGGACGCCGAGACCGGCAAGGTGATCTGGAGGACGGTCACCGCCGACGGCGAGGACGGCACGGAACCGAGCAGCGACCAGGGCGCCTCGGCGGCCGTGCCCGAGGGCGTCATATCCGTGTACGGCAGGACGGGGAGCCAGCTGGCCCTGCTCGACGCCGACGACGGCAGGGTCCGCTGGAAGCGCCCCTTGCCGGACCCGGCACGGTACCTGTGCCTGCTGCACAGCGTCGGCGGACAGGCCTACCTGCTCAGCGGCAAGTACACCTCCGACGAGATCGAGACCACGAGCGTCTCCCAGCTCGACCCCGCCACCGGCAGACCCCGCTGGACCGTCAAGGTCAAGGGCGACATGAACATCGTCGGCCACCACGACGGCCGCCTGGTGCTGATGAGGACCACCGGCGCCCACCGCACCCTGACCCTGATCAACATCGCCACGCACGTCGTGACGACCGTGAAGCTGTCCGAGGCCCAGCCCGAGGCCGCCACCCCCACCCTCGCCGGCGGCACCCTCTACTTCACCCTCACCAACGGCGGCATCCGCGCGGTCGACCCCACCACCGGCCGCCAGGCCTGGGCGAGCAACACCGGCGTCGAGCAGTCGGGCCCCCCGACCGTCTCCGGCACCCACCTGTACGTCGCGTCCCCGAGCGGCCGCCTCGCCGCCGTGAACCGCGCCGACGGCGAGGTCGACAGCACCCTCCCGGGCCGCGACGACGGCGCCGTGGAGGGCCCCCCGACCGGCGCCCCCCTCACCCTGGTCGGCGACGCCCTCTACGTCCCCTACGGCCTGCGCTCCGTGTACACGGTGGACGTACGCGACCTCTGACCCCGGGGAGGGCTCCGCAACCCCCGCCTCGGACGTGACCCGAGCGCCCCCACCCTGATATTTGTCAGGGTCACGACGTCCCTGGTGCGGTCTACGGTTCGAGTCGTCGGTTGCGACTACACAGGAGATCCCATGGGACTGAGAAAACGAGCGGCTGCGACGGTCGCGACGCTGATCGCCGCGTTCCTTCTTCCGCTCGCCGCGCAGGCACCGGCACAGGCCGCCGCCACCGCGTGGACGCCGGGGATCTCCCCCCTGTACTCGGGCGAGTACGTGCAGCGGGACATCCAAGGCGGTGCCGATGCGGACAGGGCGCTCAAGATCTGCGCCCTGGCGTCAGGGATCGCCTGCGTCTCGGTCGGTCAGGGCGACGGCAAGCAGAGCATCTTCCACCTGTACAGGTGCGGTACGCGATCGCTCTCGAACTTCATCGACGCGCTCTCCGTGCTCAACAACCAGACGGGCGGAGCCGAGGTCCGCTTCACGGGACCCAACGTCGGCACGTACCGCGCCCCCGCCAACTCCAGCGTCATCTGGAGGTTCCCGAACGAGGCGACGTACGACTTCAACACCATGTCCGTCTGCTGAGATCACACCACCCCAGCAAACGATCAGGGCCAGGCGGAGGAATGAACCTCCGGCCTGGCCCTGAGCCGTACAGAGCGGGCGACGGGAATCGAACCCGCGTAGCTAGTTTGGAAGACTAGGGCTCTACCATTGAGCTACGCCCGCACAGGAGGCGCCGCAGGTCAGGTGACCGCGGCACAGAAGGCATCGTAGCGGGTCGGGGCCCCTGACCGCACGCCCCGTCAATACGGCGGCCCCACCGCTCGCGGGCATGTACCCTACGTGTCGCACCAGACGGGGTGTGGCGCAGCTTGGTAGCGCGTCCGCTTTGGGAGCGGAAGGCCGTGGGTTCAAATCCCGCCACCCCGACCACCTTTCTTGATCGCCTTTTGGGGCGTGTCTCGGCTGCGGTTACTATGCAAGCTGCGCGCCCGTGTGCCTCTCGTCTGATGTAGTCCTGGGCGGCGAATCCGCCGGAGCCGTTCTGGCCCCGGCAATCCAAGAAGTCAGCCACAAGGAGACCGAACCGTGAAGAGCGCCGTGGAGACCCTGAACCCGACTCGGGTTCGGCTCACTGTCGAGGTGCCCTTCGAGGAGCTCAAGGACAGCCTCGACGCGGCGTACAAGAAGATCAACCAGCAGGTCACGGTGAAGGGCTTCCGCAAGGGCAAGATCCCGGCCCGCGTCATCGACCAGCGGTTCGGTCGCGGCGCCGTGCTGGAGGAGGCCGTCAACGACGCGCTTCCGAAGTTCTACACCGAGGCCGTCAACGAGGCCGAGATCGACGTCCTGGGCCAGCCCGAGGTCGACATCACCGAGCTGAAGGACGGCGAGACGCTGAACTTCACCGCCGAGGTCGACATCCGTCCGTCCCTGGAGCTCCCCGAGGACTTCTCCTCCATCGAGGTCGAGGTCGACGCCGTCGAGGTGACCGACGAGGACGTCGAGAAGTCGGTCGAGCAGCTGCGTGAGCGCTTCGCCTCCACCTCCCCGGTCGAGCGTGCCGCCGAGGACGGCGACGTCGTCACCATCGACCTGGAGGCCAAGGTCGACGGCGAGGTGCTGGAGGACGGCATCGCCAGCGGTGTGTCCTACACCATCGGCTCGGGCGAGCTCCTCGACGGCATCGACGACGCCGTCAAGGGCCTGGAGGCCGGTGGCGAGACCACCTTCACCTCCGAGCTCAAGGGCGGCTCCGCGGCCGGCAAGGAGGCCGAGGTCACCGTCAAGGTCACCCAGGTCGCCGCCCGCGAACTGCCCGAGCTGGACGACGAGTTCGCGCAGCTCGCCTCCGAGTTCGACACCCTCGACGAGCTGAAGGCCGACAGCCGCAAGCGCCTCGAGAACATGAAGCAGTACGACCAGGCCACGCAGGCCCAGGAGCGCGTCCTGGAGAAGCTGCTGGAGCTCGTCGAGGTGCCCGTCCCCGAGAAGCTCCTCGAGGACGAGATCAACACCCGCAAGCACAACCTCGAGCACCACCAGCTCGGCCAGATGGGCCTGGACCTGGAGAAGTACCTGGAGATCCAGGGCAAGACGGTCGAGGAGTTCGACACCGAGACCAAGGACGCCGCGGTCAAGGGCATCAAGACCCAGTTCGTCCTCGACGAGCTGGTCAAGCGCGAGAAGCTGAACGTCAACCAGGAGGAGCTCACCGAGCACCTCATGCGCCGTGCGGCCTCCTCGGGCATGTCCCCCGACCAGTTCGCCCAGGCGGTCGTCGAGGGCGGCCAGGTTCCGCTCCTGGTCGGCGAGGTCGCCCGCGGCAAGGCCCTGGCCGTCGTGGTCGAGGCCGCCACGGTGAAGGACACCAACGGCGAGGTCATCGACCTGGACGACGAGGACGAGGCCGACGAGACCGCCGCGGAGGCCACCGAGGCCGACGCCACCGAGGCGGACGCCAAGACCGAGGGCTGATCGCGCCCACGGCGCCGCACAGGCCGTAGAGCGTCGCGTACGGCCGTCGCGCGCCCTTGTACGTCGCAGGAAAGGCCCCCGGGGACATGGTCCCGGGGGCCTTTCCCGCCTACGGCGGCTACGCCCCCGGCGAACACCCCGGGAACCGGGATGGCTCGGCCGGGCCTGCGCGTTAGGGTCCATGAGTACGAGGGCAGGGGAGTCTGACGAAACTGCCCAGCCCCGGCAGGAACACGTGAAGACGGCCCGGCGCCGTCGTAAGACGAGCAGGTGGATACGTGACGAATCTGATGCCTTCAGCCGCCGGCGAGCCTTCCATCGGTGGTGGCCTCGGTGACCAGGTCTACAACCGGCTGCTCAACGAGCGGATCATCTTCCTCGGCCAGCCGGTCGACGACGACATCGCCAACAAGATCACCGCACAGCTGCTGCTCCTTGCCGCCGACCCGGACAAGGACATCTACCTCTACATCAACAGCCCGGGCGGCTCGATCACCGCCGGCATGGCGATCTACGACACCATGCAGTACATCAAGAACGACGTGGTGACGATCGCCATGGGTCTCGCCGCCTCCATGGGGCAGTTCCTGCTCAGCGCGGGCACCCCCGGCAAGCGCTTCGCGCTGCCGAACGCCGAGATCCTGATCCACCAGCCGTCCGCCGGTCTCGCCGGTTCGGCCTCGGACATCAAGATCCACGCCGAGCGGCTGCTGCACACCAAGAAGCGCATGGCCGAGCTCACCTCGCAGCACACGGGGCAGTCGTTCGAGGAGATCACCCGCGCCTCCGACCGCGACCGCTGGTTCGACGCGGAGGAGGCCAAGGAGTACGGCCTCATCGACGAGGTCATCACCACGGCCGCCAACATGCCGGGCGGCGGCGGCACCGGGGCCTGAGCCCCACCGCTGGGCCCCAGGGCCCCGCAAGCGCCCCCAGCCGACCGCCTCAGCTCCTAGGAGACAGACAGTGAACGACTTCCCCGGCAGCGGCATGTACGACCGCACGCGCGCCGAGTACACGGGCCCCTCGGCGGAGTCCCGTTACGTCATCCCGCGCTTCGTCGAGCGCACCTCGCAGGGCGTCCGCGAGTACGACCCGTACGCGAAGCTGTTCGAGGAGCGCGTGATCTTCCTCGGCGTGCAGATCGACGACGCCTCCGCCAACGACGTCATGGCGCAGCTGCTGTGCCTGGAGTCGATGGACCCCGACCGGGACATCTCGGTCTACATCAACAGCCCCGGCGGCTCCTTCACCGCGCTGACGGCCATCTACGACACGATGCAGTTCGTGAAGCCGGACATCCAGACGGTCTGCATGGGCCAGGCGGCCTCCGCCGCGGCCATCCTGCTCGCCGCCGGTACGCCCGGCAAGCGCATGGCGCTGCCGAACGCGCGCGTGCTGATCCACCAGCCCTACAGCGAGACGGGCCGCGGTCAGGTCTCCGACCTGGAGATCGCCGCCAACGAGATCCTGCGGATGCGCGCGCAGCTGGAGGAGATGCTGGCCAAGCACTCCACCACGCCGATCGAGAAGATCCGCGAGGACATCGAGCGCGACAAGATCCTCACGGCCGAGGAGGCGCTCTCCTACGGTCTGATCGACCAGATCATCTCCACCCGGAAGATGAACAACGCGGCCGTCCGCTAGTCGGAGGCTGTATTGTCTGCCGCCCCTTGGCCTGGTTCGTGTGCTTTGACACGCTGCACGTCAAAGTGAACCGCGCCAAGGGGGGCCCGAACGGGGGGCCCGGCAAGGTACCGTCGGAATAAGGCAGCACCAGGAGCCGCTGGACCTAGGCGTCTCCCAGGCGAAGGGGAAGCACACCGTGGCACGCATCGGTGACGGCGGCGATCTGCTCAAGTGCTCGTTCTGCGGCAAGAGCCAGAAGCAGGTCAAGAAGCTCATCGCAGGGCCTGGTGTGTACATCTGCGACGAGTGCATCGACCTCTGCAACGAGATCATCGAGGAGGAGCTCGCGGAGACGAGCGAGGTGCGCTGGGAGGAACTGCCCAAGCCCCGCGAGATCTACGAGTTCCTCGAGGGCTATGTGGTGGGCCAGGAGTCGGCCAAGAAGGCGCTCTCCGTGGCGGTGTACAACCACTACAAACGCGTCCAGGCCGGAGAGAACGGCGGCGGCAACGGCCGTGACGACGCGATCGAGTTGGCGAAGTCCAACATCCTCCTGCTGGGCCCGACGGGCTCCGGCAAGACCCTGCTGGCCCAGACCCTGGCCCGCATGCTGAACGTCCCGTTCGCGATCGCCGACGCAACGGCGCTCACCGAGGCGGGGTACGTCGGCGAGGACGTCGAGAACATCCTCCTGAAGCTCATTCAGGCGGCGGACTACGACGTCAAGAAGGCCGAGACGGGCATCATCTACATCGATGAGATCGACAAGGTCGCGAGGAAGAGCGAGAACCCCTCCATCACGCGTGATGTGAGCGGCGAGGGTGTCCAGCAGGCCCTGCTCAAGATCCTCGAGGGCACCACGGCCTCGGTCCCGCCCCAGGGCGGACGCAAGCACCCGCACCAGGAGTTCATCCAGATCGACACGACGAACGTCCTGTTCATCGTGGGCGGTGCCTTCGCGGGCCTGGAGAAGCTCATCGAGTCCCGGGCGGGCGCGAAGGGCATCGGCTTCGGCGCGACGATCCGCTCCAAGCGGGAGCTGGAGGCCAAGGACCAGTTCGAGGACGTCATGCCGGAGGACCTGGTGAAGTTCGGGATGATCCCCGAGTTCATCGGCCGTCTGCCCGTCATCACCTCGGTCCACAACCTCGACCGCGAGGCGCTGCTCCAGATCCTGGTCGAGCCTCGCAACGCCCTGGTGAAGCAGTACCAGCGCCTCTTCGAACTCGACGGCGTGGAGCTGGACTTCGAGCGCGAGGCGCTCGAGGCCATCGCCGACCAGGCCATCCTCCGCCAGACCGGCGCCCGAGGCCTGCGCGCCATCATGGAGGAAGTCCTCCAGGGCGTCATGTACGAGATCCCGTCCCGCAAGGACGTCGCCCGCGTCGTCATCACGGCGGACGTCGTCCACTCCAACGTCAACCCCACCCTGATCCCGCGCGACGCGCGCAACGGCCGGGGCCCGGGCGAGGCGAAGACGGCGTAACCGCCGCCGCGCACCAGGACGAACGAAGGGGCCCCGGTCAACCGACCGGGGCCCCTTCGCAGTTCGGAGCGTCAGATCTTGACGCGGACCTCCTTGCGGAGCTTGACCGTGAGCGCGGCCACCTCCGTCGGATCCGCCCCCTTGCCGGCCGCGATGTCCGAGAACTCCAGGGGCATCACGAAGCCGATCGTGCTGTGGTCGCCCCAGGCGCAGTACGTCATCTTCATCTCGCTCGGCACACCCGCCGAGGCCTCGGTGTTCTTCATCGTGGCCTGCTGGCACTTCAGGACGGTGCCGTCGAAGCCCTCGGGCGTGTAGGCCTTCGGGTCGCCCTCGAAGGTGACGTCGTTCTCGGCCGCGTCCTTCTTCATGGAGGCGAAGAGCGCGTCGACCGTCTTCTCGGGGTCCTCGATCTCGCCGTAGACACCACCGAAGGACAGCAGCTTGCCCGCCAGCGGGTTGTCCGGGTCCTCGCCCGCCTGGTACGACGCGTCGACGTCCTTGGGGTCCTTCACGCCCCACTTCGCGGCGTCCTTCAGATCCTCCTCGGTCATCGCACCGTCGGAGTTCTCGCCCTCGCTCTTCTTGTACTCGCCGAGAACCTTGGCCGGAGTGGTCAGCTTGTGCGGACCGTCGTCCCCGGCGGCCGAGTCGCTGTCACCCCCACCCAGCACCAGCGCCGCGCCCACCGCGATCGCCGCCACGACCGCCACCGCGCCGATGATCAGGCCGAGCTTCTTCTTGCCGCCGCCGCCACTGCCACCGCCGGGCACGGGCGGCATCGGGGTCGTGTAGGGCTGCTGACCGTACTGCTGCTGCCCGTACGGCGGGGTCTGGGGCGGGACGCCGCCCTGCTGGGGGTAGCCGTAGCCCGGCTGTTGGGGCTGGGCGGGCTGCTGGGGGTAGCCGTAGCCGGGCTGGGGGGCCTGCGGCGGCTGCTGGCCGTACGGGCCCGGCTGGCCGTACGGTCCGGGCTGCTGGGGCTGCCCGCCGTACGGGCCCGGCTGGTTGTGACTCATTACTGGGGTCCCCTCCAGATGCTTATGTGTTCCGAACATCCTGGCGCAGGCAGGGCGCACGCACCGCATCGGGGGGTGCCACCGTTACAGAACAAAGCCGTTTCGGGACACCCCCGCGACACCCCTAAACTGGGCCCGTGACCGAGAACGCTCAGCAGCAGCCATCAGCGCCCGACACCGAACTGCCGACCCAGTACGCGCCGGCCGAGGTAGAGGGGGCGCTGTACGAGCGCTGGGTGGAACGGGGTTACTTCGCCGCCGACGCGAAGAGCGACAAGCCCGCGTACACCATCGTCATCCCGCCGCCGAACGTCACCGGCTCCCTGCACCTGGGGCACGCCTTCCAGCACACGCTCATGGACGCCCTCACGCGCCGCAAGCGCATGCAGGGGTACGAGTCGCTGTGGCTGCCCGGCATGGACCACGCCGGTATCGCGACCCAGAACAAGGTCGAGCAGCAGCTCGCCGAGGAGGGCAAGTCGCGGCACGACCTGGGGCGCGAGGAGTTCGTCGAGCGCGTCTGGCAGTGGAAGGAAGAGTACGGCGGCAAGATCCTCGGCCAGATGCGCCGCCTGGGCGACGGCGTCGACTGGGACCGTGAGCGGTTCACCATGGACGAAGGGCTGTCCAAGGCCGTCCTCACCATCTTCAAGAAGCTCTACGAGGACGAGCTGATCTACCGCGCCGAGCGCATCATCAACTGGTGCCCGCGCTGTCTGACCGCCATCTCCGACATCGAGGTCGAGTACCAGGAGGACGACGGCGAGCTCGTCTCCATCACGTACGGGGAGGGGGAGGAGACGCTCGTCGTCGCCACCACCCGTGCCGAGACCATGCTCGGTGACACCGCCGTCGCCGTTCACCCCGACGACGAGCGCTACCGGCACCTCGTCGGCAAGCGGATCAAGCTGCCGCTGACCGACCGCACCATCCCCGTCGTCGCCGACACCCACGTCGATCCCGCGTTCGGCACCGGTGCCGTCAAGGTGACCCCGGCCCACGACCCCAACGACTTCGCCATCGGCCAGCGCCACGGCCTGGAGTCGATCACGGTCATGGACGAGCGGGCCGTCATCACGGTCCACGGACCCTTCCAGGGCCTGGACCGCTTCGAGGCGCGCTCCGCCATCGTCGCGGCGCTGCGCTCGCAGGGCCGGATCGTCGCCGAGAAGCGGCCCTACGTCCACTCCGTCGGCCACTGCTCGCGCTGCAAGACCACCATCGAGCCGCGCCTGTCGATGCAGTGGTGGGTCAAGGTCGGCCCGCTCGCCAAGGCCGCCGGTGACGCGGTCCGCGACGGCCGGGTCAGGATCCACCCCGAGGACATGTCGAAGCGGTACTTCGACTGGGTCGACAACATGCACGACTGGTGCATCTCGCGGCAGTTGTGGTGGGGCCACCGGATTCCGGTCTGGTACGGCCCGGACGGCGAGGTCGTCTGCGTCGGCCCCGACGAGGAGCCGCCCACGGGCGAGGGCTGGCACCAGGACACCGATGTCCTGGACACCTGGTTCTCCTCCGGCCTGTGGCCCTTCTCCACGCTCGGCTGGCCCGAACAGACCGCGGACCTGCGGAAGTTCTACTCCACCGACGTCCTGCTGACCGGCCACGACATCATCTTCTTCTGGGTCGCCCGGATGATGATGTTCGGCCTCTACGCCATGGACGGCGAGGTCCCGTTCAAGACCATCGCCCTGACCGGCCTGGTCCGCGACGAGCGCGGCAAGAAGATGTCGAAGTCCTTCGGCAACGTCGTCGACCCGCTCGACTGGATGGACAAGTACGGCTCCGACGCCGTCCGTTTCACCCTGGCCCGCGGCGCCAACCCCGGCACCGACGTCCCGATCGGCGAGGACTGGGTCCAGGCGTCCCGGAACTTCGCCAACAAGATCTGGAACGCCACCCGCTTCGCGCTGATGAACGGCGCGACGGTCGAGGGCCCGCTGCCGTCCCCCGAGCAGATGTCGGCCACGGACCGCTGGATCCTGTCCCGTCTCAACAAGACGGTCGCCCAAGTGGACGCGTTCTACGAGGACTTCCAGTTCGCCAAGCTCTCCGACGCCCTCTTCCACTTCGCGTGGGACGAGGTCTTCGACTGGTACGTCGAGCTGTCGAAGACCACGTTCCAGGCGGGCGGCGAGGGCGCCAAGGTCTCCCAGCGCGTCCTCGGCGAGGTCCTCGACGTCACGCTGAAGCTGCTGCACCCGCTTGTCCCGTTCGTCACCGACACCCTCTGGACCACCCTCACGGGCGGCGAGTCCATCGTCATCGCGGACTGGCCGACGGACAGCGGCTTCCGTGACGACGCCGCCGAGCGGGAGATCGAGACCCTCCAGTCCGTCATCACCGAGGTCCGCCGCTTCCGCGCCGACCAGGGCCTCCAGCCCGGCCAGCGCGTCCCGGCCCGCCTCACCCTCGACGGCACGGCACTGGCGCCGCACGAGGCCGCCATCCGCCAGCTCCTGCGCCTCCAGCCCGAGGGCGACGCCTTCACGGCCACGGCGACCCTCCCGGTCGCCGGCGCCGAGGTCGCCCTCGACCTCTCCGGCACCATCGACGTCGCGGCGGAGCGCAAGCGCCTCGCGAAGGACCTGGCGGCCGCCGAGAAGGAGAAGGCCCAGGCCACGGCGAAGCTCGGCAACGAGGCGTTCCTCGCCAAGGCCCCGGACAACGTGGTGGACAAGATTCGCGGCCGGCTGGCGAAGGCGGACGAGGACATCGCCCGTATCCAGTCCCAGCTGGACAGGCTGCCCCAGCAGTAGCCGACCCCGGGGCGCGGGGAACTGTGCGAGCCACAGCCTCCCCGCGCCCGCAAGGCGGCACCGGCCACCCCACTCCATGGGCGGCATGCCGGTCAGCCTCCGTAGACTGGCCCCGTGAGCGACAGCGACCCCTTCGACGAGATCATCGACGCCGAGACAGACCGGGACCCCGACCTCGCGGTCATCGAGGCCGGCAGCCGCACCCTGCGCACCCAGGGCGGCCCGCCGGAGGCAGACGTGCCGGGACGACCCGAGGACCCCGAGGTCGACAAGGCTCTGCGCGCGGTCGAGGCGGACCTCGCCACGCGGTGGGGCGAGACCAAGCTGGAGCCCTCCGTCAGCCGTATCGCCGCGCTCATGGACGTCCTGGGCGACCCGCAGCGGTCGTACCCCTCGATCCACATCACCGGCACCAACGGCAAGACCTCCACGGCCCGCATGATCGAGGCCCTCCTCGGCGCCTTCGAGCTGCGCACCGGCCGGTACACCAGCCCCCACGTGCAGTCGATCACCGAGCGCATCAGCCTGGACGGGGCACCGATCTCGGCGGAGCGCTTCATCGAGACGTACGAGGACATCAGGCCGTACGTCGAGATGGTCGACGCGCAGCAGGAGTACCGGCTGTCCTTCTTCGAGGTGCTGACCGGCATGGCGTACGCCGCCTTCGCCGACGCCCCGGTCGACGTGGCGGTCGTCGAGGTCGGCATGGGCGGCTCCTGGGACGCCACCAACGTCATCGACGGGGACGTCGCCGTCGTCACCCCCATCGACCTGGACCACACCGACCGGCTGGGCGAGACGACCGCCGCGATCGCCACGGAGAAGGCCGGCATCATCAAGCAGGACGCGACGGTCATCCTGGCGCAGCAGCCGGTCGACGCCGCTCAAGTCCTGCTGAAGAAGGCGGTCGAGGTCGACGCCACGGTCGCTCGTGAGGGACTCGAGTTCGGAGTGGTCGCGCGGCAGGTCGCGGTCGGCGGGCAACTGCTCACGCTGCGCGGGCTCGGCGGGGAGTACGAGGAGGTCTACCTCCCGCTGCACGGTGCCTACCAGGCGCACAACGCCGCCGTGGCGCTCGCCGCGGTCGAGGCGTTCTTCGGCGTCGGCTCGCAGCGGCCCGAGCCGCTCGACATCGACACCGTACGCAAGGCCTTCGCGGCCGTGACCTCCCCGGGGCGGCTGGAGGTCGTACGGCGTTCTCCCACCGTCGTGCTGGACGCGGCGCACAATCCCGCGGGCGCCCGTGCCACCGCCGAGGCGATCGGCGAGGCCTTCGACTTCAGCCGGCTGATCGGGGTGGTCGGGGCGAGCGGCGACAAGAACGTGCGAGGGCTGCTGGAGGCCTTCGAGCCGATCTTCGCGGAGATCGTCGTCACCCAGAACACCAGTCACCGGGCCATGGACGCGGACGAGCTTGCCGGAATCGCCGTCGAGGTGTTCGGTGAGGAGCGCGTACAGGTCGAGCCGCGGCTGCCCGACGCCCTGGAGGCCGCGATCACGCTGGCCGAGGAGGAGGGCGAGTTCGCGGGCGGCGGTGTGCTCGTCACCGGATCGGTCATCACAGTCGGCGAGGCCCGGCTGCTGCTGGGGAAGGGCTGAAACCCACCAATGCGTACTCTGTGCTCCTCGACCCTGATCGGCGAGTTCTTCATCATCGGCTTCGCCGCGCTGGTCGCCATGAAGGACGACAGCCTGTCCACGTCGGCGGTGTGGACGGTCAGCGGTGTCGCCATGGTGCTGTGTCTGGTGCTGTGCGGTGTGATCACCCGGCCCGGCGGCGTCGCCCTCGGCTGGGCCCTTCAGATCGCCCTGATCGCCTCCGGGTTCGTCGTGCCGACGATGTTCTTCCTGGGCGTGGTCTTCGCGGCGCTGTGGTGGGCCTCGGTGCACTACGGGCGGAAGGTCGACGAGGCGAAGGCCAGGTTCGCGGCGCAGGCCGACTCCCCTACACCTGACGCTGCGTGACCGGCCGGGGGACACGCCCGGTAATCTCGTCACCCGCACATTTTTTGATCACAAGGAGCCCGTCGTGACCCAGCGCACCCTCGTCCTGCTCAAGCCCGACGCCGTCCGTCGTGGCCTGACCGGCGAGATCATCAGCCGTATCGAGCGCAAGGCCGGCTGGCAGATCACCGCGCTGGAGCTGCGCACCCTCGACCAGGACACGCTGGAGCAGCACTACGGCGAGCACAAGGGCAAGCCGTTCTACGAGCCGCTGGTGGAGTTCATGGCCTCCGGTCCGGTCGTGGCGCTGATCGTCGAGGGCGAGCGGGTCATCGAGGGCGTGCGCGCGCTGGCCGGCCCGACCGACCCGATCGCCGCGGCGCCCGGTTCCATCCGCGGTGACTTCGGTGTGATCGTCCGCGAGAACCTGATCCACGCCTCCGACTCGGAGGAGTCGGCCGAGCGCGAGGTGAAGATCTTCTTCCCCGGCCGCGCCTAGCCTCCGCGCGCGTTCCTTCCGTGCGTGGGTTTCGTGGCTTTTTCTGACGGCGTGTCATAACGCCCGTCGGTCTGACCTGGGACGGCCGTCTGTTTTCGGCCGTCCCTTGGCATATGCGTGCCGATCGGGGGAACGGGTTCCCCCTATGGACCGTCTCCACAAGCGCGGCGGCCTCTCATCTGCTGACAATGGCGAAGACCCTCGCGCAGTGTTCGCGTAGGCGCCACTACGATGGAAGCCTTCACGTCACAGCACCCACTTCGCCGACCTGAAAAGCCCTCAAAGCTCCCAGGAAGGCCAGACGAATCCTGATGGGGAACTCAATGTCGTTCATCGGCCGTGACATGGCTGTCGACCTCGGGACCGCCAACACGCTGGTGTACGTCAGGGGTCGCGGGATCGTACTCAACGAGCCGTCCGTCGTCGCGATCAACACGAACACCGGTGGAATCCTGGCTGTCGGCGCCGAAGCGAAGAAGATGATCGGGCGCACGCCCGGCAACATCGTTGCCGTGCGTCCGCTGAAGGACGGTGTCATCGCCGACTTCGAGATCACCGAGCGGATGCTCCGCTACTTCATCCTGAAGATCCACAAGCGGCGGTATCTGGCTCGTCCGCGGGTCGTCGTCTGTGTGCCCTCGGGCATCACGGGCGTCGAGCGCCGCGCCGTCATCGAGGCGTCGTCCCAGGCCGGCGCCCGTCAGGTGCACATCATCGAGGAGCCCATGGCCGCGGCCATCGGCTCCGGCCTGCCGGTCCACGAGGCCACGGGCAACATGGTGGTCGACATCGGCGGCGGCACCACGGAGGTCGCGGTCATCTCGCTCGGCGGCATCGTCACCGCCCAGTCCATCCGCGTCGCGGGCGACGAACTGGACAACGCGATCATCCAGCACATCAAGAAGGAGTACTCCCTCCTCCTCGGTGAGCGGACGGCCGAGCAGATCAAGATCACGATCGGTTCGGCGTACGACCTCGACGCTGACGAACACACCGAGATCCGCGGCCGGGACCTGGTGTCCGGGCTGCCCAAGACCGTCGTCATCTCGGCCGCCGAGGTCCGCAAGGCGATCGAGGAACCCGTCAACGCGATCGTGGACGCGGTCAAGACGACCCTCGACAAGTGCCCGCCCGAGCTGTCCGGCGACATCATGGACCGCGGGATCGTCCTGACCGGCGGCGGCGCCCTGCTGCGCGGTCTGGACGAGCGGCTGCGCCGGGAGACCGGCATGCCGATCCACATCGCCGAGGACCCGCTGGACAGCGTGGCGCTCGGCTCCGGCAAGTGCGTGGAGGAGTTCGAGGCGCTCCAGCAGGTCCTCGACGCCCAGCCGCGCAGATGACGTAACTCTTCGATTCCGCCGTACGAGATGATCTCCTCTCGTGCGGCGGATCGTTGATATAGAGGCATATGCTCGCGCACACACCCGCCTCTACACACCCGCACATTCCTGAACACCGCACATTCCTATTGAGGAAGGCACGCCGCCGCACGTGAGGGACACACGAGAGAGCCGGCTGCTCCTGGTGCTGCTGATCGCCATCGCGTTCGCACTGATCACGGTGGACATCCGCGGCGGGGAGGACTCACCGGTCGACGGTGCCCGCCAGGCCGCGGCCACGGTCTTCGGCCCCGTCGAGGACGGCGTCTCGGCCGCCGTGAACCCGGTCGGCAACGCGGTCTCCGCGATCCGCGACTCCGGCGAGCGACACGACCGGATGGCCGCGCTGGAGAAGGAGAACGCGGCCCTCAAGGCCCGCCTCGGCAGCGACGACCGCAACGCCAGCCGCCTCAAGCAGCTCACCAGCATGCTGAACGTGGCCGCCGAGGGGCAGTACGGCATCAAGGGCGCCGAGGTCATCGCCATAGGAGCGGCCCAGGGCTTCTCCTGGACGATCACCATCGACGTCGGCAGCAACGACGGCATCAGGCGCGACATGACCGTGCTCAACGGCGACGGACTCGTCGGCCGCGTGACCACCGTCGGCCCCGACACCGCCACCGTGCTGCTCGCCAGCGACCCCGACTTCACCGTCGGCACCCGCATGGAGGCCGGTGACGAGCTGGGCTTCGCCTCCGGGCAGGGCGACCGCCCGCTGCGCGTCGAACTCCTCAACGGCAAGGCCGAGGTGAAGAAGGGCGACCGTCTGGTCACCTTCGGCTCGCAGGCCGACAAGCCCTTCGTGCCCGGCGTCCCCGTCGGCGTCGTCTCCCGCGTCGACCCCTCCGGCGGCGACCTCACCCGCACCCTCTACGTCACGCCGTACGTCAGCTTCACCAAGCTCGACATCGTCGGCGTCGTCGTCGAGACCCCGAAGAAGGACCCGCGAGACACGGTGCTGCCCGACAAGCCGAAGCCGACCCCCCGGCCGACCGTCACCGTCACGGTGACCCCGTCCGCCAACGCCCCCGCCGACGGCCAGCTCGAGCAAGAGCAGTAGGAGCTGATTCCCCTTGCGTGTCAACCGGATCCTGCTCTCCACCTCCCTCGTCGTCGTCGCCCTGGTCCTGCAGGTCAGCGTCCTGGCCCGACTCCACCTCCCGGGCGCGGTCCCCGACCTGCTGCTGCTGACCGTCCTCGGTCTGGCGATGGTCTACGGCCATGTCGGCGGCGCCCTCGTCGGGTTCGGCGCCGGTCTGCTGGCCGACCTCGCGCCGCCCGCCGACCACGCCGCCGGGCGCTACGCGCTGGTCCTGTGCGTCATCGGCTATCTCGCCGGGCTCGCCAAACCGGAGAACGGCAGACTCAAGTCGGCCACCGGCCCGATGCTCGTCGTCGTCGCCGCGGCCGTCGGCACCACCCTGCTCTACGCCGGTGTCGGCGCCCTCGTCGGCGACACCGCCGCCCGCCATGTCGGGCTCGGCAGCCTGCTGTTCACCGCCGCGCTCTACGACCTGCTGCTCGCGCCCTTCGTCGTCCCCGGCATCATGGCGCTCGCCCGCCGCGCCGAGAACGACCCCCTCGCGGAGACCACCTCCGCCGCCAACGCCACCGACATCTCCTCCGGCTGGCTCTCCTCGGGCACCGGCCTGAGGATCGGCGGCCAGCGCGGCGGACTCGGCGCGCTGAAGACCAAGGCCCGCACCCGGACCGCACGCGTCGGGCGCATCAAGGGGGTCAAGCGGCTGTGACGGCGGGGCAAGGGCGCCTGGAGCAGGCGCCGGTGAGGGCGGGGCAGATGGCCGAGAGGCCGGGCGAGTTCACCCGAACGTGTCCGCCGGGACGGAACGCGGCCTCACAGGTCAGCCGTTCATCATTCGTACGCGCACACCACACGGCGCACTGAGAGGGGGCGGCAGCCGCAGTGACCAACATCCCCGAGACCGGTCGGACCCCACGGGTCCAGATCAGGCTCATCGTGATCCAGATCCTCGTCCTGTCCCTGCTCGGCACCCTCGGCGGGCGCCTGTGGTACCTCCAGATCCGCGAGGGCGACGAGTACGCCAAGGAGGCCTCCGGCAACCACGTCCAGCAGGTCGTGGAACCCGCCGTCCGCGGCTCGATCCTGGACGCGCGCGGCGTGCCCATCGCGGACAACGAGACCCGGCTCGTGGTCTCCGCCTCCCGCACCGACCTGCTGAAGATGAAGGACGACGGCAAGGCCGTCCTCACCAAGCTGGCCAAGGTCCTCGGCATGACGCCCCAGGAAGTCATGCAGAAGGTCCGCCTCTGCGACGCCGAGACCCCCCAGCCCTGCTGGAACGGCTCGCCGTACCAGCCCATCCCCATCACCGACGAGGCCACCGCCAAGCAGGCCCTGCAGATCCGCGAGCGCGCCGAGGACTTCCCCGGCATCACCGCCGAGCCCGAGGCCGTCCGCCGCTACCCGAGCCCCGGCAAGGCCAACACCGCCCAGGTCCTCGGCTACCTCTCCCCGGTCACCGACGAGGAGATCACCAAGGCCCAGGACACCGACTCGCCCTACCTGCGCTCCGACCAGGTGGGCCGCAGCGGCCTGGAGCGCCAGTACGACAAGGAGCTGCGCGGCAAGGCCGGCGTCACCCGCTACGAGGTCGACAACCTCGGCCGCGTCATCGGCCAGGCCGAGGCCGACGAGGCCCAGCCCGGCGCCGACCTCGTCACCAGCATCGACGCCCGCGTCCAGCGGGTCGCGGAGTACGAGCTGAACGACGCGATGAAGAAGGCCCGCGAGGTCTTCGACGACAACACCGGCGAGAACTACAAGGCCGACTCCGGCGCGGTCGTCGTGATGGAGGCCAAGACCGGCCGCATCGTCGCCATGGCGTCCAACCCGACCTACGACCCGAACGCCTGGGTCGGCGGCATCTCCGCCAAGGACTACAGGAAGCTCACCGGCAAGGACTCCAACTACCCGCTGATCAACCGCGCCATCCAGGGCCAGTCGGCGCCCGGCTCCATCTTCAAGGTGGTCCCGACCGCCGCCGCGGTCAACGCCGGCTACTCCTTCGCCGGCCCCTACAACTGCTCCAGCTCGTACTCCATCGGCGGCCAGGTCTTCAAGAACTTCGAGACCAAGGGATACGGCCCGATCAGCCTCGGGCGCGCCCTGGAGGTCTCCTGCGACACCGTCTTCTACCGCCTCTCCCACGAGGAGTGGAAGAAGGACGGCGGCCTCAAGCCGAAGAAGGACGCCAACAACTGGTTCTACAAGACCGCCCACCAGTTCGGTCTCGGCGCCACCACCGGCATCGACCTGCCCAACGAGGTCAGCGGCCGCATCCCGGACCGCAAGTGGAAGCAGGACTACTGGAAGGCCAACAAGGACGCCTGGTGCAAGACGGGGAAGAAGGGCGGCAGCTACGCCGAGCAGATCGCCTACGAGAACTGCCTCGAAGGCAACCTGATGCGCGCCGGTGACTCCGTCAACTACTCCATCGGCCAGGGCGACACCCTCGTCACCCCCATCCAGATGGCCACCATCTACGCGGCGATCTCCAACGGCGGCACGCTCTACGACCCCTCCGTCGGCAAGGCCGTCGTCAGCGCCGACGGCAGGACGGTCGACGAGATCAAGCCGAAGGCCCACGGCAAGCTGCCCATAAGCGCCAAGACGCTGGCCGAGATGGACGACGCCCTCGCGGGCGTCGCCACCCGCGGCACCGCCGCCTGGCGGTTCGCCGACGTCGGCTGGCCGCAGGACAAGATCCCGATGCACGCCAAGACCGGTACCGCCGAGGTCTACGGCAAGCAGACGACGTCCTGGTTCGCCACGTACACCAAGGACTACGCGGTCGTCATGACCATCTCCCAGGGTGGTACGGGCTCCGGCGCCTCCGGCCCCGCCGTGCGCAACATCTACGACGCGCTGTACGGCGTCTCCGACGACGGCACCATCGACAAGAAGAACGCGCTGCTGCCCACCCCGCAGAAGGGCCTGCCGAAGGTCCAGACGGACGGCACGATCAAGTCCCCGAAGGTCTCCAAGGACCCGGGCAAGGAGCAGCGGGTGACCCAGGAGGGCGCCCCCGAGCCGGACGAGACCCAGCTGGCGGCGACCGTCGAGAACACCGCGACACGTAACCGCGACACCCGCAGGCGCCGCCGCAGGGGAAGCCGGAGGATGTGCACATGACCGGCAACAGCTTCTCCGTCCCCGGCTACGGTCCCGAACGGGCGGGCTGGACCCGGCTGTTCGCCCGGGACTCCGTGGCCCGCCGACTGGACTGGCCGATACTGTTCGCGGCCCTCGCCCTGTCGGGGATCGGTTCGCTGCTGGTCTTCTCGGCCACCCGCAACCGCACCGAGATCAACCAGGGCGACCCGTACTACTTCCTGATCCGGCACATCATGAACACCGGCATCGGCTTCGCCCTGATGATCGGCACCGTCTGGCTCGGCCACCGCGCGCTGCGCACGGCCGTGCCGATCCTCTACGGCGCCTCGGTGTTCCTGATCCTGATGGTGCTCACCCCGCTCGGCTCCACGGTCAACGGCGCGCACTCCTGGATCGTGCTCGGCGGCGGCTTCTCCCTCCAGCCCTCGGAGTTCGTGAAGATCACGATCATCCTGGGCATGGCGATGCTGCTGGCGGCGCGGGTCGACGCGGGCGACAAGCCCTACCCCGACCACCGCACCGTCCTCCAGGCGCTGGGCCTGGCCGCCGTGCCGATGCTGATCGTCATGCTGATGCCCGACCTCGGGTCGGTCATGGTCATGGTCATCATCGTGCTGGGCGTGCTGCTCGCCTCCGGCGCCTCCAACCGCTGGGTGTTCGGCCTGCTCGGCGCGGGAGCGACGGGCGCGATCGCGGTCTGGCAGCTCGGCGTCCTGGACGACTACCAGATCGCCCGCTTCGCCGCCTTCGCCAACCCCAGCCTCGACCCGGCCGGCGTCGGCTACAACACCAACCAGGCCCGTATCGCCATCGGCTCCGGCGGGCTCACCGGCTCCGGCCTGTTCCAGGGTTCGCAGACCACCGGCCAGTTCGTCCCGGAACAGCAGACCGACTTCGTGTTCACCGTGGCGGGCGAGGAGCTCGGCTTCGTCGGGGCGGGCCTGATCATCGTGCTGCTCGGCGTGGTGCTGTGGCGGGCCTGCCGCATCGCCCGCGAGACGACGGAGCTGTACGGCACCATCGTGGCCGCCGGGATCGTGGCCTGGTTCGCCTTCCAGTCCTTCGAGAACATCGGGATGACCCTCGGGATCATGCCGGTCACCGGCCTGCCGCTGCCGTTCGTGTCGTACGGCGGAACGTCGATGTTCGCGGTGTGGCTGGCGGTCGGACTGCTCCAGTCGATCAGAGTCCAACGGCCGATGTCGGCATAGCGCCACGAGTCGTGCCCAGCGGTGGGCACATGCCCGGTGAGTTCCTGTGGGGTGGGGGAGTGGGATGTCCGAGGAGTACGTGGCCGTGTGCCCGCTCGACGAGGAACTGGTGAGCCGGGTCCTGCGGCTGGCGGAGCTGGACCTGACCGACGCCGACGCCGTCGAGGCCGCGACCGGTGAGGCCGGCTGGTCCGACTGGTCGCAGGCGGTCCAGGGCCCGGCGTACGCGGAGACGCCCGACGTCCCCGAGGCCACGCATGTCACCCCGCAGGGCCACTTCGTGACCGCCGACGGCGACGGCGCGCTCTCGCTGCCCTTCGCCTACCTCTACACGGTCGACGGCGGCCTGCTCGACGAGGACATCTGGGACGCGGTCCCCGGCTGGAGCAGCCAGGAGGGCGCCTGGCGACCGGAGTTCGACGCCCACTACGCCACCGTCGTCCAGCGCTTCACCGATCGGCTCGGACCACCGGACCACGACATACGCCGGCCCAAGTACGACACCCGGTACGTCAGCTGGCGCCTGGAGCACAACGCGCTGGTCGTCGCACAGGGCCCCGAGCCGCTGTCGTACCACCAGTTCGAGGACGCCCACATCCTGCTGATCTCCCGGACCGCGAAGGACGCGCCGTTCCCGGACGCCGAGCAGCTGCGGGCACTCCTCACCTCCTGACCTCGGCAATCCACCCGGGGACTCGCCGTCGGTGCCCTCTGCCGTCCCCGCCCGACTCCGTCTAGATTCGGTGCATGGCGGACACACAGCGCGAGATCGAGCGAAAGTACGAGTCCGACGAGAGCGGGCTGCCCGACCTCACCGGCGTCGCCGGGGTCGCCGCGGTCATCGACAAGGGCGTCGCCCACCTGGACGCCACCTACTACGACACCCACGACGAACGCCTCGCCGCGTCCTCGATCACCCTGCGCCACCGCACCGGTGGCTCCGATCCCGGCTGGCATCTGAAGTTCCCCGTCGCCCCCGGCGTACGGGACGAGATCCGGGCCCCGCTCTCCGACACCCTGCCCGACACCCTCGCCGCCCTGGTCCGCTCCCGGGTCCGGGACGCCGAGCTGGTGCCCGTGGTCCGGCTGCGCTCCGACCGGGACGTGCGCGACCTCGTGGACGCCGACGGCCGGCTGCTCGCCGAGGCCAGCGTGGACGCCGTGCACGCGCAACGGCTCACCGGGGGCGACGGCAGCGCCCAGTGGACCGAGATCGAGGTGGAACTGGCGGACGACGGCGACCCGGCCTTCCTCGACAAGGTGGAGAAGCGGCTGCGCAAGGCGGGGGTGCGGCCCTCGGCGTCGGCGTCGAAGCTCGCGCGCGCCCTGGCCGAGACCGCCCCGCGCAAGCCCGACCTCGCGCCCGTCGAGGACCCCGTGACCGCGGGCGACCACGTGCTCGCGTACGTCCGCACCCAGCGGGACGCGATCGTCGGCCTCGACCCCGCCGTACGCCAGGACACCGAGGACGCGCTCCACCGTATGCGCGTCGCCACGCGCCGGCTGCGCAGCACCTTCACGTCCTTCGGCGAGGTCCTGGACCGGGCGGTCACCGATCCGATCGGCGACGAGCTGAAGTGGCTGGCCGGCGAGCTGGGCGTGGACCGGGACCGGGAGGTGCTGAAGCAACGGCTGTCGGCGACCCTCGACGCGCTGGACCCGACGCTGGTCGCCGGACCGGTCAGCGAGCGACTGAACCGCTGGGCGGGTGACCAGTCCGGGGCCAGCGCCCGGCTGATCGGGGTCCTCGACTCCCGCCGCTACCTGGCCCTCCTCGACGCCCTGGACGCGGTGCTCACGGACCCGCCGCTGCGGAAGGCGGCCGGGAAGAAGCCCGGCAAGGTGCTCGCCGAGGCCGTACGCGAGGCCTTCGGGAAGGTGTCCGCGCTCGTCGAGCAGGCGCTGGAGCTGGAGCCCGGCACCGACCGGGACGCCGCGATCCACGAGGCGCGCAAGAAGACCAAGCGCACCCGGTACGCGGCGGAGGCGGCCACCCCCGCTCTCGGCAAACCCGCGAAGTCCCTGACCAAGAGCATGAAGGGGCTGCAGAACCTGCTCGGGGAGCACCAGGACAGCGTCATGGCCCGCCAGACCCTGCGCGAGCTGTCGGCGGTGGCGCACGCGGCGGGCGAGAGCGCCTTCACCTACGGGGTGCTGTACGAGCGCGAGGAGCAGCGGGCGGCGACCGTGGAGGCCGAGCTGCCCGGCCGCTGGGACGGGATCAGGGGCGCCGCGGACGCCCTGTGAGCCTTCGGGCGTGCTGGGGGTGGCCACGGCCGCGTTAGGCTAGATGGTCACCCCTGCCAGCAAACCCTGTCCTGTCAGTCCAGCCCACCCCACGAAGGTTCGCGAGATGTCTGCCGAAGTCGCTGCGGCCGCTGAGTCTGTGTTCCCGCAGCTCGAAGCTCTGCTCCCGCATGTGCAGAAGCCGATCCAGTACGTCGGCGGAGAGCTCAATTCCACGGTCAAGCCGTGGGAGTCCTGTGACGTCCGCTGGGCGCTCATGTACCCCGACGCCTACGAGGTGGGTCTGCCCAACCAGGGCGTCATGATCCTCTACGAGGTCCTCAACGAGCAGGAGGGCGTCCTCGCCGAGCGCACGTACAGCGTGTGGCCGGACCTGGAGGCGCTGATGCGGGAGCACGCCGTCCCGCAGTTCACGGTGGACAGCCACCGGCCCGTGGGCGCGTTCGACGTCTTCGGCCTGTCCTTCTCCACCGAGCTGGGCTACACGAACATGCTGACGGCGCTGGACCTGGCGGGCATCCCGCTGGAGTCCCGCGACCGCGGTCTGGACGACCCGATCGTGCTGGCGGGCGGCCACGCGGCCTTCAACCCCGAGCCGATCGCGGACTTCATCGACGCGGCGATCATCGGCGACGGCGAGCAGGCCGTGCTCGACATGACGAAGATCATCCGCGAGTGGAAGGCGGAGGGCCGGCCCGGCGGCCGCGAGGAGGTCCTCTTCCGCCTCGCGAGGACGGGCTCGGTGTACATCCCGGCGTTCTACGACGTCGAGTACCTCCCGGACGGCCGAATCGCCCGCGTGGTCCCCAACAAGTCGGGGGTCCCGTGGCGGGTGTCGAAGCACACGGTCATGGACCTCGACGAGTGGCCCTACCCCAAGCAGCCCCTCGTCCCGCTGGCCGAGACGGTGCACGAGCGCATGTCGGTGGAGATCTTCCGCGGCTGCACGCGCGGCTGCCGCTTCTGCCAGGCCGGCATGATCACCCGCCCGGTGCGCGAGCGGTCCATCACGGGCATCGGCGAGATGGTCGAGAAGGGCCTGAAGGCGACCGGCTTCGAGGAGGTGGGCCTGCTGTCGTTGTCGTCGGCCGACCACACCGAGATCGGCGACATCGCCAAGGGCCTGGCGGACCGGTACGAGGAGGACAAGATCGGTCTGTCCCTCCCCTCGACCCGCGTCGACGCCTTCAACGTGGACCTGGCGAACGAACTCACCCGCAACGGCCGCAGGTCGGGCCTGACCTTCGCGCCCGAGGGCGGCTCCGAGCGCATGCGCAAGGTCATCAACAAGATGGTCTCGGAAGAGGACCTCATCCGCACCGTCGCCACCGCCTACGGCAACGGCTGGCGCCAGGTGAAGCTGTACTTCATGTGCGGCCTGCCCACGGAGACCGACGAGGACGTCCTCCAGATCGCCGACATGGCGATGAACGTCATCCAGAAGGGCCGCGAGGTCTCCGGCGCCAACGACATCCGCTGCACGGTCTCGATCGGCGGCTTCGTCCCCAAGCCCCACACGCCCTTCCAGTGGGCCCCGCAGCTCTCGGCGGAGGAGACCGACGCCCGCCTGGAGAAGCTCCGCGACAAGATCCGGGGCGACAAGAAGTACGGCCGCTCCATCGGCTTCCGCTACCACGACGGCAAGCCCGGCATCGTCGAGGGCCTGCTGTCCCGCGGCGACCGCCGCATCGGCGCCGTCATCCGCGCGGTCTACGAGGACGGCGGCCGCTTCGACGGCTGGCGCGAGCACTTCTCCTACGACCGCTGGATGGCCTGCGCCGACAAGGCCCTGGCCGACTTCGGCGTCGACGTCGACTGGTACACCACCCGCGAACGCTCCTACGAGGAGGTCCTCCCCTGGGACCACCTGGACTCCGGCCTCGACAAGGACTGGCTCTGGGAGGACTGGCAGGACGCCCTCGACGAGACAGAGGTCGACGACTGCCGGTGGACGCCGTGCTTCGACTGCGGGGTGTGCCCGCAGATGGACACGAGCATCCAGATCGGCCCGACGGGCAAGAAGCTGCTGCCCCTGACGGTCAAGAACGGCGGCCCGACACCGACGGGGAGCGGGCACACGCACTGACGTGCGTGCGGCGGCTGTCGCCTGAGGGGCGGAGGTCCGGGCCGGGCTCTTCCCGGCGCCGGGGGTGCGGGGTGACCTGAGCGACGCCGAGTCGATATGCCTCGGGGGGATCCGGATCGGGGGAGACGGCGTCTTGTGCGGTATGGAGCTGGAGAAGACCGTGCCGTCGTCGCCCGTGTCGCAGGCGCGGCCGTCCGAGGGGTGTCTGGCGGTGGTGATTCGTGTTCCGGTGCGGATCGTCGCGCTGGTGCTCGTGGTGCCCGTGCGGATGGTGTGGGACGCGTGTGTCGTGGCGGGGAGGTTGCTGAACGACACCGTGCTGCGGCCGGTCGGGCGGGCCCTGTTCGTGTGGCCGTTGGTGGGGCTGTGGCGGTATGCGGTCGTGCCGTTCGGCAAGGGGGTGGGGTGGCTGGGGACGTACCTGCTCGTCGTGCCGGTGGGGTGGCTGTACCGGTATGTGCTTACGCCCTTCGGGCGTGGGCTCGGGGCCGGGTGTGCGTGGGTGTACGCGCGCGTGCTCACACCCGTCGGACACGGGGTGCGGGCCGTCGTGGCGTGGTTGGCGCGGTATCTCCTCGTCCTGCCCGCCACCTGGGTCTGCACGTGGATGCTGATGCCCGTCGGGCGTGCCCTCGTATGGCTGTTCAGGGGGGTCGGGCTCGCGCTGTACTGGGTCACGCGCGTGGTTGTCGTGCTGCCCCTGCTCGCGCTGTGGCGGTGGGTACTGGTGCCCGTCGGGCGGTTCCTCGCCGTCGTGGGGCGGGAGGTGGGGGAGGCCCTCGGGCACGCGTGGCGGGTCGCCGGGCATGTCTCGCGTGCCGTCGGACGGTTCCTCGGAACCCTCTTGCGGTGGCTCCTCGTCGAGCCGGTGCGGTGGGTGTACCGGACGGTGCTCACACCCGTCGGGCACGTCGTCCGCGACCTGGTGCTGCGGCCCGTGGCGGAGGCCGCGCGCAGTGTCCGGCAGGCCGCCCGACAGGCGGTCACGGCCGCCCGGGAGTCCGTACGGCAGGCCCGGGCGGACTTCCGGCGCATGCTCCTCGGCGAACCGGTCAAGAGGGCCGCGGTGGACCGGCGGGAACCGATCGGCCGCGAGACACGTACTCTTGGTAGCAGTACGACCGCACTCACGAAGGACTGAACGACACTGGGCAAGCGACAGCCCGAAGGCCCGCCGCCCGCACCCGCGGTGCAGCGCATCCGACTGCGCTACACCAAGCGCGGCCGCCTCCGGTTCACCAGCCACCGTGACTTCCAGCGCGCTTTCGAGCGTGCGCTGCGCCGTGCCGAGGTGCCGATGGCGTACTCGGCGGGGTTCACGCCGCATCCGAAGGTGTCGTACGCCAATGCCGCACCCACCGGCACGGGCAGTGAGGCGGAGTATCTGGAGATCGCGCTCACCGCGGCGCGTGATCCGGAGCAGCTCAGAGCGCTGCTCGACGAGTCGCTGCCGACCGGCCTCGACATCGTCGACGCGGTCGAGGCCCGGACCTCCGGGCTCGCCGACCGGCTCACGGCTTCGGAGTGGGAGCTGCGGCTCGACGGAGTGGACCCGGCCGACGCCGAGCGCGCGGTCGCGGCCTTCAACGCCGCCGAGTCCGTCGAGGTCCAGCGGATGACCAAGAACGGTGTCCGCACCTTCGACGCCCGCCCCGCGGTCGCCCGGCTGGAGACGCACCGTCCCCAGGCTGATAGGCCGACCGACCAGCCCTGTGCGATACTGCGGCTGGTTGTTCGGCACGTGACGCCTGCCGTACGACCCGACGACGTCCTGTCCGGTCTTCGCGCCGTGGCCGACCTGGCGCCGCCGGTCCCCGCAGCGGTGACCAGGCTGGCGCAGGGGCTGTTCGACGCAGAGAGCGGCACGGTGACCGACCCGCTCGCGCCCGACCGCGAGGCAGCTGAGGCCCATGCGGCCGCCGCCGCCGCGAAGGCGCCGGCGTAGGGAAGGTCCCGCGAAGGACGGATGCCGTAGCGCCGCCCTCGTACTCGGGAGCCACCTGGGTCGGGCAGCGTACCGACCACAAGACTTTCGCCAGGCCGTACCCAACAGGGTGTACGGAACCGGCGAGACAGGACACAGAGAGCTCCCGTGCGGCGCCCGCGCCCCGGACGGCGGCACCGCGCAACGCGCGAGCCGCGGACGTCACCGGCATGTGCCGGGCCAGGCGCGGCGCCCGGGAGCCTGACGGGAGAAACGCCCGCATGCTCGAGCCGACCGAACCCACCGAGGGTTCCGAACTCAACACCCCCAGCGACACCCTGCCGCCGCGTCGTCGGCGCCGGGCCGCTTCCCGACCGGCGGGTCCGCCGGTCGGCGCCGCCGCCGAGACCCCGGACGAGGTGACGCCGGCCATACCGGCCGCCGATGCCGTCGACACGGTCGAGGCCGAGGAGACCGAAGAGACCGAGGAGACGACGGTCGCCGCGGAGGCCCCCGCCGCCCCCGAGCCCGTCGGGGAGCCGGCTCCGGCCGCTCGTACGCGTCGGCGTGCCACGCGGCGCGCCACCGCCCCCGCCGCTGCCACGACCGCGGCCGAGGCCGCCGAGACGGTCGTGCCCGTGACCGACACGCCCGTGGCGCCCGCCGCCGAGACCGCGCCCGCCGCCGAGGACGCTGCCGAGCCCGCGCCCGCCGGTCGTACGCGTCGGCGTGCCACGCGGCGCGCCTCCGCGCCCGCCGGTGCTCCGGCCGCCGCGGAGAGCGTCGTGCCCGCTGCCGAGCCGACCCCCGCCGTCGCCGAGACCCCCGCCGAGCAGGCCGCCGTCGAGGCGCCCGCCGAGGACGCCGCGCCTGCCGGTCGCACCCGGCGTCGGGCCACGCGCCGGGTGACCGCGCCCGTCCAGGACACCGAGGCCCAGGCGACGCCCGCGGCCGAGCCCGCCCCCGTCGCCGACGAGGCCCTCGCCGAGGAAGAGGCCCCGCGCCGCACCCGCCGCCGCACCACGCGCCGTACGTCGGAGAGCGTGGAGGCGCCCGTGAGCGCCGCCGAGGAGACCGAGCCGGCCGCCGAGGCCGCCGTGGAGGCCCCCGCCGCTCCCGAGGCGCCCGCCGCCGACGAGGAGGCCGGCCCGCGTCGTGCGCGACGGCGTTCCGTGCGCCGGGCCGCCACCGGGTTCGCCGCGCCCGCCGCCGCGGAGACCGACGACGACGAGCCGCGCAAGCCCGCCCGGCCCGCCGTGGCCGTGTTCCAGGCGCCCGTGTTCACCGAGCCGCAGTTCCAGACGCCGCAGCGGGCCGCCGCCGAGGCCGCCGCCGCGGGGACGGAACCCGAGGAGGCCGAGGAGGAGTTCCAGGAGGAGCCCGCCCCGCGCCGCCGGCGCCGCCGCCGGGGTGCCGAGGAGCCCGCCGAGGCCCCGGCCGCCGTGGAGAGCGCCGCCGAGGACGAGACGGACGAGGCCGAGGACGGCACCGACGCCGAGGACTCCGTCGAGACCGACGACGCCGAGGAGGGCGGTTCGCGCCGTCGCCGCCGTCGCGGTGGCCGCCGCCGGCGCCGCGGTGACTCCGCCGAGGCCGAGGCGGACGGCGAGGACGCCGACGAACTCGCCGCCGAGCAGGCGGATCAGGACGCCGAGGACACCGCCGAGCAGACCGAGGAGGACGCCGACGAGGACCACTCCGACGACGGCGGCTCCTCGTCCTCCAGCAGCCGTCGCCGCCGGCGCCGTCGTCGCCGTGCCGGTGACACCTCCGTCGACACCGAGCCCGACGACGGCGACCCGGAGCGCACGGTCGTCAAGGTCCGCGAGCCCCGTCCCGCGCGGGACAAGGGTGCCGAGCCGTCCGACGAGGTGCAGTCCATCAAGGGCTCGACCCGTCTGGAGGCCAAGAAGCAGCGCCGCCGCGAAGGCCGTGAGCAGGGCCGCCGCCGGGTGCCGATCATCACCGAGGCCGAGTTCCTGGCCCGCCGCGAGGCCGTCGAGCGCGTGATGGTCGTCCGCCAGTACGGCGACCGCACGCAGATCGGCGTCCTCGAGGACAACGTGCTCGTCGAGCACTACGTCAACAAGGAGCAGGCCACCTCGTACGTCGGCAACGTCTACCTGGGCAAGGTCCAGAACGTGCTGCCGTCGATGGAGGCCGCCTTCATCGACATCGGCAAGGGCCGCAACGCGGTGCTCTACGCCGGTGAGGTCAACTTCGAGGCGCTCGGCATGGCCAACGGGCCGCGGCGCATCGAGAGCGCGCTGAAGTCCGGTCAGCCGGTGCTCGTGCAGGTGACCAAGGACCCGATCGGGCACAAGGGCGCGCGGCTCACCAGCCAGGTCTCCCTGCCCGGGCGCTACCTCGTGTACGTGCCCGAGGGGTCGATGACCGGCATCAGCCGCAAGCTGCCCGACACCGAGCGCGCGCGTCTGAAGACCATCCTCAAGAAGATCGTCCCCGAGGACGCGGGCGTCATCGTGCGCACCGCCGCCGAGGGCGCGAGCGAGGACGAGCTGCGCCGCGATGTCGAGCGACTCCAGGCGCAGTGGGAGGACATCCAGAAGAAGGCGAAGAACGGCAACGCGCCGACGCTGCTGTACGGCGAGCCGGACATGACCGTCCGGGTCGTCCGCGACATCTTCAACGAGGACTTCACCAAGGTCGTCGTCAGCGGCGACGAGGCGTGGGAGACCATCCACGGATACGTCTCGCACGTGGCGCCCGACCTCGCCGACCGGCTGTCGAAGTGGACCTCCGAGATCGACGTGTTCGCGTCGTACCGGATCGACGAGCAGCTCGCCAAGGCGCTGGACCGCAAGGTCTGGCTGCCCAGCGGCGGCTCGCTGGTGATCGACCGGACCGAGGCGATGGTCGTGGTCGACGTCAACACCGGCAAGTTCACCGGTCAGGGCGGCAACCTCGAGGAGACGGTCACCAGGAACAACCTGGAGGCGGCCGAGGAGATCGTGCGTCAGCTGCGGCTGCGCGACCTCGGCGGCATCATCGTCATCGACTTCATCGACATGGTGCTGGAGCAGAACCGGGATCTGGTGCTGCGGCGCCTGCTGGAGTGCCTGGGCCGGGACCGGACCAAGCACCAGGTCGCCGAGGTCACCTCGCTGGGCCTGGTGCAGATGACCCGTAAGCGGGTCGGCCAGGGCCTGCTGGAGTCCTTCTCCGAGACCTGCGTCCACTGCAACGGGCGCGGTGTCATCGTGCACATGGAGCAGCCGACCTCCGCCGGTGGCGGCGGCAAGCGCAAGAAGCGCGGGCGCGGCGGCATCGAGCACGTGCACGAGGCCGCGGTGGCCGCCGAGGCGGCGGAGGCCGTCGAGAGCGCCGAGTCCGCCGAGGAGGCGGAGACCGAGGACGAGGTCGCCGCCGAGGCCGCGGCCCCGGTCGCGCTGCCCGCGCCGGAGTACGAGGCGGACGAGGAGCTGTACAGCAGCGCCGCCGAGGCCGAGGCCGCCGCGACCCGTGGCCGTTCGCGGCGACGGACGAGCCGGCGGGCGTCGGCTCCGGCCGGCACGCCCAGGCGGGAGCGGACGGAGAAGGCCGAGCAGGGCGAGAAGGCCGTCGAGAAGGCCGAGGTCCCGACCGCCCAGGACGTGACCGCGGAGGACGAGGTCGAGCGTCCGGTGCAGCCGGAGCCGGCCACCCAGGCCCAGGCCGAGCCGGCCGCCGTCGAGGACCCGGTCGTCGAGGACGCCGCGCCCAAGGGCCGTACGCGCCGTCGTGCGACCCGGAAGGTGTCGGCGCCCGCCGGATCGCCCGCGGGTGCCGAGGCGGCCGTCGTGACGGTCACCGAGTCCGCGCCGGCGCCCGCGCCGGTCGCCGAGGAGGCTCCGGCCGAGCCGGTGGCCGCCGAGGCGCCCGCCGAGAGCGCCGCCCCGGCCCGTCCGCGGCGCCGTGCCGTCCGCAAGGCCACCGCGCCCACCGCGCCGGAGGAGGCGGCCGTCGTGGTCGTCCCGGCGGCGGAGAGCGCCCCCGAGGCCCCGGCAGCCGAGGCCCCGGCCGCCGAGGAGGAGGCCGCGGCTCCGGCGAAGCGGACGGCCCGCAAGACGGCCAAGAAGGCGACGGCGAAGAAGGCCGCCACCAAGAAGACCGCCGCCAAGAAGGCGGTCGCGAAGAAGGCGACGACCAAGAAGGCCGCCGCCAAGAAGACGACGGCGAAGAAGACCGCGGCGGCCGAGCAGACGGCGTCCTCGGTCTCCGCTTCCGCCGACGAGAGCTGACGTCCGGCTCGTCCCGGGGTGCGGCTGGTCAGAAGTGATCAGCCGCACACCCGGGGGGCCCGACCCGGTTTGACCCGTTCGGCTGCGGCCCCGTAGCCTTGAGCGTCGGCGTGTCGACTGACACGTCACATCCCCGTAAACCTCTTCCTCCCGGGTTGTGTCCGACCGGGAGAGGCTGCCCTTGTGTCGGGCTGCTGGACTGCGGGGGTGCCGTCCCCGAGCAAGAGAGTGAGATCCGCGTGTACGCCATCGTGCGCAGCGGTGGTCGCCAGCACAAGGTTGCTGTCGGCGACATCGTTGAGGTTGACAAGATTTCCACTGCCAAGGTTGGCGACACGGTCGAGCTCTCGACCCTGCTCGTTGTCGACGGCGACTCCGTGACCAGCGACCCGTGGGTCCTGGCCGGTATCAAGGTCCAGGCCGAGGTCGTGGACCACCACAAGGGCGTCAAGATCGACATCCTTCGCTACAAGAACAAGACCGGCTACCGCCGTCGTCAGGGCCACCGCCAGCAGTACACGGCGATCAAGGTCACTGAGATCCCCGCGGCTGCGAAGTAAGGGACTGAGGAGAGATGGCACACAAGAAGGGCGCATCGTCCACCCGTAACGGTCGTGACTCCAACGCTCAGCGCCTCGGCGTGAAGCGCTTCGGCGGTCAGGTCGTCAACGCGGGTGAGATCCTGGTCCGCCAGCGCGGCACCCACTTCCACCCCGGTGCGGGCGTCGGCCGTGGCGGCGACGACACGCTGTTCGCGCTGAACGCCGGTGCGGTGCAGTTCGGCACCCACCGTGGCCGCAAGGTCGTGAACATCGTCCCGGTCGCCTGAGCCAACGCTTAGGGCTCAGACCGAACGTTTCGCGAGGCGGACCTCACTTCCCGTGCGGGAAGGCGGGTCCGCCTTTCGCGTGTTAGAGCAGTAGAGAACCGTACGAAGATTTCAAGTGCTGGAGGCACCTCACCATGACCACCTTCGTGGACCGCGTCGAACTCCATGTCGCCGCGGGTAGCGGAGGTCACGGCTGTGCCTCCGTCCACCGGGAGAAGTTCAAGCCGCTCGGCGGCCCCGACGGCGGCAACGGCGGACGGGGCGGCGACGTCATCCTGACCGTCGACCAGTCGGTGACCACGCTCCTGGAGTACCACCACTCCCCGCACCGCAAGGCCACCAACGGCAAGCCCGGCGAGGGCGGCAACCGCTCCGGCAAGGACGGCCAGGACCTGGTCCTGCTCGTGCCGGACGGCACCGTCGTCCAGGACCGGGCGGGCAACGTCCTCGCCGACCTGGTCGGCCACGGCACCTCCTATGTCGCCGCCCAGGGCGGTCGTGGCGGCCTCGGCAACGCGGCGCTGGCCTCCGCGCGGCGCAAGGCGCCGGGCTTCGCGCTGCTCGGTGAGCCGGGGGAGCTCCACGACATCGTCCTGGAGCTGAAGACCGTCGCCGACGTGGCGCTGGTCGGCTACCCGAGCGCGGGCAAGTCCTCGCTGATCTCGGTGCTGAGCGCGGCCAAGCCGAAGATCGCCGACTACCCCTTCACCACGCTGGTGCCCAACCTCGGTGTGGTGACCGCCGGTTCGACCGTCTACACCATCGCCGACGTGCCCGGCCTGATCCCGGGCGCCAGCCAGGGCAAGGGCCTGGGCCTGGAGTTCCTGCGGCACGTGGAGCGGTGCAGCGTGCTGGTGCACGTGCTGGACACGGCGACCCTGGAGTCCGACCGTGACCCCGTCTCCGACCTCGACATCATCGAGGAGGAGCTGCGGCAGTACGGCGCCGGGCTGGACAAGCGGCCCCGGATGGTCGTGCTGAACAAGATCGACGTCCCGGACGGCAAGGACCTCGCCGAGATGGTGCGCCCCGAGCTGGAGGCGCGCGGCTACCGCGTCTTCGAGGTGTCGGCGGTGGCGCACATGGGGCTGAAGGAACTGTCGTTCGCGCTGGCCGACGTGGTCGCGAAGGCACGCGCCGCGCGGCCGAAGGAGGAGGCGACGCGGATCGTCATCCGGCCCAAGGCCGTGGACGACGCGGGCTTCACCGTGACGCGCGAGGAGGACGGGCTGTTCCGGGTGCGCGGCGAGAAGCCGGAGCGCTGGGTGCGGCAGACCGACTTCAGCAACGACGAGGCCGTCGGCTACCTCGCCGACCGGCTCAACCGCCTCGGTGTCGAGGAGAAGCTGATGAAGGCGGGCGCCCGCGCGGGCGACGGCGTCGCGATCGGCCCCGAGGACAACGCGGTCGTCTTCGACTGGGAGCCGACGCTGATGTCCGGTGCCGAGATGCTCGGCCGGCGTGGCGAGGACCACCGCTTCGAGGCACCGCGTCCGGCCGCCCAGCGGCGCCGCGACAAGGAGGCCGAACGGGACGAGGCGTCGCGGGAGTTCGACGACTTCGACCCCTTCGAGGGCTGACCGTCCCGACCTGCCGCGTGTGCAGCCGTGCGCGCGGCTGAGCGTCCGTCCCGGCCTGCCGGGTGTGCAGTCCTGGCGCGCGGCTGAGCGTCCGTCCCTACCTGCCGCGTGCGCAGTCCTGGCGCGCGGCTGACCGTCCGTCCCGACCTGCCGCGTGTGCAGCCCTGCGCGCGGCGGGTCAGGCGACCGTCGTTCCGGTGAGTCGTACGGGGCGGTGCGGCTGAGGTCCAAGAACCTCAGCCGCACCGCCCGTACCTCAGCCGAAGTTCACGTGCCCCACGCGGCCGACCGCGGCGGAAGAACACCCCCTGTGCCGCCGGGGCCCCTGTTGTCTTCCGAGTTGTCATGCATGCGAAGACCACGGTTCAGCGGGCGGACCGTCGAGAAGGCGAGCTTCTTCTTGTCCAAGAGGCAAGTGAGGCAGGGGAGTTCGCTGATGACCGGAGCAACGTCGCCCGACCGACGCCGCTTTCTGACCGCCGGTGCCGCCGTGCTCGGCGCCGCCGCCTCCGCCCAGCTGTGGGTGCCGGGCACCGCCCGGGCGGCCGGATCGGCGCTGCCCGACGGGGTGTTCAGCCTCGGTGTCACCTCCGGCGACCCGCTGCCCGACGGCATCGTCCTGTGGACCCGGCTCGCCCCCGACCCGCTGAACGGCGGCGGCATGCCCGACCGTGCGGTGCCGGTGCAGTGGGAGCTCGCGGAGGACGAGCGGTTCAGGAAGACCGTGCGCCGGGGCGTGGCCCAGGCCCGGCCCGAGTACGGGCACAGCGTTCACGTGGACGTACGCGGTCTGCGCCCGGGCCGCGGCTACTGGTACCGCTTCCGCACGAGCGGGCAGATCTCGCCGACCGGCCGCACCCGCACCGCCCCCCATCCGCACAGCAAGGGCGGCAGTCTGCGCTTCGCCCTCGCGTCCTGCCAGAACTACCAGCACGGCTGGTTCACGCCGTACGCCGACATGCTCGCCCAGGACCCCGACTTCGTGCTCTTCGTCGGTGACTACATCTACGAGTCCTCGCCCGCCTCGACCGGGGTGCGCCGGCACGAGGGCACCGGGGAGCCGTACACCCTGGTCCAGTACCGCAACCGGTACGCCCAGTACCGCTCGGACCCGGACCTCGCCGCGATGCACGCCGGCGCCCCCTGGATCGTCACCTTCGACGACCACGAGGTCGACAACGACTTCGCCGGCGAGATCCCGCAGGACCCCGACAAGCAGGCGCACGACGCCTTCACGGCCCGGCTGACCGCGGCCTACCAGGCGTACTACGAGCACATGCCGGTCCGCGCGACCTCCGTGCCGAACGGCCCGCACATCCAGATGTACCGCCGCCTGGAGTTCGGCCGCCTCGCCCGCCTCAACGTGCTCGACACCCGCCAGTTCCGCAGCGACCAGGCCACCAGCCAGGAGGGCGCCCAGGACCCCGCGCTCACCATGCTCGGCGCCCGGCAGAAGGAGTGGCTCCTCGACGGACTGCACGACTCACCGGCCCGCTGGAACCTCGTCGCCTCGCAGATCATGATGGCCGAGACCGACCTGAAGGTCGGCGAGGGCAAGCTCTGGTACTACGACGCCTGGGACGGCTACCAGGCCGAACGCAACCAGCTGATGCGGGAGTTCGAGGACGTCCGCAACCCCGTGGTGCTCACCGGCGACCGCCACCTGACCATGATCAGCGACCTCAAGCAGGACTACGCCGACCCGGACTCCGACGTCGTCGGCGCCGAGTTCGTGGGCACCTCCATCTCCAGCAACGGCGACCAGGACCAGGACACCTTCCGCAAGCAGTGGGACCCGCTGATGGCGGACAACCCGCACTGGAAGCTGCTCGACGCCCACCGCGGCTACCACCTCTTCGACGTCGACCGGCACGGCATCGACGCCCAGGTCAGGGTCGTCGACACGGTTCGCCGGCCGCAGGCGACGGCCGGCACCCTGGCCAGGCTGCGGGTGGAGTCGGACCGGCCCGGGGTCGAGCTCGCCTGACCGCGGACACGGGGTGAGGGGAGCCTGGGACTCATCGGTGTCCCAGGTCTCCCTCAGCGCCGTCTCAGGAACCCCTCGGCAGAGCGGCTTCTCGGGCTGCCCGAGAATCTCCTCCAGCCGGTCCCGGACGCCGCGAACGGTTCGCTCACCCTCGCCGAGACCGAAATGCTGCGGAATCTTAATCGGGAATTCCGCGCCAATGGACTGCCCGACGAGTGGTATTCCCCGCTCGTCCGCAACGGCGCCGTCATGCATATGAAGAACACGTGCAGCCCCTCGTCCGAGGACGTGAAGATCGGCACCCCCGGCCGGGCCGTCGAGGCCGCCGCGCGGATCGGCGCCGAGACGACCGGACGGATCACCGCGACGGGCGTGTGGGTGCTGGGCGACCCGGCGCTGTCGGCCGCCGTACTGCCGCCGCCCGTGCGGGAGGCGCCCGCCGAACCGCGGGTGTCACCCGAAGTGGCTGCCCAGGCGCTGTACGGCGCGCTTGCGGCCGCGGCCGCGAGGCCGGCAGGGCGCACCGGCCCCCGGCACGGCGCGCTCGGTGCACCGGACGCCCTCCCGGGAACTCGTGAAGGTGCGGGGGCATCGCTGTCTGAAGAAGCTCCGCGGACATTGACCGTTTGTGCGCTTACTCACAGCAATTCCACGGGTGCCCGATTCGGGTCTCCCTCCGTCACCTGGAGTACAAGGTGAATGACAGATGGCGCGCACATATGCGGCGGAGGGCGCTCACCTTGCACTGCGGTAACCGGAAGTGGGACCATTTCCGAGTTCCCTGTCGCCCCGAGGTAGGTCATCTGTGTCCCAGCACATCGCCAAGCCCCGCACCACCGCAGTGATCCTGGCCGGGGGTACCGGTCAGCGCGTGGGTCTCTCGATCCCCAAGCAGCTGCTGAAGATCGCCGGCAAGGCAGTCATCGAGCACACCCTGACCACCTTCGAGAACGCCGACTCGATCGACGACATCATCGTCCTGATGGCGCCGGGCTATGTGCCGGACATAGAGAAGATCGTGGCCAAGGCCGGGTTCACCAAGGTCAAGAAGGTCATCGAGGGCGGCTCGACCCGGAACGAGACCACCGAGCGCGCCATCGAGGCGCTCGGCGAGGGGCTGGCCGAGGGCGAGGACGTCAACGTCCTGTTCCACGACGCCGTTCGCCCGCTGCTGTCGCGGCGCGTCATCGACGACTGCGTGGTCGCGCTGGAGCGCTACCAGGCCGTCGACGTCGCCATCCCGTCCGCGGACACCATCATCGTCACGCGCAAGCACGGCGACGACGGCGAGTTCATCACCGAGATCCCGGACCGCTCCCGGCTGCGCCGCGGCCAGACCCCGCAGGCCTTCAAGCTGTCCACCATCAAGCGGGCCTACGAGGTCGCCGCCGGTGACCCCAACTTCCAGGCCACGGACGACTGCTCGGTCGTGCTCAAGTACCTGCCGGACGTGCCGATCCACGTCGTCGCGGGCGACGAGTACAACATGAAGGTCACCCAGCCCGTCGACGTCTTCATCGCCGACAAGCTCTTCCAGCTGGCCTCCACCGCCGCGCCCGAGCAGGTCTCCGAGGAGGCCTACCGCGAGCTGCTGACCGGCAAGACGGTCGTGGTCTTCGGCGGCTCGTACGGCATCGGCAAGGACATCGCCGAACTCGCCGAGGCCTACGGCTCGAAGGTGTACGCGCTGGGCCGCTCCACCACCGGCACGCACGTCGAGAACCCCGAGGAGGTCGACGACGCGCTGTCCAAGGCGTACGCCGAGACCGGGCGCATCGACTTCGTCGTGAACACCGCGGGCGTGCTGCGCATCGGCAAGCTGGCCGAGACCGACAACGCCACCATCGAGGAGGCGCTGAAGGTCAACTACCTCGCCCCGGTGCAGATCGCGCGCTCCAGTTACAAGTACCTGGCGGAGACCAAGGGCCAGCTGCTGCTCTACACCTCCAGCAGCTACACCCGCGGCCGTGCCGAGTACAGCCTGTACTCCTCGACCAAGGCCGCGATGGTGAACCTCACCCAGGCCCTGTCCGACGAGTGGGCCGGTGACGGCGTCCGCGTCAACTGCATCAACCCGGAGCGCACCGCGACCCCGATGCGCACCAAGGCCTTCGGCCAGGAGCCCACGGGCACGCTGCTCTCCTCCGAGGCGGTGGCCCGTACCTCGCTCGACGTCCTGCTCTCGGAGCTGACCGGTCATGTGATCGACGTCCGCCAGCAGGACCCGACCGCGGCCGCGGGGCAGGCCTCCGGCTTCGAGCAGGCGCTGGCCGCCGTGTTGGACCGTCAGGACGGCGTGGCATAATCGTCTGCAATTGAACATCTGCTATTCAGGCCTCTGTGGCTGCCCGTTATCGGAGCATTCGCAGGGGCCTGAATAGCTCCCCCTCGCGAATTCCTCACATGTTCGCTGCACGTCAGAACCACACCAGCACTCCCCCTCCAAGAGCAGGTTCCTCTGTGATAACCAGAGCCATTCGCGTCGCCCGGGTGGGCAGCGCGGCCGAACTGGCCGCGGCGGCCCTCATGATCCTGGGCTTCCCGGCGCTCATGCTGGCCGCGCTCGTCCCGAGCGTTCCCGCCTTCACGGCCGCCGCCGCGGTGACGTACCTGGCGGACCACTTTCTGCACCGCAAGGGCAGCTATCTGATCAACCGCCTGAGCAAGGTGCGCGCGGGCCTGTCGATCCGCTTCCTGATCAGGCAGCTGCTCCTGGTCCTGCTGCTGGCCCGCCTGGGCCTCGCGGACGGCCTGGTCTTCTACGGCACGGTCGCCTGCTTCATCGCGTTCTACGGCCTTCAGGCCCCGCACGGCGCGCTGGTCACCCTGATCCGCAACCGCCGCAGGATGCCGGTCGCCACCCGCAACGTGGACCTGAAGTCCCGCATCCGCATCCCGGACGCCCCGCCGCGCCGGCTGCTCCACCGCAGCGCCGAGAAGATGCTGCACCTGGACCTCGCCGCCGTCGTCGGTGTGCTGGTCGGCGCGGCCGTGGACGAGACCGTCCCGGCCCTGGTGGGCATCGGTGTGACGATAGCGCTGGGCTGCCTGTACGTCCTCGCGCTCATGCCGTACGTCCGCGGCAGCAAGACCCCGCCCCACGCGGACGCCGTGCTCGCCGCCGTCGACGACTGGCTCGCCGCCTACCGGCCGGAGACGGTGCTGTACTTCTCCGGCTCCAAGGACTCCGCCTACCAGGTCAACATGTGGCTGGAGACCATGGGGCAGCTGGACTCCAGGCCGCTGATCATCCTGCGTGAGCGGGTCATCCTGGCCAACCTGGCGCCCACCACGGTCCCCGTCATCTGCGTGCCCGGAGGGGTGCACCTGATGAACATGGACCTGAGCACCGTGCGCGTCGCGCTGTACGCGGCGAACGTCGGCAAGAACATCCACCTGCTGCGGGTGCCGACCATGAAGCACGTCTTCATCGGCCACGGCGACAGCGACAAGCTCGCCAGCGTCAACCCGTTCAGCAAGGTGTACGACGAGGTGTGGACCGCGGGCCGCGCGGGCCGCGACCGCTACGCCATCGCCGACGTCGGTGTCCGCGACGAGGACATCGCCGAGGTCGGCCGCCCCCAGCTGGCGCCGATCCAGACCTGGCAGGGCGTGCCCGAGGGCCGTGTCCCGACCGTGCTGTACGCGCCCACCTGGGAGGGCTGGGACGGCAACCCCGGCAACACCTCGATCGTGCTGGCCGGCGAGAACATCGTGCGGCGGCTGGTGCAGGCCGACCCGCCGGTCCGGGTCCTGTACAAGCCGCACCCCTTCACGGGCACGGTGAGCAAGGAGGCGGGCGCCGCGCACGCGCGGATCACGGCCCTGGTCGAGAAGGCCGCCGCCGAGCGTGCCGCCGACGCCCGCTTTTCCGCCGACGCGGCCGCCCAGGCGCGGGCCAAGGCGGACCTCGCCCGGATCGAGGCCCGGATCGCCGTGCTGTCCGGCAGCGGCGGCGACAAGGGCGACGAGGCCGAGGCCACCCGGGACGGCGTGGTCGACGTGGCCCGGCACGAGGAGATCGCCCGGCTGCGCGCCGAGTGGAACGACGCCTACTGGCGTTCCTTCGGCAGCTTCGAGCACCGGGTCATCACCGGCGCCGAGCCGCGGCTGTACGACTGCTTCAACGTCTCCGACGCGATGGTCTCCGACATCTCCAGCGTGGTCTCCGACTTCATCGCCAGCGGCAAGCCGTACGCGGTGACGGACTCCGCCGAGCTGGGCGTGGAGGAGTTCAAGCGGCAGAACACCGCGGTGCGCGCCGCGACGATCCTGTCCAACAGCGCCATCGAGCTCGGCGCTCTCCTGGACGCCGTCCGCGACCCCGCGGGCGACCCGCTGGCGGCGGACCGCAGGGAGCTCAAGCAGTACCTGCTGGGCCCGGACGAGCCGACCTCGATCGAGCAGTTCAACACCGCGGTGGCCAACCTCGCCATCAAGGCGGAGGCACGCAACGTCGGCCAGGAGTCACGGGCGGCGAGCGGAGCGGCCGAGGCCACGACCACGGCCTGACCGGCGCAGCGGTAGAACGTAAAAAGGGGCCCTGTTTTCGGGAGGTGACTCTCGGAAACAGGGCCCTGTTACGTATGTCAGGAGGACGGGTGTCCAGGGCCCGGTGACCTGCGCCACAAAAATGGTATGGGCAGGCAACCGCTTCCCGTCCTGGTCCGTCTACTACGTTGCGAATAAGCCAATACAGGGGGAATGCCCTATGACCAAGGGTTCCTCATGATGTGGGGGAAGTGTGTCCGTGCCGCAGCCTGATGTGACCGTGATCATCGGGGCGTACGAAGCGATGCCGTACCTGGTCGACTGCCTCGCCTCCGTCGAGGCCCAGACCATCGACCACACCCGCATCGAGGTCATCGCGGTCGACGACGGCTCCACCGACGGCACCGGCGAGTGCCTGGAGCAGTTCGCCGCCCGCGCCGACATGCCGGTCACGGTGATCCGGCAGGACAACTCCGGCGGCCCCAGCGGCCCGCGCAACGTCGGCCTGGGCAAGGCCGCCGGACGGTACGTGTTCTTCCTGGACGCCGACGACCGGCTCGGCCCGGAGGCCCTGGAGCGGATGGTCGCGATGGCCGACCGCAACGGCACCGACGTGGTGCTCGGCCGCGTCGAGGGCATCAACCGCAAGCCCCCGCGGTCGATGTGGGGCAAGACGCTGGAGCGCACCGACATCTGGTCCTCCAACATCAAGTTCACCCTGAGCGCGCAGAAGCTGTTCCGCCGTGAGCTGCTGGAGCGTCACGGCATGCGCTTCGACGAGTCGTTGTGGACCGGCGAGGACGCCCTGTTCACCATGGAGGCCTATCTGCGGGCCGACGGCGTCTCCCTCATCGACGACTACGTCTGCTACTACCTGGTGGGCCGTGAGGACGGCAAGCACGTCACCAAGAGCGGCAGCTACACCCTGCGCTTCGACTCCGCGCGCGCCCTGATGAACCTGATCGCGGAGATGGTCCCGGCCGGCCCGCGGCGCGACATGCTCATGCTCCGCCCGTTCCTCGTCACCCTGCTGCCGCAGTTCGGCCCCCGCTTCCTCAAGGACAGCGAGCAGGTCCGCCGGCACAAGCTGGAACTCGCCAAGCCCCTGATGGACGCCTACTGGACCGACGAGGTCGCCGTCCGCCTCAAGGTCGAGGAACGGCTGCGCCTGCACCTGATCGCCGAGGAACGGCCCGACCTCCTCCTGGACGTCCTCACGTTCCTGCGGGACAAGAGGCAGGCCGCCGCGCTCCTGGAGAAGCGCGGCCGCCGTCTGTACCTCGCCTACCCCCACTTCCGCGACGCCGCCGCCGGCATCCCCGACGCCGTCTACCTCGCCGAGCCGCGCGAGGCCCGGAACTTCCCCGGGTACCGGGAGGGCGGGCTCGACTCCTTCACCCGGCGGGCGGCGCGCAAGGCCCGCCGGATGCTGCCGGGCCGGGGCGTCAAGCGGGCTGCGGCGGTGTGACCGACGGCTCCTCGGAGCGTTCCCCGGCCTGTTCTCCGGCCCGCTCCCCGGTCTGCCGCGGCGCAGGGATCTCCGCCGCCAGCCGCTCCCGCATCCGCGTGCGGTGCTCCCCGGCCTTCGCGCACAGCGCCTGCACGGCCGCGTCGAAGCGCACCTGCGACACCGGCTCCGCCGGGCCCAGCAGATGGCGCTTCAACGCCGCCCGCTCCTCGGCCAGCCCGTCCTTCTCCGGCCGACGCACCGCCTCCAGCAGCGCCGGCACCCCCTGTCCGTCCGGCGTCAGCACGGTCGCCGCCCGCACGGTCGGGAAGGTCTCCCGGAACGCCTCCTCGGCCAGCCCGCTGGTGTTGGCCACCGCATAGGGCTTGCCGCTCGCCAGGAAGTCGCTGACCACGCTGGACACATCGCTGATCAGCAGATCGGCCCGGTTGAAGCAGGCGTACAGCGCGGGCCGGGCGTCGGTGACGACCTGGTGCTCCCACTCCGGCAGCGACGCCCAGTACGCCTCCTCCCAGGCGGCCATGGCCCGCTCCACCGCCCGTGCCCGCCCCTTCGGCGGCACCGACTGAAGCAGCATCCGCTCCACCTGGTCGGCGCCGTCCCGGAAGTCGGCCGTGGTGAGCCGGTCCAACTCCGCTGTCCGCAGCGCCAGTTCCCCGTCGTCGGCGGGACGCGGTCCGGTCCGCCGCCGGTTGGCCGCCCGGATCAGCTCCCGGATGCGCTGATCGGCCGCCCCGGCCCGCGGATCGACCGAACCGGTCAGCGGGTGCGGCTTGTAGAGCAGCCGTACGCCGTCGTCGGCGAGCAGCGCCCGTACGAGGTTCTCGCCGGCCGCGATCACCGAGGTGTTGCCCGGGTTGCCGTCCCAGCCCTCCCAGGTCGGCGCGTAGAGCACCGTGGTGTACGTGCCGGTCGGCGGGCCCGCGTACGGCGTCACGGCGTCCAGCTGGGGACGGCCGATCTCCACCACGTCCCGGTCGTCCACGCCGACCTCGGCCAGCGCGTAGCGCTCACGGGCCGCGGGACCGGCCACCCACACCTCGTCGTACGCCTTCGCGTACGGGTTGCACGAGGACAGCTTGTCGCTCTCGCCGTGGTTGACGAAGGTGTGCTTGAGCGTGGGGATGCGCAGGACCTGGGAGGTCTTGCCGGAGTTGGAGGGGTGGATCAGGACCTGGAGCGTGGACTGCTCCAGCCGCATCAGCGTGGTGACCTTGGGCAGGCAGATCACCGGGATGTCGGTCGCCGCGATCTTCTGCACCATGAACCGCTCACGCAGCACGACGACCGGCCGCGCGTCCAGCTTGGCGAGCGGCTCCAGCCACATGTTCGCCTGGTACGCCGAGGACGCGCCGCCGGAGAAGTACAGGCCGACGGTCGGCCGGTACTCGGCCAGCCACGCGTCGAACCAGTCCAGCACCTCCTGCTCGCCCGCCGGACGACGGCTCGGCAGCAGCCGCAGCAGCAGCTCACCCAGGCCCAACAGCGCCAGCAGCAGCGACAGCGCGACCCCCGCCGCCGCGGCCGCGGGCACGTCGGTGGCCGCCGTCGCCGCGAGACCGGCGGTGGCCGGCAGCCCGAACAGCAGCAGCCGGTGGCCCGGCCGGCGCAGCAGCAGTGCGGGCGGGGCGGTGGTCAGGCGCAGCGCGGAGGCGTCGATGTTCCGGGTCACCACCGGCAGGGTGCGGGTGCGGCGGACCAGGACCGAGACCGCCTGGATCGCGAAGTGCAGACCGTAGAAGATCAGGACGCCGGCGACGAGCGGGGCGTACACCGACTCGCGCTCCTGCTCGCCGACCCGCAGCAGACCGGCCACCAGCAGCAGGTCGCGCAGCACGTGCCGCACGGTGATGTCAGCGTGCGACTTGGCGAACATCGACATCATGGGGCGCTGCCACCGGTACAGCACGCCCTCCCCGGCCACCGAGGCGGCCGTCGCGGCGAGCAGCAGCGGGATGTCGGGCAGGAGGGCCGCGACGGCCTGCGCGGCGAACGCGGCGGCCAGCAGGGCGATGACGGACAGCTGGGCGGCGCGACGGCGCAGCGGGAGGGCGACCCGGCGCCTGCGCGGGCGGCTGAAGGGACGTTTCAGGAGACCCGCGAGCGAACGGGTGCGCGGGCGTCTCGGGGAGCGTCCGAGGCGGAGTCTCTTCGCGGGCCGTTTCGGCGTCTTGGACGCCTTCGGCCTCTTCTTGAAGCGCCGGCGGGCAAGGGAAGGGGACACTGCGTCACTCCAAGGTCGTCGCAGGACGTGCGCCCGGGTTAACGCCCGCCGACCTCTGGACGACACGCGCGTGTCCGGGCGCCTTGTGACGACCGTGGAGTGCTAGGGCTACGGGCGGCCCGACTGAAGAGCCCGGCGGATGGGGGCGCCCACCACCCGGCGCGCCCGGCGGTAGACCGACGGCGCCGGGATGTTCACGGACGTCCGCGATCCGGACTTCGCCCGGGCCAGGTCCCGCTTCAGCCGCTCGTTGTCCCGGCCCAGTTCGGTGATCTGGCGCTGCATGAACGCCATCCGCGCGGCCAGCGAACCGAGGTCCGCCTCGAGCCAGGGACGCACGGCCGGCGGGAAGGAGAGCTTGCCCAGCCGCTTCTCGAAGGCCGCGCCGCCGTCGCCGTGCGTGAAGGTGTTCCGCAGGCCGTTGCGGTCGAGGAACCCGGTGAACCGCTCGAAGCGCTCCTGGTGACCGCTCACCAGCGCGCCGAAGTCCGCCTCCTCGTACAGCCGCGCCGGGTCCAGGTCGGCGGGCACCTTGTCGATCGGGACGTGCGGGATGTCGAAGTAGCGGCACAGCTCCAGCGTCCGGGAGTCACCGACGAGCACCGTCGCGGGGGTGCCCGCCAGCAGCGCCGCGATGTTGCCGTGGATGCGGGAGCCGAAGGAGAAGTCGAACGCGCGCAGGTCGTCGATCCAGGTGATCGGGTCGAGGTAGACCCGGACCTTGTCCTCCCCGTACATCGGGTGGTCGGGGTGCGTCGGTATCGCCGTCACCTTGGCGTTGGGGTCCGACAGGTCCCGCCAGTGCAGCTGCCGCGCGTCACTGAGGTTCTGGCCGATGAAGCGCAGGTGCGGATAGCGGGCGTGGGTCTGGGCGATGAGCTTGCCGAGGCCCTGCTTCTGCACCGCGTTGTGCGAGCCGTTGATCGCGATCCGGGACTCGGCGGTCAGCGCGGGCGTCCGCTTGCGCACGTCGAGTTCCTTGCCGTACATGAACAGCGAGGGGCAGCCGATCGTCTCGACGTCCCGGAACCCCATGTCCTTCAGGTACTGCTCGGTGAACTCGCCGCGCACCCCGATGGAGGCGCTGTGGTCGAGGACCGCCGAGACGAACGCGCGCACCGACGGCTCGATGGGCTTCAGCCGCGACGGGTCGTAGTTCAGCCCGGTCTGCGCGCCGACCCCGACCACCACGACCGGGATCTTCAGCCGCTGGATCAGCCGCGTCAGCCGCTGGAGCGCCGTCTCGAAGGACGGTCGGAAGGCGTTGGCCAGAGGGACGACGAAGGCGTCGTACTCCTGGTTGATCCGGTCGGCCTCGGACACCAGGGACCGCATGCCGTTCGAGTGCACCTCGGTGTCCGGTGTCTCGAGGATCTTGTGCGTGGCGTCGCTGAAGATCAGGTTGCCCGAGTTGGTGGCGATGAGGTCACGTTGGAGGGACTCCTCCGTGGGAACCACGTCGAACGGGCTCTTGCCGGACCGGATCAGGATGCGCTTCACACTGTGAACTTTAGGCGACACAAACTACAACTTAAATTTGGATCCCCTTTGATTTCTATAAGCAACCCCTACAACCTTTTTGCCGTACGCAAACGGTGAGCAACCGGTTACCGCGTGAGGTGTCCGGGGGTTGGAACGAGACGTCTCACACGGGCCGGTTCGCGTAGATTGCTGTCACGCGCAAGGAAGTGGGGACAGTGCAGGTGGCAAGCGCACGGCAGGACGTGGCCGAGGCCCGCAGGATCGTCGTCAAGGTGGGCTCCTCGTCGCTGACCACCGCCTCGGGCGGCCTGGACGCCGACCGGGTCGACGCCCTGGTCGACGTGCTCGCCAAGAGCCGCGGCGGGGGAGAGCGGGAGGTCGTCCTCGTCTCCTCCGGGGCCATCGCGGCCGGACTCGCCCCGCTGGGACTGCGCCGCCGCCCCAAGGACCTCGCCCGCCAGCAGGCCGCCGCCAGCGTCGGACAGGGCCTGCTCGTGGCCCGCTACACCGCCTCCTTCGCCCGCTACGGCGTCCGGGTCGGCCAGGTCCTGCTCACCAGCGACGACATGAGCCGCCGCGCGCATCACCGCAACGCCTCCACGACCCTCGACAAGCTCCTCGCGATGGGCGCGTTCCCGATCGTCAACGAGAACGACACCGTCGCCACGGACGAGATCCGCTTCGGCGACAACGACCGTCTCGCCGCCCTCGTCGCCCACCTGGTCCGCGCCGACCTGCTGGTCCTGCTGTCCGACGTGGACGGGGTCTACGACGGCGACCCCAGCAAACCCGGCACCTCGCGGATAGTGGAGGTGCGAGGGCCCGCGGACCTGGCGCACGTGGAGATCGGCAGCACCGGCAAGGCCGGCGTCGGCACCGGCGGCATGGTCACCAAGGTCGAGGCCGCCCGGATCGCCGCCGCGGCCGGTATCCCGGTGGTGCTGACCAGCGCGGTCCACGCCGCCGAGGCGCTCTCCGGCGGTGACACCGGCACCTACTTCCACCCCACCGGCAAGCGCTCCGCCGACCGCCTGCTCTGGCTCCAGCACGCCTCCACCCCGCAGGGCTCGCTGACCCTGGACGACGGCGCGGTCCGCGCGGTCGTCCAGCGCCGGACCTCGCTGCTGCCGGCCGGGATCGCCGCCGTCGAGGGCGAGTTCAACGCCGGCGACCCGGTCGAGCTGCGGGACGCCGAGGGGCGCGCGGTGGCCCGCGGGCTCGTCAACTTCGACGCCAGGGAGATTCCCCAGCTGATCGGGCGTTCGACCCGGGAGCTGGCGCAGGAGCTGGGCGCGGCCTACGAGCGCGAGGTCGTGCACCGCGACGACCTGGTGATCCTCCAGCCCTGACGCCGTCCGGGCGGCGTACCCGAAAACGGGGTGAACGCCCCGGCCGGAGCGTCGCCCTCAGGTGGACGTTCCGCAAAAGCGCCACACGAACCCTTGCGGCCTGCTCAACTTTGTCCCAGGGACACATTCCGCACGACCACCGGGTCGGTCACTGAGTGGAGGAGGCCGTCGTGAGACGAGTGCGCCCGGGGGATCGGTCCCGCAGCGGTACCGCCGAGGTCTCGTCACGTGCAGCCGGCGAGGAGCGCGCCCTGACGAGCGTCGCGGCCGGTGACCGGTACGAGGAGCCGCGTGACCTGCCCCGGCTGTGGCATGTCACGCTCAGCGTCTCCGGGCCCCAGGCCCCGCTGAAGGAGGTGCGGCGCGGTCTCGAACAGCTCGCCCACGACCACCCCTTTCTGCTGACCAGCCGCTACGCCGGCGACCACGCGGAGATCCGGTACTGGGAGGAGGCCCGCGACCTGCACGACGCGGCCGCCGTCGCGCTGCGGCTGTGGGGCGAGCACCGGCTGACCGCGGGACTGCCGCCCTGGGAGATCGTCGGCCTGGAGGTCATCGACCGCGAGACCTACCACCAGCGCATCTCCGAGGGGTACGGCCCGCTCCCGGCGACGCCGGTGGGGGTCCACCCGTTCTGACGGCAGGTGGACGGATGTCTCGGGGTGTGGGATGAACGCCGGCCGTCCCGCTTGTCCGCACTACCCTTCCCTCATGACCACGCTCTCGCCGTACGACGCCATGTCCCCGGTCGCCCAGGCCGCCTACCGTGCCAAGGCCGCCGCCGCCGACCTCGCCCCGCTGCCGCGGGCCGAGAAGGACGACGCGCTGCTCGCGATCGCGGACGCGCTGGAGGTCCGTACGAGCGAGATCGTCGAGGCGAACGCCAAGGACATCGCCAAGGCCCGCGAGGCCGGCACCAGCGAGGCGATCATCGACCGGCTCACCCTCACCCCCGAGCGGGTGCGGGCCATCGCCTCCGACGTCCGGGACGTCGTCGCGCTGCCCGACCCGGTCGGTGAGGTGGTGCGCGGCTCGACCCTGCCGAACGGCATCGACCTGCGCCAGGTCCGCGTCCCGCTCGGCGTGGTCGGGATCATCTACGAGGCCCGCCCGAACGTCACGGTGGACGCCGCCGCCCTGTGCCTGAAGTCCGGCAACGCCGTCCTGCTGCGCGGCTCGGCCTCCGCGTACGAGTCGAACACCGCCCTCGTCCGGGTCCTGCGCGATGCCGTGGGCGGCGCCGGACTGCCCGCCGACGCGATCCAGCTCGTCCCCGGCCAGTCGCGGGAGAGCGTGCAGGAGCTGATGCGCGCCCGCGGCCTGGTCGACGTGCTCATCCCGCGCGGCGGCGCCTCGCTGATCCAGACCGTCGTCACCGAGTCGATCGTCCCCGTCATCGAGACCGGCACCGGCAACTGCCACGTCTACGTCGACGCCCAGGCCGACGTCGACATGGCGATCGACATCCTGATCAACTCCAAGGCCCAGCGGGTCAGCGTGTGCAACGCCGCCGAGACCCTCCTGGTCCACCAGGACATCGCCGCCGAGTTCCTGCCGCGCGCGCTGGACGCCCTCGCCGAGGCCGGGGTGACCGTCCACGCCGACCCGCGCGTGCTGGCGTACGCGAACGACACCAAGGCCACCGTCGTCGAGGCGACGCTGGAGGACTGGGACACCGAGTACCTGTCCTACGACATCGCCGCCGCCGTCGTCGACTCGCTCGACAAGGCCGTCGAGCACATCCGGCTGTGGACCTCCGGCCACACCGAGGCCATCGTGACGACCTCCCAGCAGGCGGCCCGCCGCTTCACCCAGCTGGTCGACTCCACCACCGTCGCCGTGAACGCCTCCACCCGCTTCACCGACGGCGGCCAGTTCGGCTTCGGCGCCGAGATCGGCATCTCCACGCAGAAGCTGCACGCGCGCGGCCCGATGGGGCTGCCGGAGCTGACGAGCACGAAGTACATCGTCACGGGCGACGGACACGTCCGGCGCTGAGGCACCGAGGCGCACCAGAGGCGCATATGCGGTCGGCACACGCGTGCGGTACGCGCCCCTACCGCACGCGAGGTGCCTCGGACGGCGGACGAATTTCCGTACCGTCTGCCCAAAATGACCCCCCAGGTCTACTCTGGATCCGTGCCGGAGGACGTGGGGGGCATGCCGTTCCCTGACGGCTGGGAGCCCGACGACGACCACGACCGCGGGGTGTCGGACGAAGAGTTCGCCTCCGTGGTCTTCGACGAGGCCTTCGTACGAGCGGCCGTGGTGCACGAGCCGACCGCCGTCGAACGCCTCCTGGCCGCCGCCCAGGCGAGAGCGGAGGCCTCCGAGGCCGAGGCCCGCCGGGCCCACGGCGGCGGTGAACGCTACGAGGACGGGTTCGGTCCCGCGGGACGCGGCGCTTTCGGCCATGATCCCGAGCTCGACGAGCTGGACGACGCCGACATCCTCGAGGGCCGCTACGGCGCCCCCTGGACCTACGGCAAGCAGGTCCGCTGGCACCGTCCCGTCGCCTGGATGCTGGCGCTCGTGATGGGCGTCGGCATGGTCGCGCTGGCCTTCGTCGCGGTCTACCGGGGCGCCTCCTCCGACAGCCGGGACCAGGGCCCGCCCGCACCCGCCTCGACCGGTCTGGAACAGGGTTCCGCGGCGGCCCCCTCGGCCTCCGCCGACCATTCCCAGCCGGCCATCTCGGCCTTCCCGCGCACCCCCTGACCAAGGACCGGCCGGCTGCCGACGATCCCGGTGAGAACCTGTCAGAAGTTGTCGCACAGCGGGGCGTTTACCTGAGCTCCCGGAGACCTACTCTGAAGGTATGGGAGGGCCTGGAGACCCGCCTGAGGGGGCACCCGAGGGCGTCCCCGGTGGCGGTGAGGACGAGTACCGATCCGTCGTCTTCGACGAGTCGTTCGTCCGCGCTGCCCGGCTCCAGGAGTTCTCCGCGCGCGAGCGCCTCGCCGACCACGCGCCCGCCGTCCGGCGCCTCCCGCCGATGCGCCGGGGCCTGTCCCGGCAGCTGCTCGTGCTGGCCGTGCTGATCGCCCTGGCCTTCGGCACCGCGATCTACATGGGCGTACGGCACCCCTACGAGAACCCCGCCGCGCTCCGGGACGTCGAGGCCTCCGCGTTCCGCACCACGGTCGTCCCGCTCGCCCCGCAGGGCGAGGTGCCCGGCGCGGCCGACCCCGAGTCCCTGTACGCCCACAGCCCCGCCGCCCGGTTCCGCGTCGGCGCCGCCGGGATCACCCTGCCCGCCGCCCGGGACACCTCGCACTTCTCCACGACACAGGTCATGAGCGCCCTGGACACCGTCAAGGAGTACCTCGTGCGCTCCGCGCTCTACCCGGAGGTGCTCACCGGCGGGGAGACCCGGCCCGTGCGGGTGCTGCTGCCGGCCGACCAGCACCCCCAGTTCGACGAGAGCCTGAACCATCCGGCCGCCGACGGACGGCACGCGGTCACCGGATGGCTGGTGCGCTTCGACCCCGAGACCGTCGAGCTGGCCGACCCCCGGATCCGGGTCCGGGGCACCCTCAGGACCACCGAGACGTCCTCGGCGTTCCTGGAGATCACCTCGGACCACACCTTCGTCTACGCGCTGCGGCCGGCCGGCGCGGCCGCCGGGGCGGACTCCTCGCTGTTCACCGTGCGGCGCGAGATGCGCTTCCGCTTCGACCAGAACGACGTGCGGCTGCACCAGGCGCAGCTCACCGTGTCGTACGTCCAGGCCGGGCCGCTGTCCTGCGGGGACGACGTGGCGGAGCTGCTGCGCCCGCTGCTGGCCGGCCGGACCGCGAAGGCGGGCGGACCGACCGGGACGGACCCGTTCGCGACGGGACGGGCTACGGCGGTGTGCGGGACGTTGGCGGCGGGGGCGCAGCCGAAGGTGTGAGGTGCGGTGCGCCTGGCCGCCGTTGGGGGCCGCGTTGTCGGCGAGTGCGGGCTGTGTGTGGCTGGTCGCGCAGTTCCCCGCGCCCCTGAGGCGCCTCCGGCGGCCTCGGCGCCCTCAGGTCTCGTCTCGTGGGGGCGTGTCCCTGTTGTTCGGGGGCTCTTCGTCCCTCGGGGGTGCGCTGGTGAAGCCGCCGAAGCCCCGGCGGACCCGGCCGCCCAGGTCGCCCGCGCCGCCGGCGATGTCGGTGACCAGCTTCATCAGCGGGTCCTTGGAGCTCTTGACGTTGCTCGCGTAGGCGGCCGCCGACTCGCGGAAGGAGTCCGTGACCGAGGTGTCCTTGTCCTCGTCGCGCCGCGGGTAGTGGCCGTCCATGATCCGCTGGTGGTCGCGGGACTCGGCCCACTTCTTCAGCTCGGCCGCCCGCACCGTGGTGAAGGGGTGGGAGCGCGGCAGGACGTTCATGATCTTCAGCACCGAGTCGCGCAGGTCGCCCCCGGCCTCGTACTCCTCGGCCTGCTTCAGGAACGCGTCCACGTTCATCTCGTGCAGATGGTGGCCGCCCGCCAGCTTCATCAGGCCGCGCATCGAGGCCCGCAGGTCCTGGCCGACCAGCAGGCCCGCCCGGTCCGCCGACAGCTCCGACTTGCGGAACCACTCGCGCAGCGCGGTCACGATCGCCATGATCGCGAGGTTGCCCAGCGGGATCCACGCCACGCGGATGGCGAGGTTGGTCAGGAACAGCAGGATGGTCCGGTAGACCGCGTGACCGGACAGGGCGTGCCCCACCTCGTGCCCGACGACCGCCCGCATCTCCTCCTCGTCGAGCAGATCGACCAGGCCCGTGGTGACCACGATGATCGGCTCGTCCAGGCCGATGCACATCGCGTTCGGCTGCGGGTTCTGGCTGACGTACATCGGCGGGACCTTCTCCAGGTCCAGGATGTAACAGGCGTCCCGCAGCATGTCGTTGAGGTACGCGAACTGCTGGTCCGACACCCGCACCGAGTCGGACAGGAACATCAGCCGCAGGCTCCGCTCGGGCAGCAGCCCGCTCAGCGCCTTGAAGACCGTGTCGAACCCGCTCAGCTTGCGCAGCGCCACCAGCGCGGAGCGGTCGGCGGGGTGCTCGTAGGCGCGCGAGGAGATCCCGGGGAAGCGCCTGCGCTGCCTGCTCGGCACGTTCTCGTGCCCGTTCTGCTCGTGGCCGTCGTCGGACATGTCTTCCCCCATGTGCGTGAGAGGTGGTCCTTTGCGGACCCTTGTGCGGTCCTTTGCGCCCCCGAAGCAGAGCCCAGCCTAGGCGGAGATACGGTGGACGGGCAGTACAGCGAAGGAGTCCCGTCATGGAGCACCACCCCGCGTCCGCCTGGCTCACCGCAGCCGCGGGCGCAGCCGAGCAGCAAGGGCCGGGAAACCTGCTCCGGGTCGTACTGGTGGTGATGCTGGTGGGCTGTCCGCTGACCGCGTGGTTCCTGCTGCGTGGCTACAGGCAGAAGGACGACTGACGCGCCGCGGAGGTTCCCTCCGGCGCGAGCCGGACGGCAACCCGGCGTCCCAACGGCGGAGTCGGCGTGATCGGCGCGGAGCCGCCCGCTTACCATGGGCCGACGTCTTTATCCCGCCCACCGGATAGGTCCTGCCGAAGATGAGCTTCCACAGCGCCGCTGCCCAGTTGGTCACCCTTGCCGCCGAGGGCGAGGAGCACGGCGGCAACCACGAGAGCCTCAGCCCGCTGCTCACCGGCGGCGGCGCCTTCGTCGCCCTGATGCTCCTGCTGTGGATCACCACTCGCTTCAACCGCGACCGCTGAGGCACCGGTGCCCATACCGGGGCACCTCGGGCCTCCTCCGGCCGCTGCCCTCAGGACGGGCCGGTAGGGTCTGCACGCATGGGAGAGCAGGACATGCCTACCGGCCCGGGCAACGCCCCGTCGAACCGCGGCAAGCGGCGCCTCGGCGTGATGGGCGGAACGTTCGACCCGATCCACCACGGGCACCTCGTGGCGGCCAGTGAGGTCGCCGCGCAGTTCCACCTGGACGAGGTCGTCTTCGTGCCGACCGGGCAGCCGTGGCAGAAGAGCCACCGCAGTGTCTCGCCGGCCGAGGACCGCTATCTGATGACGGTCATCGCGACCGCGGAGAACCCGCAGTTCTCGGTGAGCCGGATCGACCTCGACCGCGGCGGCCCCACCTACACCGTGGACACCCTGCGCGACCTGCGCGCGCTCAACCCCGACACCGACCTGTTCTTCATCACCGGCGCCGACGCCCTCGCCCAGCTGCTCACCTGGCGGGACATGGAGGAGCTCTTCTCCCTGGCGCACTTCATCGGGGTCACCCGCCCCGGCCACCACCTCACCGACGCCGGACTCCCGGAAGGCGGTGTCTCCCTGGTGGAGGTTCCCGCGCTCGCCATCTCCTCGACGGACTGCCGCGCGAGAGTCGCCAAGGGCGACCCCATCTGGTACATGGTGCCGGACGGAGTCGTGCGCTACATCGACAAGCGCGAGCTGTACCGCGGCCAGTGAGCCGAGAGGGGCACCCGGTGAACGATCCATACGACACGGGACACGGCGGCGACCACGAGGACCGCTACGAGGTGGTCGGCTACGACGAGTACGGCCGGCCCGTCTACCAGCAGGTCGCCCCGCAACAGCCGCAGCAGCAGCCGTACGACCCGTACGCCCAGGGGCAGGGCTACGCCTACGACCCGTACGCGGCCGGCGCACAGCAGCAGGAGCAGTACCCCGCCCCGTACCCGCCGCAGTACCCGGGACAGCCCTACGACACCGGCCACCAGGCGCCCGTGCCGCCCTACGACCCGTACGGGCACACCGGGACCCAGGCCGCGGGCACGGCGTACGACCCCTACGGGCAGGCCGCCGCGAGCGGGCAGCAGCCCCGGGTCGCCGAGCAGACCGCCTACATCCCGCAGCAGGCCGGACCGGCCGAGGAGCCGGACGCCGGGGACACCCGGTCCGAACGGGACTACGAGACCGCCCAGTTCGCCTTCGTCGAGGAGCCGGACACCGACTCCGAGGACGTCATCGACTGGCTGAACTTCACCGAGAACCGCACCGAGCGCCGCGAGGAGGCCAAGCGCCGCGCCCGCAGCCGGCTCGTCGCCCTCGTCGTCGTCCTCGCCCTCACCGCGGTCGGCGGTGTCGGGTACCTCTGGTACGCCGGGAAGCTGCCCGGACTGTCCTCCTCCGAGGACAAGACCGGCACGGCCACGTCCGCGGCCGCCCAGAACCGCGACGTGATCGTCGTCCACCTGCACAACACCAAGAAGGGCGGCACCTCCACGGCGCTGCTCGTCGACAACACCACCACGAAGCAGGGCACCACCGTCCTGCTGCCCAACTCCCTCGCCGTGGCCGACGACGACGGCACCACGACCACACTCGCCAAGTCCGTCGAGGACGACGGCTCCTCCGGCACCCGCGAGGCCATCGACACGGTTCTGGGCACCCAGATCCAGGGCACCTGGCGGCTGGACACCCCCTACCTCCAGAACCTCGTCGACATCATCGGCACCATCGAGGTCGACACCAACGCCGACGTGCCCGACCCGGACGCCAAGAAGAAGGGGACCGCACCCCTGGTGAACAAGGGCGCGAACCAGACCCTCAGCGGCAAGATGGCCGTCGCCTACGCCACCTACCGCGGCTCCGGCGAGGCCCAGAACGCCCAGCTGGAGCGGTTCGGACAGGTCATGCAGGGCGTGCTGCGCAAGATGTCCTCCGACGCCCAGGGCGCCACGGTCACCGTCCAGACGCTGGCGCAGATCCTCGACCCCTCGCTCACCGACAAGGACCTCGGCACCTTCCTCGCCAAGCTCGCCGACCTCGCCAAGGGCGGCGACTACAAGACCGCCCTGCTGCCCGTCCAGACCGACGGCGCCCTGAGCGCCCAGGCCAGCGACAGCGTGGTCAAGGACGTCCTCGGCGGCACCGCCAAGAGCCCCGACCAGGACGCCGCGGTCCGGGTGTCCGTGCAGAACGCCAGCGGCGTCAAGGGCAACACCGAGAAGGCCCGCATCGTGCTCCTCAACGGCGGTTTCACCTTCCTGGAGGCCGGCACCGCGTCCGCCGCGCAGAGCGCCTCCGAGGTGGTCTACGCCGACGCGGCCGACAAGGACAACGCCACCGAGGTCGCCAAGACCCTGGGCCTGCCCACCGGTGCCGTCACCAAGGGCAAGGTCTCCTCGAACGCCAACGTCTCCGTGGTCCTCGGCCAGGACTACGCGCCCTCGACGTCATGATCACCCGACGGACGGGGACCCTCTGCGGTCCGTGAGACCCTTGAGGTCCAGCCATCACCGACCGAAAGCCGTGTAGTGACCGCCACTGACCGCTCCATCGAGCTCATCCACACCGCCGCCCAGGCGGCCGCCGACAAGCTCGCGCACGACATCATCGCCTACGACGTCAGCGACGTGCTGTCGATCACGGACGCCTTCCTGCTGGCCTCCGCGCCCAACGACCGCCAGGTCAAGTCGATCGTCGACGAGATCGAGGAGCGACTGAACAAGGAGCTCGGCGCCAAGCCGGTGCGCCGCGAGGGCGACCGCGAGGCCCGCTGGGTCCTGCTCGACTACGTCGACATCGTCGTGCACGTCCAGCACAGCGAGGAGCGCGTCTTCTACGCCCTGGAGCGGCTCTGGAAGGACTGCCCCGAGCTGGAGCTGCCCGAGGACGCCAAGGCCACCCGCGGCAAGGGCGAGGAGCACGCCAAGCTCAAGGCCGCCGAGGAGGCGGCCGACCTCGGTGAGGACTGGCGGTGAGCGCCACCGGTGAGGTGACGGGCGGCCGGTCCGGCCGGGGCCGCCGCGTCATCCTGTGGCGGCACGGCCAGACCGCCTGGAACGTGGAGCGCCGCTTCCAGGGCACCACGGACGTCGAGCTGACCGAGACGGGCCGGTCCCAGGCCCGCCGCGCCGCCCGGCTGCTCGCCTCCCTGGGGCCCGACGCGATCGTCGCCTCGGACCTGAAGCGGGCCGCGCACACCGCCGCCGAGCTCGCCGCCCTCACCGGTCTCGAGGTCAGCCACGACGAGGGCCTGCGGGAGACCTACGCGGGCGTCTGGCAGGGGCTGACCCACGACGAGATCATCGCCTCGCACGGCGAGGAGTACGCCGCGTGGAAGCGCGGCGAGCCGATCCGCCGCGGCGGCGGCGAGCTGGAGACCGAGGTGGCCGACCGCGCCGCCCCCGTGGTGCTCCGGCACGCCGACAAGCTCCCCGACGACGGCACCCTCGTCGTCGTCAGCCACGGCGGCACGATCCGCACCACCATCGGCCGGCTCCTCGGCCTGGAGTCGCGGCACTGGGAGAGCCTCGGCGGGCTCTCCAACTGCTGCTGGTCCGTCCTCGGTGAGGGCGCTCGCGGCTGGCGGTTGCTGGAGCACAACGCCGGCACGCTGCCCGAGCCGGTGCTCGGGGACGACGACTGAGCGGATTTCACTTTCTGGCAGGTCGCAGGCTAAAGTTCTTCTTGTTCGCCCCGCGGAGCGGAACGAACAAAGCAAGGGGCTATAGCTCAGTTGGTAGAGCGCCTGCATGGCATGCAGGAGGTCAGGAGTTCAATTCTCCTTAGCTCCACATCTCAAGATCCCGTCCCCCTCAGGGGGCGGGATCTTGTCGTATCGGACCGATCCGCATCCGGTCGCATCCGGCTTGAGTCACTTGGGCCCCGGAGGCGTATACCTCTACGGAGGCGCCTTGGCGTGGCTGTTCGCGCTGTCCGGCACGGCCCGCGGTGGGTGCCGTGTCCGGACTGGTACTGAGGCGTCGCTGACCGTATTGGTCCGGCCGTGGCAGAATCAAACGGCCGGAAGGGGGCGCGGCCCGACGGGAGGGAGCAGTGATGCCTGCGAGCATCCTCAAGGAGGTCGGCCACCTCCTTGAAGCAGCGTCGACACGGGACACGGTCACCCGGCTCACCTGCCCTTCCTGCGGTTCCCTGCACGTTGCCCAAGTCCTCGGTGACAATGGAGGGGTTTCCTACGTGTGCACGGCCTGCGGCCACAGCTGGAGCTGATCGATGGGTGCGCACAGGCGAAAGTGCGACTGGTGCGGCAGCGGGACGCCGATCGTGCGGGACATGGAGCCGGTCAATCCCGACTACCAGTACTGGTGCGAGGAATGCGCGCGGGCGCTGATCATAAAAGGCGACCCGATCGAGACGTACCGCGAGCTCGAGGGCGAGCCGATCTACGGCCGGCTGCTCGAGGAGCACTGCACGCTCAAGAGGTTCTACTCGTTCGTCACCGCGTGAGGCCCGTCGGTGGCGGGCCTCCGAAACGATTTGGTGTTCCACCCGGGTGACCGTGTAATGTTGGCGTCGCCGCCGGGGAAGCCCGGAGGACACCGCAAGGGGCTATAGCTCAGTTGGTAGAGCGCCTGCATGGCATGCAGGAGGTCAGGAGTTCAATTCTCCTTAGCTCCACGGAAAGATCCCGCCAGATCATCACGATCCGGCGGGATTCTTGTGTTTCCAGGGGCAGTTGAGACGGCGGTCGATCCGGTGGTCGATCCGGGGTCGTGACGCCGAAGGGGCCGCCCGGAGACGGGCGGCCCCTTCGTGCTGTCGGCTCAGCGGCCCAGAGCGCGGCGGCCGCGGCCCTGGGAGAGCACCGGGAGGTTGCGGGCGGTGCCGTTGTCACGCGGGGCCGACTCCTCCAGGCGCAGGGCGAGGGCGGGGCAGCGGCGGACCGCGCGCAGCGCCTTCGCCTCGGCGTAGCGCGGGACTTGGGCCTGGGCGACGGTGGGGAAGCCGTCGGCGCCGAGCTCGAAGACCTCCGGGAGGATGTCGGCGCACAGACCGTGGCCCCGGCAGAGCGTCCAGTCGACGTAGATCTTCTGGCGGCTCGGGCCGTTCTCCTCGGACTCGGTGCCGCCCGGGAGGCCCGAGGGGGTCTGGCCGCCCTCGAAGAGCGGCAGGACGCCCTCCACGGGCCGTCCGCAGCCGTTGCCGAGGACATGCGCGGCGAGGTCGTCGGTGAAGGCCTTGATGGTCGACTCCAGGAACATCGCGGAGCCGTCCGGGTGCGAGCACGCGCCGCGCCGCTTGACGTTCTTGGCGACCTGCTTGAGCGCCTCCAGGGCGGCCGGGCCGCCGCCGTTCAGGATGTCCTCCAGGCCGCGCGCGGCGGCCGGCAGACCGAGGTAGCAGGGGCCGCACTGGCCGGCGCTCTCCTCGGCCAGCCACTTCGCCACCATCAGCGACTCGCCCAGCGGGCAGGTCTCCTGGCTGATCGGCAGGATGGCGCCGGCGCCGAGCGAACCGCCCACGGCGTCCAGGGAGTTGCGGGAGACGATCGCCTCGTTGACGGTCGCCGCGTCGATCCACTTGCCGTGGTAGCCGCCGGTCAGCACGCCTTGGGGGACCGGTGGGGCGCCCGCGAGCTGGAGGACGTAGCGCAGCGGCACGCCCGTGGGGACCTCGATCACCATGGGGCGGGCGACGGCGCCGGAGACGGTGAGCATGACGGTGCCCGGCTCGTCGTAGAGGCCGGTGTTGCCGTAGCGCTCGGGGCCGATGCGGGCGGCGATGGCGAGTTGGGCGAAGGTCTCGGCGTTCGACAGGAGGGTCGGGGCGCCGCCGACGCCGTTCTGGGAGGCGCTGACCTTGCGGCCGGGCGGGATCGCGGGGCCGCCGTCGATGGAGCGGACCAGCGAGGCCGCCGCCCCGGTGACCATCCGGACGGGGTTGCGCTGCACGCGGGCGCGCAGGGCCGACCTGCGGCCGTTGCTGAGGCCGCGTTCGGCGAGGGCGGCCTCCATGGAGCGCTGGGTGGACTCCCGGGTGACCCCCACCACGAGCGTGCGGGCGCCGAGGGCCTCGGCGACCAGCAGGGCGCCGTCCAGGATCAGGTGCGGGGCGCGGTTGATGAGCACCGTGTCCTTGCGGCAGGCCGGTTCGTCCTCGCTGCCGTTCACGACGACGACCGGGCGCACCCCGCGCTTGATCGCCGCCTCGGCGACCGAGCGCAGCTTCTTGTGGAAGGGGAAGCCCGCGCCGCCGCGGCCCTTCAGGTTGATGTTCTCGGAGAGCTTCGCGAGTTGTTCGCCGCCCAGGGGTTCCAGCGGCCCGTGCACCTTCAGGTGCATGGGCAGATCAAGTCTTTCGACAAGGTCGAAGCCCGACGTGAGCTGAGGAAGTCCGACCACGCGGACTTCTGGGACGTCGGGCAGGGCCTCGTTCACCTATAGCCTCCGGAAGGCATGTTCCAAGGTTCGCCCGGGCCCGGTGTGTCGAAGTCGTACGACTCCCCGGGCCTTGGATCAGTGGCGGGACCGCTGTTGTACGTGTCGTTCGAGTAGTACGCGCCGGACATGGTGTTTGTCTCACCGGTGTCGTACATGTCACTCGTGCCGTATCCACCGGTGCCCGGATCGCGGTAGGTCGGGATGGTGTAGCCGGTGTCCTGGAGCGGGTCGTAGGCCGAGGGGGGCGCCTCGCCGACCGGCGGGGGCAGCGGGACCGGCCAGCTGCCGGAGGTGCTGCCGCCGGTGTCGTAGCGCGGGATCGCCTCCGTGGCCTGCAGGTCCGTCGGCAGGTCCATGCGGGCGGTCTGGTCGGCGCCGTAGGAGGGCTGCTGGGGGATGCGGGGGGTGGGCGTGACGGCACGGTAGGCGGCCGCGAAGCCGTTGGCGGGCTCCGCGGCGGGGGGTGCGGGGGTCTCGAACGCGGCGGACGAGGGGGACCGCGTGGCGCGCGTGCCCTCGTAGCCCGGCAGTGAGGAGGTCTCGGCGTTCCTGGCGCGGCTGGCGTCCAGCTCCTCGCGGCCCCGGTTGTCCGGGGTGCCGAGGATCGCCTGGATGCGGTCGGCGACCTTGCGCTTGACCGGGCGGGGGGCGGCGCGCAGGGCCAGGGCGGCCATGACGCCGGCGAGCGACAGGCCGTAGAGGATCACGAAGACCGGCTTGGCCTCGCGGCCCGAGTACAGGCCGTGGAGCAGGGCGAAGCACCAGGCCGGGTAGGCCAGCATGTGCATGGCGCGCCAGCGGGCGGCGACCGGGGCCGGGGAGGCGAACTGGCTGCGCAGGGCGCCGGTGATGCCCACGAAGATCATCAGCAGGCCGGCCAGCGAGCCGAGCCCGATCAGGCCGGCGCTTCCCGTGACGCCGAGTGAGAACGGGATGATCGCGGAGATCAGCGTGGTGTGGTCGAGGACGACCTTGGTGGTGATGTGCAGCAGCAGGAAGGCGATCGAGCCGACCGCCGTGGTCCGGTGCACGGCCTGGCCGATGATCCGCTGCTGCGGGTTGAGGAAGATCCGGTCCTGGGCGACCAGGCCCCAGATCACCGAGCAGGTGAGCGAGACGAGGGACAGCACGCCCGCGCCGAAATTGAGGAAGTCTCGGACCCTCTCACCTCCGACCAGCACGAACACGGGTATGAAGAGCAGGACGACAGCCGACACCATCCCGTAGACCGATCGACCGGCCTTGGGCAGTGAGCTGTTGTTACGACGAGGGTTCATGGGGGCAACTCCGAGCAGTTCGGGAAAGCGGTCCCGCTGCCGCACTCTAAGTCGAGCCATACCGATGGGTACGAGGTTTGAGTTATTGCGTTGTTATCAAAGGACAATGGGGTCGTTGTGATGTCCCTTAGCGGTTGTTACGCGAAGTAACCTTTGACTGTTGTTCAGTTGTTGTCGGGTGATGTTGGAGTGCTCTGCGGGATCTGAGCGAACGGCACCCGGTGCCAAGAGGGCATACGTAAGCGCGTCGCGGCTTGCTCAATGGCTGCGGTACCCTGACGCCATGCGTGCCGTACGCCTTCTGCTTAGCGAGCCGCGCTGATCAGTCCCGACCGCCGGTAACGGCCCGGTCGGCATCGGCGCGGCGTCCCCTCCTGTGCGAGGGGATTTTTCGTTTCCCCACGAGACAGCCGCCGGCAGAGACGATCGATGGAGCTTGAGGATCATGAGCGAGACGAACCCCGCCGCTGCTGCCGAGGTGGCCGCGCCGCACCGCTACACGGCCGCCGTCGCGGCCGAGATCGAGGCGCGCTGGCAGGACTTCTGGGACGCCGAGGGTACGTACGCCGCACCGAACCCCAAGGGTGACCTGGCGGGCGACGCGGAGCTGGTCGCCAAGCCCAAGAAGTTCATCATGGACATGTTCCCGTACCCCTCCGGTGCGGGCCTGCACGTCGGGCACCCGCTGGGGTACATCGCGACCGACGTCTTCGCCCGGTTCCAGCGCATGACCGGCCACAACGTCCTGCACACCCTGGGCTTCGACGCCTTCGGCCTGCCCGCCGAGCAGCACGCCGTGCAGACCGGCGAGCACCCCCGGGTCACCACCGAGGCCGCCATCAACAACATGAAGTCCCAGCTGCGCCGGCTGGGCCTGGGCCACGACAAGCGCCGGTCGTTCGCCACGATCGACCCGGAGTACTACAAGTGGACCCAGTGGATCTTCCTGCAGATCTTCAACTCCTGGTACGACGACGAGGCTCGCCGCGCCCGTCCGATCGCGGACCTGGTCGCCCAGTTCGAGAGCGGTGAACGTGCGGTGCCCGGCGGGCGCTCCTGGGCCGAGCTGAGCGCCGGCGAGCGTGCCGACCTGCTGGGTGAGTACCGCCTGGCCTACGCCTCCGACGCGCCGGTCAACTGGTGCCCCGGCCTGGGCACCGTGCTGGCCAACGAGGAGGTCACCGCCGACGGCCGCTCCGAGCGCGGCAACTTCCCCGTCTTCAAGGCCAAGCTGCGCCAGTGGAACATGCGGATCACCGCCTACGCCGACCGGCTGCTGGACGACCTGGACGCGCTGGACTGGCCCGAGGCCATCAAGCTGCAGCAGCGCAACTGGATCGGCCGCTCCGAGGGCGCCCGCGTCGACTTCCCCGTCGACGGCGAGCACATCACCGTCTTCACCACCCGCCCCGACACCCTGTTCGGCGCGACGTACATGGTGCTGGCGCCCGAGCACCCGCTGGTCGACAAGCTCACGCCGGCCGCCTGGCCCGAGGGCACCCACGACGTGTGGACCGGCGCTCACGCGACCCCCACCGAGGCCGTCGCCGCGTACCGCGCGCAGGCCGCCGCCAAGTCCGACGTCGAGCGCCAGGCCGACGCCAAGGACAAGACCGGCGTCTTCATCGGCTCGTACGCCACCAACCCGGTCAACGGCGCTCAGATCCCCGTCTTCATCGCCGACTACGTCCTGATGGGCTACGGCACCGGCGCGATCATGGCCGTCCCGGCCCACGACACCCGCGACTTCGCGTTCGCGCGCGCCTTCGAGCTGCCGATCCACTGCGTCGTCGAGCCGACCGACGGCCGCGGCACGGACACCGCCACGTGGGACGACGCCTTCGTCTCCTACGACGCCACGATCGTCAACTCCGCGCGGGAGGGCGTCTCGCTGGACGGCCTGGGCGTCGCCGAGGCCAAGGCGCGCATCACCGAGTGGCTGGAGCGGACCGGCATCGGCGAGGGCACCGTCAACTTCCGGCTGCGCGACTGGCTGTTCAGCCGGCAGCGCTACTGGGGCGAGCCCTTCCCGATCGTCTACGACGAGGACGGCATCGCCCACCCGCTGCCCGAGTCGATGCTGCCGCTGGAGCTGCCCGAGGTCGAGGACTACTCGCCCCGCACCTTCGACCCGGACGACGCGGACACCTCCCCGGAGACCCCGCTCTCCCGCAACGAGGACTGGGTCAACGTCACCCTGGACCTGGGCGACGGGCCGAAGAAGTACCGGCGTGAGACCAACACCATGCCCAACTGGGCCGGTTCCTGCTGGTACGAACTGCGCTACCTGGACCCGCACAACAGCGAGAAGCTGGTCGACCCCGAGATCGAGCAGTACTGGATGGGCCCGCGCGAGGGCCAGCCGCACGGCGGTGTCGACCTGTACGTCGGCGGCGCCGAGCACGCGGTGCTGCACCTGCTGTACGCCCGCTTCTGGTCCAAGGTGCTGTTCGACCTGGGGCACGTCTCCTCCGCGGAGCCGTTCCACAAGCTGTTCAACCAGGGCATGATCCAGGCCTTCGTCTACCGCGACAGCCGTGGCTTCCCGGTACCGGCCGAGCAGGTCGAGGAGCGCGACGGCGCCTTCTACTACCAGGGCGAGAAGGTGTCCAGGCTGCTGGGCAAGATGGGCAAGTCCCTGAAGAACGCGGTCACCCCGGAGTCCATCTGCGAGGAGTACGGCGCAGACACCCTGCGCCTGTACGAGATGGCCATGGGTCCGCTGGACGTCTCCCGGCCGTGGGACACGCGCGCGGTGGTCGGCCAGTACCGCCTGCTGCAGCGGCTGTGGCGCAACATCGTCGACGAGGCCACCGGCCAGGTCACGGTCGTCGACACCGAGGCCGACGAGGACACGCTGCGCGCCCTGCACAAGGCGATCGACGGGGTGCGCCAGGACCTGGAGGGCATGCGGTTCAACACCGCCATCGCCAAGGTCACCGAGCTGAACAACCACCTGACCAAGGCGGGCGGCGCGGTCCCGCGCCCCGTCGCCGAGGCCCTGGTCCTGCTGGTCGCCCCGCTGGCCCCGCACATCGCCGAGGAGCTGTGGCGCAGGCTGGGGCACGCGGAGTCGGTCGTCCACCAGGACTTCCCAGTCGCCGACCCGGCGTACGTCGTCGACGAGACCGTGACCTGCGTCGTGCAGATCAAGGGCAAGGTCAAGGCCCGACTGGAGGTCTCGCCCGCCATCTCCGACGAGGAGCTGGAGAAGGTCGCGCTGGCCGACGACAAGGTCGTGGCGGCGCTGGACGGCGCGGACATCCGCAAGGTGATCGTGCGGGCGCCGAAGCTGGTGAACATCGTTCCGGCGTGACGGGCGGGTGCGTGGTGCGCGGGCGCGTGGTGCGCGGGGGTGTGTGACCTGCGCGGGTGCGTTGCGCACGGGCGCGTGGTGCGCGGGCGCGTGGCGCTCGGGGGTGGGTGACCTACGCGGGTGTGGCGCGGACGCGCGAGGGTCGTGACGCGTGACGGTGTGACGCGCGAGGGTCGTGACGCGTGACGGTGTGACGCGTGACGGGTGTCGGCTGCCGGTGGTGGTCCCCTAAGGGTTGGGTGCGGGCAGGGTCGGGGTTCTCCTGGAACTCCGGGCCTGCCCGTAGCGTTTACGGTGGGAGAGCGGCGCGGAATCTCGCGCCCGGTCCGAGGAGGAGCGTTGTGGAGGCATGGATGACGGTGGTCGCGCTGCTTTTCGTGCTCTTCCTCGTGCTCGGCGCCTACGCCACGGTGAAAGCGGTCGGCGCCGCCAAGCGGGGCGTGGACCGCACCCTCACCCAGGCCCGCCGCACGGTCGAGGACCACACCCTGCGCGCCAAGTCCTTCGCCCAGCCGGGCCCGGGCGGCGAACTGGCCCAACTCCGGCTGAAGCTGCGCACCTCCATGCGCGCCACCCAGGACGCGCTGCACGCGGGCGTGGCCGAGGACGAGTCCCTCAAGGAGTCCCTCGCCCTCTTCCAGCGGCTCAGCGCGCACGGCCATGAACTGGACGGGGAACTCAGGCGGCTGGAGTCCGAGCCGGACCGGACCACCCTCGCCGAGCGGCTGCCCGGACTGCGTGAGCGCACCGAGCAGATCACCCACTCCGCGGACTCCCTGCGCTGGGCGGCCCGGGACCGCGCCCGCCGCTTCGCCGACGACGATCTGGACTCGCTGAGCACCCAGATCGACATGGAGGCCGGCGCCCTGCGGCACTGGACGACGGAGCCGACCGCGTCGAACGGACCGGCGGGGTCGCCCGGACCGGCCGCCCAGGCGGCGGCGCCGTGGCCGGAGGCACCGACGGTCGCCGACGACGCGAGCGGTCAGCAGACCTGGCCGCAAGCCCCGAGGTCGTCCACCGCCGAGGAACCGACCCGGCCCGCCATCACCCCGCCGGGACAGCGGCCCGCCTACCCCTGGCAGAAGAAGCCCCGTCCCGAGAGCACGACTTGATCCGGTCAAGGCTGTTCCAGGTGACAGGGGTCGGGCTGCCGCGCCCCCGCTACGGCAGGTAACCTCCAGCTCATGTCCCGCCATGTCGCGATCGTCACCGATTCAACGGCCTACCTGCCGCAGCGGACGATGGAGCGCCACGGCATCACCGCGGTGCCCCTGACCGTGGTCCTCGGCGACCAGGCACTCGAAGAGGGCACCGAGATCTCGACCCGTTCCCTGGCCCAGGCGCTCCAGAAGCGGCGCTCCGTCACCACTTCCCGCCCCAGCCCCCAGCAGTTCGCCGAGACCTACCGCGAGATCGCCGAGACCGGCGTCACCGGCATCGTCTCGCTGCATCTGTCCGCCGAGCTCTCCGGCACCTACGACGCGGCGGTCCTCGCGGCGCGTGAGGCGCCGGTGCCGGTGCGGGTCGTGGACACCGGGATGATCGCGATGGCGCTCGGCTTCTGCGCGCTGTCGGCGGCGGAGGTCGCGGAGTCCGGCGGCACGGTGGACGAGGCGGTCACCGCGGCGGAGAAGCGGGCCGCGGGGACCGCCGCCTACTTCTACGTCGACACCCTCGACTATCTGCGCCGCGGCGGCCGGATCGGTGCCGCACAGGCCCTGCTCGGCTCGGCACTGGCGGTCAAGCCGCTGCTCCAGCTGGAGGGCGGCCGGATCGTGCCCCTGGAGAAGGTGCGCACGGCGTCCAAGGCCATCGCCCGCCTCGAGGAGATCGTGGCCGACCGGGCGGGCAGCGCCCCGGTCGACATCGCCGTCCACCATCTCGCCGCTCCCGACCGGGCCGCGGCCCTCGCGGAGCGGCTGCGGGTCCGGGTGCCGGGGCTGGTGGATCTGCATGTGAGCGAGGTCGGTGCGGTGATCGGGGCGCACACGGGGCCGGGGCTGTTGGGGACGGTTGTGTCGCCGCGCTGAGAGGGCGCGGTGGGAGTGGTCGCGGTGGCACTGGTCGTGGCTTCACTCGTGTGAGTGGCCGAGTTGTCCACAAGTGGGCTGTCGTCCCCGGGAATTGAGCAAGATCATCGCGTGGGCGCGGGGTGGCCGATCCTCGTCGCATGGCACTTCGATCACGTTCACGTACAGCGACTTTGACCAGTGGGCCGGGCCGTGGTCCCGCCTCCGACGTCCGCGCCCGCCACCGGCGCCGGTCACGGGTGCGGCATCGGCATGCGTCGGCGGAGGAGCTTCGGCGGCGGGCCGAGGCCATGTTCGGGGATTGTGCGGGGGAGAGGGGCGGGGGCGCGGGCTCGGGGGTGGGCCCGGACGCGGGTGTGGACTCCGCCGTGGAGTCAGGTTCCGGTGCGGGCGGTGTGCGGGCGCCGGATGGCTGTGTCGGGGTGGTTGACGCGGGGGCCGGGGCGTTGGTGGGCGCGCGGGTCGGGGTGGATGCCGAGAGTGTGCGGGCCGGGGTGGATGCCGAGGGTGCGCGGGCCGGGACGGATGCCGACGGTGTGCGGGAGGTCTGGGCCGACGGCCATTCCGGCGCACCGGCTGTAGCTGACGCCGGGGTAGGGGCCGGGGAGTGGCGCGTGCGGGCCGGGATGGCTCTGCGGGAGCGGCTGCCGGTGTGGGTGCAGACAAGGTGTGGGCTGGAGCGGCGGAGCGTGGTCGCGCTGGCGGTGCTGCTCGTCGTGGCCGCCGGTTTCGCCGTGCAGCACTTCTGGACCGGGCGGGCGCAGTCCGTGCGGGCGCCCGAGGTGGTCGCGGCGCCCTACGCGGAGCGGGGTGCCGAGGCCGAGGCCGGGCCCGGGCCGGGTGCGCCGAGCACCGCGGGCACGCCCTCGGCCGAGATCGTGGTGGACGTCAGCGGGAAGGTCCGCGAACCCGGCGTCCATCGCCTCCCCATGGGCTCGCGGGTCGCCGACGCGCTCCGGGCGGCCGGTGGGGTGCGGCCGGGTGCGGACACCGCGGGGCTCAACCGTGCCCGCTTCCTCGTGGACGGTGAGCAGGTCGTCGTCGGTGCTCCCGCGGCAGCGCCCGGTGTCGGCGCCGGCTCGGGCGGTACGGCGGCCAGCGGTCCGGCAGGTGCGGTGCCGGGGGCGGGGCCCGTGGCGCCGGTCTCCCTCAACACGGCCACCGTGGACCAGTTGGACACGCTGCCGGGGGTCGGTCCGGTCCTCGCCCAGCACATCGTCGACTACCGCACCCAGCACGGCGGTTTCCGCTCGGTGGACGAACTGCGCGAGGTCAACGGCATCGGCGAACGCCGCTTCGCCGACCTGCGGAATCTCGTACGGCCATGAGCGACGTACCCGAGGTTGGTCCGGGGGTGTCCCGGCCCCGCGGAGCCGTGCACGCCGCCTCCGGCAGCCGGCTCGGCGCGGCCCACCCTCGTCAGGAAGGGCCCACCGACCTACGGCTGGTCCCGCCCGCGCTCGCCGCCTGGGCCACGGCGGCGCTGACGCTGGACGCGGCGCCCGAGTGGACCGCCGGTGTCGTCGTCGCGTGCCTGGTGGTGGCCGTCGGGCTGCTGGTGACGCGGCGCGGTGCGGGGCCGCGGGTCGCGGTGGCCGCCGTGCTGCTCTGTGTCGCCGCGGCCGCCGCCTCGGCCGGGTTGCACGGAGCGGATCTGCGACGCGGGCCGGTACCGGGGTTGGCGCGCGCGTACGCGACGGTGACCGCCGAGATCGAGGTCACCTCCGACCCCCGGCTGACCCGCCCACGCGTGACGGGGGACCGGCCGGCCCCGGTCTCCGTGCTGATCAAGGGGGAGGTGCGGCGGGTCCGGAAGGCTGACGGGACGTCGGTGGACACGCGGGCGCCCGTGCTGGTGATGGTGGATGCGGGGGCCGGGGTGGATGCCGGGGCAGGGAGGGGAACGCGCGCCGAAGAGGGGCCCGGGCGCGGTGTAGGCGAGGGGGCGGCGGCGAATGCCGGGGGCGCAATCGAGGGGAGGGGCGGCGAGGGCGCCGGGGAGGGGACCGGGGGGAAATTCGCTGCGGGTGGGTCCACCTCGTCGTCCTGGCTGCGGCTGTTGCCCTCCACGCGGGTTCGGGTGAGCGCGCGGTTGGCGCCGGCGATGGTGGGCGGGGACCGGATCGCGGCCGTGGTGCGGGTGCGGGGGAAGGGGGCGCCGGAGATCGTCGCGGGGCCCTCGGGGGCACAGCGGTTCGCCGGACGGCTGCGGGCCGGACTGCGGGAGGCCACCGACGAACTCCCGGGCGACGCGCGGGCGTTGCTGCCGGGACTGGTCGTCGGGGACACCTCGCGGATCACCGAGGAGTTGGACGAGGCGTTCAAGGAGACCGACCTCGCGCACACGCTCGCCGTGTCCGGGAGCAACCTCACGATCATCTTGGCCCTGCTCATCGGGCCGCCCGGACTGGCTCAGCGCGTCGAGCGAAGAGGGCTGGCGCCCAGGCTCGGCATCCCTCTGCGCACGACGGCGCTGCTCGGCGGTGCGCTCACCCTCGCCTTCGTCGTCGTGTGCCGGCCGGACCCGAGCGTGCTGCGGGCCGCGGCCTGTGGCACGGTCGTCCTGCTCGCCCTGGCGACCGGGCGCCGCAGATCCCTGATCCCGGCGCTGGCGACGGCCGTCCTGCTGCTGGTGCTCTACGACCCCTGGCTCGCCCGGAGTTACGGCTTCCTGTTGTCCGTCCTGGCCACCGGGGCGCTGCTCACGCTGGCACCCCGCTGGAGCGCGGCCCTGCGACGGCGCGGGGTGCCACCGCGGCTGGCCGAGGCGTTGGCCGCCGCGGGTGCCGCGCAGGCCCTGTGCGCGCCGGTCGTCGCGGTGCTGTCGGCGCGGGTGAGCCTGGTGGCGGTGCCGTGCAATCTGCTGGTGGAGTTCGCGGTGGCGCCGGCCACCGTGCTGGGGTTCGCCGCGCTGGCGACGGCGCCCCTGGCGATGCCGGTTGCCAAGTCGCTCGCGTGGTGCGCGAGTTGGCCCGCGGGATGGATCGCGGACGTCGCCCGTACCGGGGCCGCGCTGCCCGGCGCCGGGGTGGACTGGCCCGGCAGCTGGACCGGGGCGGCACTGCTCGCCCTGACGACGGTGGTCGTGGTGGCGGCCGGGCGGCGCCTGCTGCGGCACCCCTGGTGGTGCGGGGTCTGCGGGGCGCTGCTCCTGCTGGTGGTGGTGCAGCCACCGCCCCTGGCCAGGGTGCTCACGGGATGGCCGCCCCCCGGTTGGCGGTTCGCGATGTGCGACGTGGGACAGGGCGACGCGACCGTGCTCGCGGCGGGCGACGGCACCGGCGTGGTGGTGGACGCGGGGCCCGATCCGACGCTCGTCGACCGGTGCCTGCGCACCCTGGGCGTCACCAGGGTTCCGCTGGTCGTCCTCACCCACTTCCACGCCGACCACGTGGCGGGCCTGCCCGGGGTGCTGCGCGGGCGGAGCGTGGCGGAGATCGAGACGACCGGGTTCGAGGAACCGGCGGACCAGGTGGAGTTCGTACGGCGGCAGGCGGCGCGGCATCGGGTTCCGGTCACCCGTGCCGTGGCGGGGGAGAGGAGGCGTACCGGGCCGCTGTCCTGGGAGGTGGTGTGGCCACCGCCACCGCCACCGCCACCGTCATTGCAGCAGCAGCAGCAGCAGCCGAGCCGGAGCGGGGCCCTCCCCGTATCGGGGCCGGAGCCCGAAGGCCCGAACGACGCGAGCGTCACCCTGCTGGTGCGGTCGGGCGGGCTGCGGTTGCTGCTGCTCGGAGATCTCGAACCCCCGGCGCAGCGGGCGCTGTCGAGATCGCCGGCGGGTGCGCTGCTGGGCGGCGTGGATGTGCTCAAGGTCGCCCACCACGGCTCGGCGTACCAGGACCCGGAACTCATACGGCGGGTGGCGCCGCGGCTGGCGTTGATCTCGGTGGGCCGGGACAACACCTACGGGCACCCGGCGCCCGGCACGGTCGCGGCGCTGCGGGCGCTGGGCGCGAGGGTGCTGCGGACGGACGAGGACGGCGCGCTGGCGGTGGTGGGGACGGGCCCGGGGTTGCGGGTGGCAGGAGACTGACGGCATGAATTCCGCACAGGTTGATGCCTGTCTCCGCCGCCTCGGTGCCGAGTACCCGGCGTGGCCCACCGTGGACGTCCTGCGTGAACTGCACCTGCGCCACCTGCGGACCGTCCCCTTCGAGAACCTGTCGGTCCATCTCGGTGAGGAGATCGTGCTGGAGGAGAAGCGGTTGCTGGACAAGGTGGTGGGGGCGCGAAGGGGCGGCTTCTGCTACGAACTCAACGGCTTCTTCGGGGCGCTGCTCGCGGCGCTGGGCTTCGAGGTGACGCTGCTCGCGGCCCGGGTGTACGGGGAGGAGGGGCGGCTCGGCGTCCCGTACGACCATCTCGCGTTGCGGGTGCGGACGGTGGACGGCGGCGACTGGCTGGCCGACGTCGGCTTCGGGGCGCACAGTCACCATCCCCTGGCCATCGGGGCGCGGGGCGAGCAGGTGGATCCCGGCGGCACGTTCCGGATCGTCGAGGCCGGGGCGGACGCGGCCGGGGTACGGGGTGGGCACACGGTGGCGGAGGCGGCCGACCTGGACGTCCTCAGGGACGGCCGGCCCCAGTACCGGCTGGAGGCGCGGCCCCGGGTGCTCGGCGACTTCGTGGCCGGCGCCTGGTGGCACACCACCTCGCCGGCCTCGCACTTCACCCGCTCACTGGTGTGCTCGCTGGTCACGGAGGAGGGAGGCCGGATCACGCTCAGCGGCCGGACCTTCACGGCGACGGCGGCTGACGGGACCCGCGAGGTAAGGGAGTTGGGGACCGACGAGGAGGTGCTCGGGGTGTACCGGGAGCGGTTCGGGATCGAACTGGAACGGGTGCCGGTGGTGCGGGGCGGCGGCGGGGGCCAGGGGGCCGACGAGAAGGGGTGAGCGAGGTCGGCTTGCGGTGGCGTGCCGGAGAATGGGGCTGTGAGTGATGTGAGACATGTGCTGGTGCTGCCCGACCGGGATGCCGCGGAAGCGGTGGTGGAGGAGCTCGGGGAGCGGTTCGGGGTGGCTGAGGAGCCGCAGATCGTTCGGGACGCGCTGGCGGGGGAGGACGACGCCGAGGACGCGCAGTGGCTCGTCGTGCTGCGGGACGAGGAGGGGCGACTGGATCCGGGGGAGCTGGACGAGTTCGCCGGGCAGTGGGAGGGGTGGCGCGAGGAGCCGTGACGCTCGACCGGGGGTGCCGGGGGTGTGCCGGGGGCGCCGGGAACGCCGGGGGTGCCGCGAGCCGGCGGCGGGGTGCGGCCGTACCGGTCGTCGTGTCAGTGGCGCGTGCCATGCTGTACGCGATGGCCAAGAAGACTGCGAATGACGACCTCCTCGCCCCGGTGACGCTCGCCGTGGGACAGGAGGACCTGCTGCTCGACCGCGCCGTGCGGGAGGTGGTGGCCGCCGCGAAGGCCGCCGACGCCGACACGGACGTACGGGACCTGACCTCGGACCAGTTGCAGCCTGGCACGCTCGCCGAGCTGACCAGTCCCTCGCTCTTCGCGGAGCGCAAGGTCGTGGTCGTACGCGACGCCCAGGATCTGTCGGCCGACACCGTCAAGGACGTGAAGGCGTATCTCTCGGCGCCCGCCGAGGAGATCACCCTCGTGCTGCTGCACGCCGGCGGGGTGAAGGGCAAGGGACTGCTCGACGCCGCGCGGAAGGCGGGGGCGCGGGAGGTCGCCTGTCCGAAGATGACCAAGCCGGCGGACCGGCTGGCGTTCGTGCGGCAGGAGTTCCGGGCGACCGGGCGGTCGGCCACGCCCGAGGCGTGCCAGGCGCTCGTCGACTCCATCGGCAGCGATCTGCGGGAGCTGGCGTCGGCCGTGTCGCAGCTGGTCGCCGATGTCGAGGGGACGATCGACGAGGAGGTCGTGGGGCGGTACTACACCGGGCGGGCCGAGGCGTCGAGCTTCACCGTCGCCGACCGGGCGGTCGAGGGGCGGGCCGCGGAGGCGCTGGAGGCGTTGCGGTGGTCGCTGTCCACCGGGGTGGCGCCGGTGATGATCACCAGTGCGTTGGCGCAGGGGGTGCGGGCGATCGGGAAGCTGTCGTCGGCGCGGGGCGGGCGGCCCGCGGATCTCGCGCGGGAGCTCGGCATGCCGCCGTGGAAGATCGACCGGGTGCGGCAGCAGATGCGGGGGTGGACCCCGGACGGGGTCGCCGTCGCGTTGCGGGCGGTGGCCGAGGCGGACGCGGGGGTGAAGGGGGGCGGGGACGATCCCGAGTACGCGCTGGAGAAGGCGGTCGTCACCATCGCCCGGGCGGCGCGGTCGCGGGGGTAGGGGGTAGGAGAGCGGGTGGTCCGCGGTGGGGTGTTTGCGCCCCCGCCGCCCTTACCCGTTCCCGTCCCCAGGGGCGCTGCCCCTTCGACCCCGGTCCTGGGGGCTCCGCCCCCGAACCCCCGTCGGCCCTGGACGGGCCTCGTCCTCAAACGCCGGACGGGCTGAGAACAAGGACCTCGACCATGCCGAAGGCCCCGGATTCCGCCCTGGGGAAGGGCGGGCTCCGGGGCCTCGGTGCAAGATGTCGAGCCCGTACCCGCGTGGCGAACGCAGGCCGCGTACGGGCTCTTGTGGGCCGGTCGGGAGCGGAAGAGAGAGGGCCCGCTCGGGTCCGTCCGGCGTCAAATCAAGTGTCAGCCGTTGAGGGACGCGACCTTGGAAGCGAGCGCCGACTTCTTGTTGGCAGCCTGGTTCTTGTGGATGACGCCCTTGGCGACGGCCTTGTCGAGCTGACGCGCGGCAGCGCGCTGGTACTCGGTGGCCTTCTCGACGTCACCCGCGGCAGCGGCCTCACGGGCCTTGCGGATCGCGGTCTTCAGGGAGGACTTGACGGCCTTGTTGCGCAGCCGGGCCTTCTCGTTGGTCTTGATCCGCTTGATCTGGGACTTGATGTTCGCCACTGATGAGCCTTCTCAGGTTCAGGCGCGGGACCGCACGGGCCCCATGCCAGGTGATTTCTTGGGGTGTGCCTCGCGCTGAGAGGGCATGAGACACAGCCACCCAGGCTACCAGGGCCTCGCCCGACGGCCCAAAACGGTCCCCGGTCGCCCGCCGTGGGACCATGGAGCCTACGTATCGATCCGACCCGAGCCGCTGCTGACCCTGCGGATACCTCAAGAATCAGGACCCTGCGTGCCCGCGACCCCTAACAATGTGCCCGCGCCGAGCCGTACCGACCCGGCTCTGATCCGCAACTTCTGCATCATCGCGCACATCGACCACGGCAAGTCCACTCTCGCCGACCGGATGCTCCAGCTGACCGGTGTGGTCGAGCAGCGGCAGATGCGTGCTCAGTACCTCGACCGTATGGACATCGAGCGCGAGCGTGGCATCACGATCAAGTCCCAGGCGGTGCGTCTGCCGTGGGCTCCCACCACGGACCCCGGCACCACGCACATCCTCAACATGATCGACACCCCCGGGCACGTCGACTTCACCTATGAGGTCTCGCGGTCGCTGGCCGCGTGCGAGGGCACCGTCCTCCTCGTCGACGCCGCCCAGGGGATCGAGGCCCAGACCCTCGCCAACCTGTACCTGGCGATGGAGAACGACCTCAAGATCATCCCCGTACTGAACAAGATCGACCTGCCGGCCGCCCAGCCGGAGAAGTTCTCCGAGGAGCTCGCCAACCTCATCGGTTGCGACCCCGAGGACGTGCTGAAGGTCTCCGCCAAGACGGGCGTGGGTGTCGACGCGCTGCTCGACAAGGTCGTCCGCGAGGTTCCGCCGCCCGTCGGCGTCAAGGACGCGCCCGCCCGCGCCATGATCTTCGACTCGGTGTACGACTCGTACCGAGGCGTGGTCACCTACGTCCGTGTCATCGACGGCCAGCTCAACAAGCGTGAGCGGATCAAGATGATGTCGACGGGCGCCACCCACGAGCTGCTGGAGATCGGCACGAACTCACCCGAGATGCTCGGGGCCGACGGCCTCGGCGTCGGTGAGGTGGGCTACCTCATCACCGGGGTGAAGGACGTCCGTCAGTCCAAGGTCGGTGACACCGTCACCAGCCAGTCCAAGGGCGCCACGGAGGCCCTCGGCGGCTACAAGGACCCGAAGCCGATGGTCTTCTCCGGCCTGTACCCGCTGGACGGCTCGGACTACCCGGAGCTGCGCGAGGCCCTCGACAAGCTTCAGCTCAACGACGCCGCGCTGGTCTACGAGCCGGAGACCTCCGCCGCCCTCGGCTTCGGCTTCCGTGTCGGCTTCCTCGGGCTGCTCCACCTGGACGTGATCCGCGAGCGCCTGGAGCGCGAGTTCGGGCTCGACCTGATCGCCACCGCGCCGAACGTGGTCTACCGGGTGGTCATGGAGGACGGCAGCGAGCACGTCGTCACCAACCCGAGCGAGTTCCCCGAGGGCAAGATCAACGAGGTGTACGAGCCCGTCGTACGCGCGACGATCCTCGCTCCCTCCGAGTTCATCGGGGCGATCATGGAGCTGTGCCAGACCCGGCGCGGCACCCTCCTCGGCATGGACTACCTCTCCGAGGACCGAGTCGAGATCCGCTACACCCTGCCGCTCGCGGAGATCGTCTTCGACTTCTTCGACCAGCTGAAGTCCAAGACGCGCGGGTACGCCTCCCTGGACTACGAGCCCACCGGCGAGCAGACCTCCAGCCTGGTCAAGGTCGACATCCTGCTGCACGGCGACAAGGTGGACGCCTTCTCGGCGATCACCCACAAGGACGCCGCGTACGCGTACGGCGTGCGGCTGGTCGCCAAGCTGCGGGAGCTCATCCCGCGGCAGGCCTTCGAGGTGCCGATCCAGGCCGCCATCGGCTCCCGGGTGATCGCCCGCGAGACCATCCGCGCCATCCGCAAGGACGTCCTCGCCAAGTGCTACGGCGGTGACATCTCCCGTAAGCGCAAGCTGCTGGAGAAGCAGAAGGAGGGCAAGAAGCGGATGAAGATGGTGGGCTCTGTGGAGGTTCCGCAGGAGGCCTTCATCGCCGTGCTGAGCAGCGACGAGAACGCGGGCTCGGGCAAGGGCAAGAAGTAACCGCGTACTTCCGCGTGAACAGGGGCCTGTCGCGTCCGAGCGCGATGGGCCCTACGCGTGCGTAACGTCGCGCACTGTAGGAAGTGACAGCCCGCCGCCCCTTACATAGGGGGCGGTCGCGCTCTAGTCTGATCTCCACTCGATGGTTACTCGTGAGTTAAACAACGCGCGAGAGCACACCAGCCGCACTGAGCAGCCGCCGCACTGTCGCGGGCCCCGGAGGATGTCGTGAGCGACACACAGACCCTGATCGAGAACCGTCCGCCGAGCGTGGCGACCCTCTTCCTGGAGCGCGTTTCGGCCACACCCGACGCCGAGGCGTACCGCTACCCGGTGCCCCCGGCCTCCGGTGAGGGTCCCGACGAGTGGAAGTCGCTGAGCTGGGGGCAGACCGCCGAGCGGGTCCACGCCATCGCCGCCGGGCTGATCGAGCTCGGGGTGCAGCCCGAGCAGCGGGTCGCCCTGTCCTCCGCGACCCGGATCGAGTGGATCCTCGCGGACCTCGGCATCCTGTGCGCCGGTGCCGCCACCACCACGGTGTATCCGCAGACCAACGCCGACGAGTCCGCGTTCATCGTCTCCGACTCCGACAGCCGGGTGCTGTTCGCGGAGAACGCCGAGCAACTGGCCAAGGCGCGGGACAAGCGCGGTGAGCTGCCCGACCTGCACCATGTCGTGGTCATCGACGCCGAGGGCGTGGAGACCGGCGACTGGGTGCTCTCCCTGGCCGAGCTGGAGGCCCGGGGCGCGGCCCGGCTGGAGAAGGAGCCCGACCTGATCAAGGAGCGGGTCGGCGCGATCACCAAGGACCAGCTCGCCACCCTCATCTACACCTCGGGTACGACGGGCCGCCCCAAGGGCGTCCGGCTCCCGCACGACAACTGGGCCTACATGGCCAAGGCCATCGCCGCGACCGGCCTGGTCGGCGCCGAGGACGTGCAGTACCTGTGGCTGCCGCTCGCGCACGTCTTCGGCAAGGTGCTCACCTCCGGCCAGATCGCGGTCGGGCACGTCACCGCCGTCGACGGCCGGGTCGACAAGATCATCGAGAACCTGCCGGTCGTCCAGCCGACGTACATGGCGGCCGTCCCCCGCATCTTCGAGAAGGTCTACAACGGCATCGCCAACAAGGCCCGCGCGGGCGGCGGCGCCAAGTACAAGATCTTCCGCTGGGCCGCCGACGTCGCCCGCGAGTACGCCAAGGTCACCCAGGACAACTTCCGCCGCACCGGCACCGCCAGCGCGCCCTTCGGCCTGGCCGCCAAGCACGCGGTCGCCGACAAGCTGGTGTACGCCAAGATCCGCGAGGCCTTCGGCGGCCATCTGCGCGCCTGTGTCTCCGGCTCCGTTGCCCTCGCCCCGGAGATCGGGTTCTTCTTCGCCGGCGCCGGCATCCACATCCTGGAGGGCTACGGCCTCACCGAGTCCTCCGCGGCCTCCTTCGTGAACCCGGGCGAGGCGTACCGCACCGGCACGGTCGGCAAGCCGCTGCCCGGCACCGAGGTGCGGATCGCCGAGGACGGCGAGATCCTGCTGCGCGGCCCCGGCATCATGGAGGGCTACCACGGGCTCCCGGAGAAGACCGCCGAGGTGCTGGAGGCCGACGGCTGGTTCCACACCGGTGACATCGGCGAGCTGTCGCCCGACGGCTACCTGCGGATCACCGACCGCAAGAAGGACCTGTTCAAGACCTCCGGCGGCAAGTACATCGCGCCGACCGAGGTCGAGGGCCAGTTCAAGTCGGTGTGCCCGTACGTGTCCAACATCCTGGTGCACGGCGCCGACCGGAACTTCTGCACGGCGCTCATCGCGCTGGACGAGGTGTCGATCCTCGGCTGGGCCGAGGAGAACGGGCTGGGCGGCAAGTCGTACGCCGAGGTGGTGGCCGCGCCGGAGACCGTCGCGATGATCGAGGGCTACGTCAAGGAGCTCAACGAGGGTCTCCAGCGCTGGCAGACCATCAAGAAGTTCCGCCTGCTGCCGCGGGACCTCGACGTGGAGCACGGCGAGATCACGCCGAGCCTGAAGCTGAAGCGGCCGGTGGTGGAGCGGGAGTACAAGCACCTGATCGAGGAGATGTACGCGGGGACTCGCGAGGCGTAGCGCGAGGGCGGCGGGCGGCGGGGCGCGTCGGCCGGTGGCGTCGTCGTGGCGGCGGCCGGTCGCGCGGTTCCCCGGGCGCCCGGGCAGTTGACGCGCGCTGCCTGCCCAGGCGACGGCGCCGGTCTCGCGCTCGCGGGTCGCGCCGGGCCCACTGGCCCGTGGGCCGCGCCGGGCTCACCGCTCCGCGGGTCGGGCCGGGCCCGCCGCCCCGTGGGCCGCGCCGGAGCCACCAGCCCGCTGATCGCGGACCGCGTCCGGCGTGGGCGGCGCACGGCTCCCGCCGAGCACCCCGCCCTGTCGATCGCGGAACGCGCCCGGACGGGCGGCGCGCGGCTCCCCACGGCTCCGGCCGAGCACCCCGCCCTGTTGACCGCGGAACGCGCCCGGACGGGCGGCGCGCGGCTCCCCCCGACCACCCCGCCCCGTCGATCGCGGAACGCGCCCCGACGGCCGCCGCGCGGCTCCCCGCCGCTCCCGCCGAGCACCCCGCCCCGTCCTGGACAATGGACGGCATGCCTTCCGCACTCCCCGACGGCGAGCCCGTCCCCGACGACGGTGCGCTCCCCGCGTCCGCGCTCGCCGGGGCCGCCGACCGCCCCCTCGGGTTCTACCTGCACGTTCCGTACTGCGCGACCCGCTGCGGCTACTGCGACTTCAACACCTACACCGCGACCGAGCTGCGCGGCACCGGCGGCGTCCTCGCCTCCCGTGACAACTACGCGGACACCCTGATCGACGAGATCCGCCTGGCCCGCAAGGTCCTCGGCGACGACCCCCGCCAGGTCCGCACGGTCTTCGTCGGCGGCGGTACGCCCACCCTGCTGGCCGCCGGCGACCTCGTCCGGATGCTGGCCGCGGTCCGGGACGAGTTCGGTCTCGCGCCGGACGCGGAGGTGACGACGGAGGCGAACCCGGAGTCGGTGGACCCGGCGTATCTGGCCACCCTGCGCCAGGGCGGCTTCAACCGGATCTCCTTCGGCATGCAGAGCGCCCGGCAGCACGTGCTGAAGGTGCTCGACCGCACCCACACCCCCGGCCGCCCCGAGGCCTGCGTGGCGGAGGCCCGCGCGGCGGGCTTCGAGCACGTGAACCTGGACCTCATCTACGGCACCCCGGGCGAGTCCGACGACGACTGGCGGGCGTCCCTGGAGGCGGCGATCGGCGCCGGACCGGACCACGTCAGCGCCTACGCCCTGATCGTCGAGGAAGGCACGCAGCTGGCCCGTCGTATCCGCCGGGGCGAGGTCCCGATGACCGACGACGACGTGCACGCGGACCGTTACCTGATCGCGGAGGACACCTTCTCGGCCGCGGGCTACGACTGGTACGAGGTCTCCAACTGGGCCACCTCCGACGCCGGCCGCTGCCTGCACAACGAGCTGTACTGGCGGGGCGCCGACTGGTGGGGCGCGGGGCCCGGAGCGCACTCGCACGTCGGCGGGGTGCGGTGGTGGAACGTGAAGCATCCAGGGGCGTACGCCGCCGCGCTGGCGGCGGGCAGGTCGCCGGGCGCGGGCCGCGAGCTGCTCTCCGAGGAGGACCGCCGGGTCGAACGGATCCTGCTGGAGCTGCGGCTCCGGGAAGGGGTCCCGCTGGACCTGCTGCGCGAACGGGGGCTCACGGCCGCCCGGCGCGCGCTGTCGGAGGGGCTGCTCCAGGAGGCGCCGTACGCGAGGGGACGTGCCGTCCTGACGCTGCGGGGGCGGCTGCTGGCCGACGCGGTGGTGCGGGACCTGGTGGACTGAGAGGCTGTGGGGCGGCTGCGGGTCTGTCGTGGCTGGTCGCGCAGCTCCCCGCGCCCCTGGGTGGGTGCGGTTCCCTCGGTCCCTGAGGGGCCCCGGGTCACGTCGTGACGAAATCGATCAGTTCTTCCACGCGGCCCAGGAGCTCCGGCTCCAGGTCCTTGTAGGAGTTCACTCGCTTCAGGATCGCCTGCCACACCGCCCCCGTGTTCTCCGAAGGCCACCCCAGCCCCCGGCATACGCCCGTCTTCCAGTCCTGGCCGTGGGGGACTTTCGGCCACCCGGCGATGCCCAGGGCCGACGGTTTCACCGCTTCCCAGATGTCGATGTACGGGTGACCGACGACCAGGGCGTGCTCGCTCGTCACCTGCTGTGCGATGCGCCACTCCTTCGTGCCCGGCACCAGATGGTCCACGAGGACCCCCAGGCGGGCGTCCGGGCCGGGCGCGAACTCGGCGACGATCGAGGGCAGGTCGTCGACCCCCTCCAGGTACTCCACGACCACGCCCTCGATGCGCAGGTCGTCGCCCCAGACCTTCTCCACCAGCTCCGCGTCGTGCCGGCCCTCGACGTAGATGCGGCCGGCGCGGGCCACGCGCGCGCGTGCCCCGGGGACGGCCACCGAACCGGAGGCGGTACGGCTCGGACGTGCCGGAGCGGCGGCCGAGGGGCGGACCAGCGTCACCACCCGGCCCTCCAGCAGGAAGCCCCGCGGCTCCATCGGGAACACCCGGTGCTTGCCGAACCGGTCCTCCAGGGTCACCGTGCCCGCCTCGCAGCGGATCACCGCGCCGCAGAACCCGGTGCCGGGCTCCTCGACCACCAGGCCGGGCTCCGCCGGGACCTCGGGGGCGGCCTTGGGCTTCTTCCAGGGAGGGGTCAGGTCGGCTGAGTACTGGCGCATTCGGATGACGATAGGAGAAGCGCCGGACCGCCTAGCGCGACACGCCGAAACGGGCGGCCAGCGCGTCCCGTTGCCCCCGGACGAACGCCGCGTCCACCACCGCTCCGTGACCCGGCACGTACAGCGCGTCCTCGCCGCCGAGGTCGAGGAGCCGGTCCAGCGCCGCCGGCCACCGGGACGGTACGGCGTCGGGGCCCGCCTGCGGTTCGCCGGACTCCTCGACCAGGTCGCCGCAGAAGACCACCTCCGGGGTGCCCGGCACCAGCACGACGAGGTCGTGGCCGGTGTGGCCGGGGCCGACGTTGGCCAGCAGGACCTGGCGGCCGCCGCCGAGGTCGAGGGTCCACTCGCCGGAGACCAGGTGGCGGGGGCGGGGCAGGGCGTCCAGCGCCTCGTCGGCGAGCCGCTCGTCCAGGCCGTTGCGGACCGCGTCCGCCCGCAGTTCCGCACGTGTCTGCTGCTGCTCGAGGAGCGCGTCCATGCCGACCGGCCCGAAGACCTCCGCGTCCGCGACGGCCGCTGCCCCGAACACGTGGTCGAAGTGGGGGTGGGTCAGCGCGAGATGAGTCACACGGTGGCCGGCCAGCGACTCCGCCTGGGCCCGCAGCCGCGCGCCCTCCGCGAGGCTCGACCCGGCGTCGATCAGCAGGGCGGTGTCCACCCCGACGACCAGCCCCGCCGTGCAGTCCCAGCCCGGCAGACGGCACCGGCCCACGCCGGACGCCAGCCGCTCCCACTCCAGCTCTTCCCAAGTCACCGTCATACCGCGACGCTAGCCGTACGCGGGGTCGCGGCGGGACCGTCCTTGCCGGGGCGGTACCCCACCGCCGTACACTGGCCGGGGAACGCTGGCACTCGGACGGACAGAGTGCCAGGCGGGGAGCCGAGGGAACGACATCTGGAGGTGCGCGCGATGCTGAGTGAACGCAGGCTTCAGGTGCTGCGTGCCATCGTCCAGGACTACGTCGGCACCGAGGAGCCGGTCGGCTCCAAGGCCCTGACCGAGCGACACAGCCTCGGCGTCTCCCCGGCGACGATCCGCAACGACATGGCCGCCCTGGAGGACGAGGGGTACATCGCCCAGCCGCACACCAGTGCCGGGCGCATCCCCACGGACAAGGGCTACCGGCTCTTCGTCGACAAGCTCGCGGGCGTCAAGCCGATGACCGCGCCCGAGCGGCGCGCCATCCAGAACTTCCTCGACGGCGCCGTCGACCTCGACGACGTGGTGGCCCGGACGGTACGGCTGCTCGCGCAGCTCACCCGGCAGGTCGCGGTGGTGCAGTACCCCTCGCTCACCCGGTCCACCGTGCGCCATGTCGAACTGCTCGCCCTCGCGCCCGCGCGTCTGATGCTCGTGCTGATCACGGACACCGGGCGGGTCGAGCAGCGGATGATCGACTGCCCGGCGCCGTTCGGCGAGAGCTCGCTCGCCGATCTGCGGGCCCGGCTCAACAGCCGGGTCGCCGGGCGGCGCTTCACCGATGTGCCCAGGCTCGTCGAGGACCTCCCCGAAGGCTTCGACCTGGAGGACCGGGGCACTGTCTCCACGGTGCTCTCCACCCTCCTGGAGACGCTCGTCGAGGAGAACGAGGAGCGGTTGATGATCGGCGGCACCGCCAATCTCACCCGCTTCGGACATGACTTCCCCCTCACCATCCGGCCCGTCCTGGAGGCGCTGGAGGAGCAGGTCGTGCTCCTCAAGCTGCTTGGCGAGGCCGGGGATTCGGGCATGACCGTACGCATCGGTCACGAGAACGCCTACGAGGGACTCAACTCCACTTCGGTGGTGTCGGTCGGCTACGGTTCGGGCAACGAGGCAGTCGCCAAGCTCGGCGTGGTCGGACCGACCCGCATGGATTACCCGGGAACGATGGGAGCGGTACGCGCAGTGGCACGGTACGTCGGACAGATCCTGGCGGAGTCGTAAGTGGCCACGGACTACTACGCCGTTCTCGGCGTGCGCCGCGACGCGTCGCAGGATGAGATCAAGAAGGCGTTCCGTCGGCTCGCGCGCGAGCTGCACCCGGACGTCAACCCCGATCCGAAGACCCAGGAGCGGTTCAAGGAGATCAACGCCGCCTACGAGGTGCTCTCGGACCCGCAGAAGAAGCAGGTCTACGACCTCGGCGGCGACCCGCTCTCGCAGGCCGGCGGCGGTGGCGCGGGCGGCTTCGGGGCCGGTGGCTTCGGGAACTTCTCGGACATCATGGACGCGTTCTTCGGTACGGCGTCCCAGCGGGGCCCGCGGTCGCGTACGCGGCGGGGCCAGGACGCGATGATCCGGCTGGAGATCGAGCTCGACGAGGCGGCCTTCGGCACCACGAAGGACATCCAGGTCGACACCGCGATCGTGTGCACCACATGCAGTGGTGAGGGCGCGGCGCCGGGCACCTCCGCCCAGACGTGTGACATGTGCCGCGGACGCGGTGAGGTGTCGCAGGTCACGCGGTCCTTCCTCGGGCAGGTCATGACCTCGCGGCCGTGTCCGCAGTGCCAGGGGTTCGGGACGGTCGTCCCCACGCCGTGCCCCGAGTGCGCGGGCGACGGGCGGGTCCGCTCCCGGCGCACCCTGACCGTGAAGATCCCCGCCGGTGTCGACAACGGCACCCGGATCCAGCTCGCGGGCGAGGGCGAGGTCGGGCCCGGTGGCGGTCCCGCCGGCGACCTGTACGTCGAGATCCACGAAATGCCGCACTCGCAGTTCCAGCGCCGGGGCGACGACCTGCACTGCACGGTCACCATCCCGATGACCGCGGCCTCGCTGGGCACGAAGGTGCCGCTGGAGACGCTGGACGGTCTGGAGGAGGTCGACATCCGGCCCGGTACCCAGTCCGGCCAGTCGATCCCGCTGCACAGCCGCGGCGTCACGCACCTGCGCGGTGGCGGTCGGGGCGACCTCATCGTCCACGTCGAGGTGCAGACGCCGACGAAGCTGGACCCGGAGCAGGAGCGGTTGCTGCGCGAGCTGGCGAAGCTGCGCGGCGAGGAGCGGCCGCAGGGCCAGTTCCAGCCGGGGCAGCAGGGGCTGTTCTCGCGCCTGAAGGACGCGTTCAACGGTCGCTGACCGTCGGGTGGCGGGGGCTGGGACCGACCGGCTCGGGGCCGGTCCCCAGCCCCCTCGCCCACGGCCTGTTCCTCTGGACTATGCCGCTCGTGGGCCGGATTCGGTCCTGTCCGGTGGACGTGGCACCATGCGGGCATGTCCTCCGCGCTGACCGATCTCTTCCCCCATCCGATCGTGCAGGCCCCCATGGCGGGCGGCGTCTCCGTGCCGCGTCTCGCCGCCGCCGTGTCCGACGCCGGGGGGCTCGGATTCCTCGCCGCCGGGTACAAGACGGCGGACGGGATGTACCAGGAGATCAAGCAGCTCAGGGGCCTGACCGGGCGGCCGTTCGGGGTCAACCTGTTCCTGCCGCAGCCCGAGTACGCCGACCGCGGCGCCGTCGACGTCTACGCCCACCAGCTGGCCGGCGAGGCCGCCTGGTACGAGACCGAGCTCGGGGACCCCGACAGCGGCCGCGACGACGGCTACGACGCCAAGCTCGCCGTCCTGCTCGACAACCCGGTGCCGGTGGTCTCCTTCCACTTCGGCGTGCCGAGCGCCGACGTCCTCGACTCCCTGCGCCGCGCCGGCACCTTCACCCTGGTCACCGCGACCACCGCCGAGGAGGCCCTCGCCGTGCAGCGCGCCGGCGCCGACGCGGTCATCGCGCAGGGCGTGGAGGCCGGCGGACACCAGGGCACCCACCGTGACATCCCGGAGAACGACGGGACCGGCACCGGGCTGCTGGCGCTCGTCGGACAGATCCGCGAGACCGTGGGCATCCCGATCGTCGCCGCCGGCGGCCTCATGCGCGGCAGCCAGATCGCCGCCGTCCTCGCCGCCGGAGCCAGTGCCGCCCAGCTCGGCACCGCCTTCCTCGCCACCTCCGAGTCCGGCGCCGCCGACGTGCACAAGCAGGCGCTCACCGACCCGCTGTTCGTGCGCACCGAGCTGACCCGGGCCTTCTCCGGCCGCCCCGCCCGCGGCCTGGTCAACCGCTTCCTGCGCGAGCACGGCCGGTACGCCCCCGCCGCCTACCCGGAGGTCCACCACCTCACCTCGCCGCTGCGCAAGGCCGCCGCCAAGGCCAAGGACGCGCAGGGCATGGCGCTGTGGGCCGGACAGGGGTTCCGGATGGCGCGCGAACTGCCCGCCGGACAGCTGGTGGAGGTCCTGGCCGCCGAACTCGCCGACGCCGCGACAGCGTTGTCGCGCCTGCCCAAGGGCGGTGACGTCCGATGACGGCGCCCGTGTTCGTGGTCGAGCACTTCCGGGCCGGGGGTGGCGGGCACTACGTGCTGGACGGGCCCGAGGGGCGGCACGCCGTCTCCGTGAAGCGGCTCGCACCCGGCGAGGACGTGATCCTCACGGACGGGGCCGGACGCTGGGCCGACTGCGTGGTGCTCGGCACCGAGGGCAAGGACCGGCTGATCGTCCAGCTGGACTCGGTGAGCGAGGAGCCGATGGAGGAGCCGCGCATCACCGTCGTGCAGGCCCTGCCCAAGGGTGACCGCGGCGAGCTGGCCGTCGAGACGATGACCGAGACCGGCGTCGACGCGATCGTGCCCTGGCAGGCCGCCCGCTGCATCACCCAGTGGAAGGGCGACCGCGGTCTGAAGGCGCTCGGCAAGTGGCGGGCCACCGCCCGCGAGGCCGGCAAGCAGTCCCGTCGCCGACGCTTCCCCGAGGTCGCCGACCTCGCCACGAGCAAGCAGGTCGCCGCCCTCCTCGCCCGGGCCGACTTCGCCGCCGTGCTCCACGAGAGCGGTGACGAACCGCTCGCCACCGTCGAACTCCCCACCGCGGGCGAGATCGTGCTGGTGGTGGGCCCCGAAGGGGGCGTCTCCCCGGAGGAGTTGGCGCTGTTCGCACAGGCGGGGGCGAAGCCCTACGTGCTCGGGCGTAGCGTGCTGCGTACATCGACCGCCGGGACCGCGGCCGCCGCCGTGCTCCTCGCCCGCACCGGCCGCTGGTCCTGACCCCGAGGGGAACCCCGTGGAACTCGCACAAGTCCGGCTGCTCGTCAGCGACTTCCCCGCCTGCTACCGCTTCTACGCCGACGTCCTCGGCCTCAAGCCGCAGTCGGGCGCGACACAGGGACCGTACGAGAAGTTCAGCCCCACCACCGGCTCGGCCGGGATCGCGCTCCAGGACCGGTCCATGATGGCCGGAGTCCTGGGGGAGTTGGGCGGCGCGGCGAGCGGGCACCGGTCCCTGGTCGTGCTCCGCGTCGACGACCTCGACACCTACTGCGCGCAGATCACCGAACGCGGCGCCACCCTCCTGCACGGCCCCGCCCCCATGACCGACCGCATGCGGGTCGCCCACCTCAAGGACCCGGAGGGCAACCTGGTGGAGCTCCAGCAGTGGCTGCTGCTGCGCTCCTGAGATCGACGGCCGCGGCGACGGCGTGGAACAGCTCCCAGCCGTCCACCTCCCGCTCGCCCGCCGGCAGCAGGCCGCGCCGGCCCGCCTCGTCGACCAGGGCGCGTACGACGGCGGGCTCGCGCAGGTTGATCCCCGCCCCGCGGCCGTCCACGGCCCAGCCCTGGAACCAGATGTCCCCCTCGGAGACGTACCGCCCCGAACCCGGCCCGCCGGCCCGGAAGACGAACCGGGTGCGATCACGGCCCCGGTGCAGCGTGAGGACGTCCCGCCAGACGCCGTCGGTCCTCTTCTGACGGAAGGTCCACTCGTAGGTCACCCGCTCGTCCACCACGAGCCGGCGGACCCGGCGGTCGTTGCGCATGGGGTCACCGTAGACGGCGGGCGATGCCCGGTCCTCGGGTTCTTCTGTCCGCTCGAACGCGCGAGGACCGTATGCCTGTCCGCTCGTCCGACACCCGAGTGGCTGGGGAGGGCGGAGAGTGTCCGTATGCGCTCTTCCGTGACGGCCGGGACAGTGGGAAGCTGCCCTCCATGGGGGCATTGAGGAGGATTTGGCGGCGCCGGGGGCGACGTGGACTCGCCGCGGCGGCGCTGGTCGTCGTGGGTGTGGGCGGTGCCGTCGCCTGTGACCCGGCGGGGCTGAACTCCGCGTCCGTGGCGTACACGACCGACCAGACCGTGACCCGGGAGCTGGAGCGACAGAAGGCCGAGGTGCAGTGGCTGACCTGCCAGGCCTCCTACGGCGACCGGTCCACCCCGACGGCGACCGAGAACGCCGTCGCCGAGGTCACCTGCACGGGTGAGACCACCGACGGCAAGGACATCGACGTCGACGGGAAGATCACCCGGGTCGTCAACGGACAGTGCGTCCGAGGTGAGTTGACCGCGAAGGTCGACGGCAAGCAGTGGTTCCAGGTCAACGGGCTCGGCAACTGCAACGCCTCGCCCGAGCCGAACAACCCGGGTGGCGACGGACGGCCCGGAGCCACCGTCACCGTGACCGTCACGGAGACCATCTGGTGCGACAGGTACCCGGACTGCCGGCCCGTCCAGGGCAAGTGACCGTCAAGTGATCCAGCGCCCTGTCCGCCGGGGACCACCCCTGCGTAGGCTGACCGGGTGACCCGGCCCGCGACGCCCTCGTATCTCCGATTCCCGCACCTGCACGGCGACTTGGTGACCTTCACCGCCGAGGACGACGTGTGGGTCGCGCCCCTCGACGGCGGCCGGGCCTGGCGGGTCAGCGCCGACCACGTGCCGGTCACCACCCCGCGCATCTCGCCCGACGGCACCACCGTCGCCTGGACCTCCACCCGCGACGGCGCCCCCGAGGTGCACCTCGCCCCGGTCGACGGCGGCCCCGCCAAGCGCCTGACGCACTGGGGGAGTCCGCGTACCCAGGTGCGCGGCTGGACCCCGGACGGGCAGGTCCTCGCCCTCACCACCCACGGCCAGGCCAGCCTGCGCCGCTCCTGGGCGCACACCGTCCCGCTCGACGGCGGACCCTCGACCGTGCTGCCGTACGGACCCGTCGGCGCCGTCGCCCACGGGCCGTCCACCGTGCTGCTGTCCGCGCCGATGGGGCGGGAGGCCGCCTGGTGGAAGCGGTACCGGGGCGGCACGGCGGGCAAGCTGTGGATCGACCGCGAGGGCGACGGGGAGTTCGTACGGCTCCACGAGGACCTGGACGGGAACCTCGAGTTCCCGCTGTGGGCCGCCGCGGGCAGGATCGCCTTCCTCAGCGACCACGAAGGCGTCGGCGCGCTGTACTCCTGCCTCGCCGACGGATCCGACCTGCGCCGCCACACCCCCACCGACGGCTTCTACGCCCGGCACGCGGCCGGTGACGGCACCCGGGTCGTCTACGCCTGCGCCGGTGAACTGTGGATCCTGGACGACCTCGAGGGGGCCGAGCCACGCCGCCTCGACGTGCGACTCGGCGGACAGCGCACCGCCCGGCAGCCGTTCGCGCTGAACGCCGCCCGCTGGTTCGGCTCCGCCGCCCCCGACCACACCGCGCGCGGCAGCGCCATCGCCGTCCGGGGCGCCGTGCACTGGGTCACCCACCGCTTGGGCCCGGCCCGCGCGCTCGCCGCCGAACCCGGCGTCCGCGCCCGGCTGCCCCGCACCTTCCGCACCGAGGGCGAGGAGTGGGCGGTGTGGGTGACCGACGCCGAGGGCGAGGACGCCCTGGAGTTCGCGCCCGCCACCGGACTCGCCCCCGGCGCCACCCCGCGCCGCCTCGCCGCCGGACAACTCGGCCGGGTCCTCGGCCTCGCCATGGCCCCCGACGGCAGCCGGGCCGCGGTCGCCGCGCACGACGGACGCGTCCTGCTCGTCGAACGGGAGACCGGCGAGGTCCGCGAGGTGGACCGCAGCGAGGACGGCGACGTCTCCGGCCTCGTCTTCTCGCCCGACTCCACCTGGCTCGCCTGGTCCCACCCGGGCCCGCGCCCGCTGCGCCAGCTCCGCCTCGCCCACACCACCGACCTGTCCGTCACCGAGGCCACCCCGCTGCGCTTCCAGGACTACGCGCCCGCCTTCACCCTCGACGGCAAACACCTCGCCTTCCTCTCCAGCCGCTCCTTCGACCCGGTCTACGACGAGCACGTCTTCGACCTGGCCTTCGTGGACGGCGACCGCCCGCACCTGATCACGCTGGCCGCGACCACGCCCTCGCCGTTCGGCCCGCAGCGGCACGGCCGGTCCTTCGAGGCGCCGGACAAGGACGAGACCCCCGACAGCGAGGGCACCCCGGCCACCCGCATCGACCTGGAGGGGCTCGCCGACCGGATCGTGCCCTTCCCCGTGGAGGCCGCCCGCTACTCGAACCTGCGCGCCGCCAAGGACGGCGTGCTGTGGCTGCGCCACCCCGTCCAGGGCGTCCTCGGCTCCTCCCGGGCCACCCCGGACGACCCCGACCCCAGGACCGAGCTGGAGCGCTACGACCTCGCCCAGCAGCGCCTGGAGCATCTCGCCGCCGACGCCGACCACTTCGCCGTCAGCGGCGACGGCAAGCGGGTGCTGCTGTGGACCGACGGCCGGCTGAAGGTCGTCCCCAGCGACCGGCGCGCCTCCGGCGACGACGACAGCGACACCAACATCACCGTCGACCTCGACCGGGTCCGCCAGAACGTCGACCCCTCGGCGGAGTGGCGGCAGATGTACGAGGAGACCGGCCGCATCATGCGGGACCACTTCTGGCGCCCCGACATGAGCGGCGTCGACTGGTCCGGCGTCCTGGACCGCTACCGCCCGGTGGTGGACCGGGTCGCCACCCATGACGACCTCGTCGACCTGCTGTGGGAGGTCCAGGGCGAGCTCGGCACCTCGCACGCCTACGTCGTGCCGCGCGGCGGCCACGGCCACGGGCCCCGCCAGGGGCTGCTCGGCGCGGACATCTCCCGGCACGAGGACGGCAGTTGGCGGATCGACCGGATCCTGCCGACCGAGACCTCCGACCCCGACGCCCGCTCCCCGCTCGCCGCGCCCGGCGTCGCGGTGCGCGCGGGCGACGCGATCGTCGCGGTCGGCGGGCACCCCGTCGACCCGGTCACCGGCCCCGGACCGCTGCTCGTCGGCACCGCGGGCAAGCCGATCGAGCTGACCGTCTCGCCGTCCGGCGGCGGAGACCTCCGGCACGCCGTCGTCGTACCGACCGCCGACGAGGAACCGCTGCGCTACCACGCCTGGGTGACGGACCGGCGGGGGTACGTCCACGAGCGGTCCGGCGGCCGGCTCGGCTACCTCCACGTGCCCGACATGCAGGCCCCCGGCTGGGCCCAGATCCACCGGGACCTCAGGGTCGAGGTGGCCCGCGAGGGGCTGGTCGTCGACGTCCGGGAGAACCGCGGCGGCCACACCTCCCAGCTGGTCGTCGAGAAACTGGCCCGGCGGATCGTCGGCTGGGCCCTGCCGCGCGGGATGCGGGCCTACAGCTATCCGCAGGACGCGCCGCGCGGGCCGGTGGTCGCCGTGGCGAACGAGTTCTCCGGGTCCGACGGCGACATCGTCAACGCGGCGATCAAGGCGCTGGGCATCGGACCGGTGGTCGGCACCCGCACCTGGGGCGGGGTGATCGGCATCGACAGCCGCTACCGGCTCGTGGACGGGACCCTGATCACCCAGCCCAAGTACGCCTTCTGGCTGGAGGGTCACGAGTGGGGCGTGGAGAACCACGGCGTCGACCCGGACGTCGAGGTCGTCCAGCGGCCGCAGGACCACGCGGCGGGGCGGGACGTCCAGCTCGACGAGGCGGTGCGTATCGCGCTGGAGGCCCTGGAGGGGACACCCGCCAAGGTGCCGCCGCCGCTTGACTGACCTGCTCGGTACGATGCCCCCACAGCCGCGACCGAAGGGACACCACATGCCAGGGGAACCGCAGGACGACTGCCTGTTCTGCAAGATCGTCGCGGGGGCCATCCCGGCGACGATCGTCCGCGAGACCGACACCACCGTCGCCTTCCGGGACATCAACCCCCAGGCCCCCACGCACGTCCTGGTGATCCCCAAGGTCCACTACGAGAACGCCGCCGCCCTCGCCGCCGCCGAGCCGTCCGTCGCGGCCGACGTGCTCCGCGAGGCGCAGGCCGTCGCCGACGAGGAGAAGGCGGAGAGCTACCGCATCGTCTTCAACACCGGCAGCGGCGCCGGTCAGACCGTCTGGCACGTCCACGCGCACGTCCTCGGCGGCCGCGGTCTCGCCTGGCCCCCCGGGTAAGTCGCCGTGTCCGTACGCGAACTCGTGGTCCTCGGCACCGCCAGCCAGGTCCCCACCCGGCACCGCAACCACAACGGCTACCTCCTGCGCTGGGACGGCCAGGGCATCCTCTTCGACCCCGGGGAGGGCACCCAGCGCCAGATGCTGCGGGCCGGCGTCGCCGCGCACGACCTGCACCGGATCTGCGTCACCCACTTCCACGGCGACCACTCCCTCGGACTCGCGGGCGTCATCCAGCGCATCAACCTCGACCGGGTGCCGCACCAGATCACCGCCCACTACCCGAGGTCGGGCCAGCACTTCTTCGACCGGCTGCGGTACGCCACCGCCTACCGCGAGACCGTCACCCTCACCGAGGCGCCGGCCGACGCGGACGGTGTCCTGGCCACGACCCCCTCCTACACGCTCCAGGCCCGCAAGCTCTCGCACCCCGTCGAGTCGTACGGCTACCGCCTCGTCGAACCCGACGGGCGCCGCATGCTGCCCGACCGTCTCGCCGCGCACGGCATCAAGGGCCCGGACGTCGGCCGGATCCAGCGCGAGGGCGCCGTCGACGGGGTCCGGCTGGAGGACGTCAGCGAGGTCCGGCGCGGGCAGCGGTTCGCCTTCGTCATGGACACCCGGCTCTGCGACGGCGTGTACGCCCTCGCCGAGCGCTGCGACATGCTCGTCATCGAGTCGACCTTCCTCGACGAGGACACGACCCTCGCGGTCGAGCACGGTCACCTCACCGCCGGGCAGGCCGCCACCGTCGCCCGCGAGTGCGGCGTACGGCACCTCGTGCTCACCCACTTCAGCCAGCGCTACACCGACCCCGACGAGTTCGAACGGCAGGCGCGGGCCGCCGGGTTCGACGGCGAGCTGACGGTGGCTCACGACCTGCTGCGGGTGCCGCTTCCGAAGCGCAGATAAATCGGCCGTACGATGCTTTGATGCCCCTCCCCAAAGCGGAACTGCACCTGCACATCGAAGGCACCCTGGAGCCCGAGCTGGCGTTCGAGCTCGCCGCGCGCAACGGAGTCGAACTGCCGTACGCCGACACGGACGCCCTGCGCAAGGCCTACGCCTTCGAGGACCTCCAGTCCTTCCTGAACCTGTACTACGAGCTCATGGCCGTGCTCCGCACCGAACGTGACTTCGAGGACCTCGCGAACGCGTATCTGGCCCGAGCCGCCGCCCAGGGGGTACGACACGCGGAGATCTTCTTCGACCCGCAGGCGCACATCGCGCGCGGTGTCCCCATGGGCACGGTGGTGGACGGGCTGTGGCGGGCGCTCGGCGCGAGCGAGACGAACCACGGCGTCTCCACCCAGCTGATCATGTGCTTCCTGCGGGACGAGTCGGCCGAGTCGGCCCTTCGGACGCTGGAGGCCGCCAAGCCCTACCTCGACCGGATCGTCGGCGTCGGCCTCGACTCCGCCGAGGTCGGGCATCCGCCCGCGAAGTTCCGCGAGGTGTACGAGGCCGCCGCGGCCCTCGGTCTGCGGCGCGTCGCCCACGCCGGGGAGGAGGGGCCGCCGGAGTACATCGTCGAGGCGCTCGACGTGCTCGGCGTGGAACGCATCGACCACGGGCTGCGGTGCGTGGAGTCACCGGAGCTGGTGGCCCGACTGGTGCGGGACCGTGTACCGCTGACGCTGTGCCCGCTGTCCAACGTGCGACTGCGGACGGTCGACGTACTGGCCGACCATCCGCTGCCCGCCATGCTCGACGCCGGGCTGCTGTGCACGGTCAACTCCGACGACCCCGCCTACTTCGGGGGATACGCGGGGGACAACTTCGACGCGGTGAGCTCGGCACTGGGCCTGGGCGAGGAGCAGTTGCGGGAGCTGGCCCGCAACTCCTTCGTCGCGTCCTTCCTGGAGCATGACGAGGAGCGGCGGGAGCGGTATCTCGCCGAGGTGGCGGCGTACGAGTTCTAGGGCCCCCGGCGGGGGGCGTGTTCAGGCGGCTGTCGCCTTGTCGTACGCCTGGGTCTCCACCTGGATCTCCACCACCGGCAGCGGGCGCCTGCCCACGCCCAGCGCCACCGCGGTCATCGGCGCCGTGATCACCAGCAGGCCCGCCGCCAGGACCAGGCCCATCGCCGGGAAGCCCGCCTGGGCCGCCAGCAGGCTGCCCGTCAGGGGGCCCGCCGCCGTGCCCAGGGAGGACGCCGAGCCGACCAGGACCGCCCATCTGCCGCGCGGGTCCAGGGAGGCGGCCAGGCCTATGACGTACGACAGGACGATCGGGTAGAGCGTGTTCCAGGCGATCTCACCCGTCGCGAACGTCGTCAGGTCGGTCGCGGACGCGCTCAGCGCGATGCAGGCGGCGATCAGAGCCGTGCCCCCGCCGACCGGCAGGGCGTGGCCGAGGCGGGGCCCGAGGGTGCCCGCGCCGATGACGCCCAGCAGGCCCGCGCCGAGCGCCACGGCGAAGACCGCGCCGACCGTGGTCTCCGTCAGATGGGCCTGGGTGAGGCCGATCCGGCCGCTGACGCCCCAGAGCGCGTTCTGGGCGAGGGACCAGCAGGGGAGCGTGGCGGCGAGGAGCAGGCCGGCCCGCAGATGGGGGAGCGGGGTCCTCGTCCGCCGGGTCCGCGGGGTCGGGGTGTGCAGCGGGAGACGGTTCGTCAGGGGCCAGACCGCCAGGGCGGTGAGGGCGATCGCGGCCAGCGGCTGCCCGTGGCCCGGGCCCAGGTGCGGGACGGTCAGATAGACGGCACCCGCGAGCGCGGAGACGCCGAGCAGGCCGAGCGTGGTCGTCCGGTGCGGGTCGCGCTGCGCGGCGATGCCGGTGGCGGCGACCGTGGTGGCCGTACCGGATCCGAACCCGCCGATCACCGCGCCGGTGACGACGGCCACTACGCTGCCGCTGAGCGCGGCCCAGCCGTAGCCGGCCACCGCGAGGGCGAGTCCGACGCGCGCCAGCCTCCGCGCGCCGATCCGGTCCACCTTCGACGCCAGCAGGAACCCCGCGGACGCCGAACTCAGCAGCAGCGCGCTGCCGACGGCGCCCGCCTGGGTGGCGGTCAGAGGCAGCCCCGAGTCCAGTCTGCCGACGGTGGTCGGCAGGAGGTACGGGGCGAGGTACCCGGCGGTGAAAAGGGCGACGAGGGGCCAGGGGATGGTGCGGGGGGCGAACACGGGCGTTCCAAGGGCATGCGAAAGGAGCGGCTCAAGAAGGGGATTGGGCGCCGACCGTCGACGGACAGGAACGCGCGGGCAATTTGTATCAAGCACGCGGTTCCGGAAAGAAGCGCGGGGGGTGTGATCTGAGGCACGTCGCGTTTCGGGCGAGGGAGGGCGGGTAAAAGCGCCCGCCCCGGCAACGCCCCAAGGGGCGCGAGGAACTGCGCGACCAGCCACGACGGCGCGGCAGCAGCGCGACGGCCTAGGGCGGCACCCCCTCAGGGGCGCGGGGAACTGCGCGACCAGCCACCACGGCGCGGCAGCAGCTCGACGGCTTGGGGCGGCACCCCCTCAGGGGCGCGGGGAACTGCGCGACCAGCCACGACGGCGCGGCAGCAGCGCGACGGCCTAGGGCGGCACCCCCTCAGGGGCGCGGGGAACTGCGCGACCAGCCACCCACGGTGCCGCAGCAGCGCGACGGCCTACGGCGGCACCCCCGCAGGGAACCGCGCGATTCGTCTCCCCTCATGGATGACGTCCACGTAGGGAGATGCGCGAGAGTGGGTCTCGATACCGGCGACCTCGTAGGAGAGACCCTGTGAACCTCACGATCACGGACGTACGGCTGACCCCGATCCTCGTCGCCGACCCGCCCCTGCTCAACACGCAGGGCGTGCACCAGCCGTACACCCCCCGGCTGATCGTCGAGGTGGAGACCGCCGACGGGGTCGTCGGGCTCGGCGAGACGTACGGGGACACCAAGTACCTGGAGCTGGCGCGGCCGTTCGCGCAGACGCTGGTGGGGCGACGGGTCAGCGATCTGAACGGGCTGTTCACCCTCGCCGACGACGTCGCGGTCGACTCCGCGCTGGTCTCGGGGCAGGTCGACGTCGGCGGACTGCGCGGTGTCCAGACCGCCGACAAACTGCGGCTCTCGGTCGTCTCCGGGTTCGAGGTCGCCTGTCTGGACGCGTGGGGCCGGGCGATCGGGATGCCCGTGCACGCCCTGCTCGGCGGGAAGGTGCGGGACACCGTCGAGTACAGCGCGTACCTGTTCTACAAGTGGGCCGACCACCCCGAGGGCGTGGCCTGCGAGAAGGACGACTGGGGCGCGGCGCTGGACCCGGCCGGGGTGGTGGCGCAGGCGCGGCAGTTCACCCAGCGGTACGGATTCACCTCGTTCAAGCTCAAGGGCGGCGTGTTCCCACCGGAGCAGGAGATCGCGGCGGTCCGCGCGCTGGCCGAGGCCTTCCCCGGGCACCCCCTGCGGCTCGACCCCAACGGGGCCTGGTCCGTGGCGACCTCGCTGAAGGTCGCCGAGGAGCTGGGGGACGTCCTGGAGTACCTGGAGGACCCGACGCTCGGCACGCCCGCCATGGCCGAGGTGTCCGCGGGGACCGACGTGCCGCTCGCCACCAACATGTGCGTGACGACCTTCGCGGAGATCAAGGAGGCGTTCACCAAGGACGCCGTGCAGGTGGTGCTCTCGGACCACCACTACTGGGGCGGGCTGCGCAACACCCAGCAACTCGCCGCGATCTGCCGGACGTTCGGGGTGGGCGTCTCCATGCACTCCAACACCCACCTGGGCATCTCGCTGGCCGCGATGACCCACGTGGCGTCGACGGTCCCGAACCTGCACCACGCCTGCGACTCGCACTACCCCTGGCAGTCGGAGGACGTGCTGACCGAGCGGCTGACCTTCGAGGACGGGTCCGTGCGGGTCGCTGACGCACCCGGCCTCGGCGTCGAACTCGACCGCGAGAAGCTGGCGTTCCTGCACCGGCGGTGGCTCGACGACGACGGGTCGCTGCGCGAGCGCGACGACGCGGCGGCGATGCGGGTCGCCGAACCGGGCTGGGTGACGCCGGCGGTGCCCCGCTGGTAGGGCGCGGCGTCCCGGCCCCACGGGGGGTCGTCGGGTTTCGGCCGAGCCGGGCGTACTTCTGGTGCGTGGGGTGCGTGGGGTGCGTGGGGTGCGTGGGGTACGCGCGCGGCGGGGGCGCACCGACCGGATCCGGACGCGGTCGCCACGGCACCCTGGGCCGCTCCCGCCCCGGGGGTCCCACCGGGCGCGGCGCGGGACGGCGGGCCGGCGCCGTCGACACCCCTGACGTGCCGGGCGGGTCGCGGGTGAGCGGCGGCCGGTTGTCGGTGACGTGGTGCAAACTGGCCTGATCGGCACCACGTCAGGGAGCGCACCGTGATCGCGTCCGGGAAGGGACCGTCGTACGACACCGGGACAGCCGGGCACCGTCAGGCCCAGGTCGACCCGCTGGCCGCCGTGCGCACACCGGACGACCCGCCCTGGGACGTGTATCTGACCGGCCCCGTCTTCCTCGACATCATCTTCACCGGGCTCGACTCCGCCCCGGTGCGCGGGACCGAGTCCTGGGCGCGCGGGATGGGGTCGAGCCCCGGCGGTGTCGCCAACATGGCGACCGCGCTGGCCCGGCTCGGCCTGAGGACGTCCCTCGCGGCCGCCTTCGGCTCCGACCACTACGGCGAGTACTGCTGGGACGCGCTGGAGCAGGGCGAGGGCATCGACCTCTCCCCGTCCCGCACGGTCAGCGGCTGGCACTCCCCGGTCACCGTGTCGATGGCCTACGAGGGCGAGCGCACGATGGTCTCCCACGGCCACGAGCCGCCCCCCGAGGAGCCGGCCCCCGACTGCCCGCCGCGCGCGCGTGCCGCCGTGGCGTCGCTCGTGCCGGGCAAGCGGGCCCCCTGGATCGCCCAGGCCGCGAGCAAGGGCACCAAGATCTTCGGTGACGTCGGCTGGGACGAGACCGGGGCGTGGGACCTGGCGGGGCTGGCCGACCTGGAGCACTGCGAGGCCTTCCTGCCGAACGCCGAGGAGGCCATGCGCTACACCCGCACCTCCTGCCCGCGCGAGGCGGCCCACGCCCTCACCGCGCACGTGCCGCTCGCGGTGGTCACCCTCGGCGCGGAGGGCGCGTACGCGGTGGACCGGCGGACCGGGGAGAGCGCCGAGGTCCCCGCCATCGCCGTGGAGGCCCTCGATCCCACCGGCGCCGGTGACGTCTTCGTGGCCGGCTTCGTCACCGGCACACTGGCCGGCTGGCCGCTCGCCGACCGGCTGGCCTTCGCGGGGCTCACGGCCGCCCTGTCGGTCCAGGAGTTCGGCGGCTCGCTGTCGGCGCCGGGCTGGTCCGAGATCGGGGCGTGGTGGCGCCGGGTCCAGTCCGTGCCCGGCCAGGACCCCGCGGCCCTGCGCCGCTACGGCTTCCTCGCCGACCTGGTCCCGACGGAACAGGCCCGCCCCTGGCCCCTACGCCGCGCAGTACCGACGATCGGCTTCCGCCGCTCGGCGTGAGACCGCGCGGGCCCGGCGCCGGCTCCTGGGGCTGCGGTACCGGCGGTGCGGGTGAGGCTCTGCGCGGGCCCGGCGCCGGCTCCTAGGTCGGCGGTACCGGCCGTGCGGGTGAGGCTCTGCGCGGGCCCGGCGGTGGCGGCTCCATCGGGCGGTACCGGGGATCGGTTTGCGGCGCTTGGCGTGAGGCCTGGCGGGGGCCCGGCGCTGGCCGCGTCGGCGGGCGGTACGGGGCGGTACCGACGATCGGCTTCCGCCCCTCGGAGTGACGCCGCGCGGAGGCCCACGGCGTTGGCCGCTGGGTCGGGCGGTGTCGTCGATCGGTTTGCGCCGCTCGGCGTGGGGCCTTGCGCAGGCCCGCTGCGCTGGCTCCTGGGCCGGGCGTACCGGTGATCGGGTTCCGCCGCTCGGCGTGACGCCCCGCGCGGGCCCACGATCCTGGCCCCCGCGCCGGGCGGTTCCGACGCTCGGCTTCCGCCGCTGGGCGTGAGACTCCATCCCTCGGCCCGAGGCCCGCCCCGCTCGGCCTGAGGCCCCGCCCCGCTCGGCCTGCCGCCCCGCCCCTCGGCCCGAGGCCCCGCCCATCCGCCTACCGCCCCGCCCCTCGGCGTGACGGCCCCCGTCAGCGACCGGCCGCGCGGGCCAAAACCGCCGTGACCTCCTCGCGGACCACGTCCCACGCCTCCGCGGGCAGGGTGCCGAGCGAGGTGCGGGACAGGGCCTCCAGGGCCGGGGCGGGGTCCGTGGCGCACGGGACGCTCTCGCACGAGACGTCGTAGCCGACGCGCACCGCGACCCTCAGGACGTGGTCGTCGCGCACGGCCGTGGTCACGACCAGGGGCGGTTCGCCGCCGGGGGCGTCGGGGAGCTTGCGGTGGCCGCTGGCAAGAGGGGTGCGCCAGCGCAGGCTGAGCAGGAGCGGACGCTTCGCCGTCAGTTCGGCGAGGTCCGTCTCGTAGGGGCCCTGCGCGTCCAGCGCCGTGGCGCGGGCGTCCAGGACGAGGGCCGCGGGCAGCAGACAGCGCAGCGTGCTGCCGACGATGTTCCCGCCGACCGTCGCGGCCCGGCGAACGGCCCCCGTGCCCACCCGCGCGGCCGCCCCGCGCAGCGCCTCGGGAACCCGGTCGTCGACCCGGGACAGCAGCACCGCCGCCCCCAGCTCCTCGGCACCGAGCACATTGGCCTCCGGCACCTCGCGCAGCGACATCGCCTGCTCCGGGAAGCCGTCCCGCTGCCAGACGGCCCACTGGAGCGTGGCACCACCGACGGGTATCGCTCCCTCGGACAGGCACCGCTGTGCCTCGGACACGGACGTGGGCAGACGCAAGAGCACGGCCGACCTGCTTTCCCCGGCGGGCGGGCGACCTCGTCGCCCCGAACATGTGTGGCACCGACGGGCGGATTCTGCCCACGCGCGCGGGGGTCGCATGCAGGGCTCACCGCTGCACCGAGGGCGCCCTCCATCCTCCGGCACCCCGGCACCGGCCCGGGCCCGAAAAGCCCTACGGGGTTGTCAGTCCCCCGGCGTACCCTGGAAACCGCCAGGCCGCCCGAGTGGCGGGCGAGTCGTTTCGAGGAGGACGAGCAAGGCCTTCAGAGCCGGCCCATGACTCAGACACCCACAGATCGCACACCCGCGCAGGGGCAGGCGAGAGCAGAGTTCACCGTCCCCGCCCAGCACCCCATGGTGACCGTGCTGGGGTCCGGCGACTCCCTGCTGCGCGTGATCGAGACGGCCTTCCCGGCGGCCGACATCCATGTCCGGGGCAACGAGGTCAGCGCGGTCGGCGACCCGGCCGAAGTCGCCCTCATCCAGCGCCTGTTCGACGAGATGATGCTGGTGCTCCGCACCGGACAGCCGATGACGGAGGACGCAGTGGAACGCTCGATCGCCATGCTCAGAGCGAGTGAGAACGGCGAGGGTGACGGCCCGGAGACCCCGGCCGAGGTGCTCACCCAGAACATCCTCTCCTCGCGCGGCCGCACGATCCGGCCCAAGACCCTGAACCAGAAGCGGTACGTCGACGCGATCGACAAGCACACGATCGTCTTCGGCATCGGCCCCGCCGGTACCGGCAAGACCTACCTCGCCATGGCCAAGGCGGTCCAGGCCCTGCAGTCCAAGCAGGTCAACCGCATCATCCTGACCCGCCCCGCGGTCGAGGCCGGCGAGCGGCTCGGCTTCCTGCCGGGCACGCTCTACGAGAAGATCGACCCGTACCTGCGCCCGCTGTACGACGCCCTGCACGACATGCTGGACCCGGACTCGATCCCCCGGCTCATGGCCGCCGGGACCATCGAGGTCGCCCCGCTGGCGTACATGAGGGGTCGCACCCTCAATGACGCCTTCATCATCCTGGACGAGGCCCAGAACACCAGCCCCGAGCAGATGAAGATGTTCCTCACCCGGCTCGGCTTCGACTCGAAGATCGTGATCACGGGTGACGTGACCCAGGTCGACCTGCCCAACGGCACCAAGTCGGGTCTGCGGCAGGTGCAGGACATCCTGGAGGGCCTCGACGACGTCCACTTCTCCCGCCTGTCCTCGCAGGACGTCGTACGGCACAAGCTCGTCGGCCGTATCGTCGACGCGTACGAGCAGTACGACAGCGAGCACGGCACCGAGAACGGCACCCACAAGGGCGGCCGGGGCGGGCAGTCCGGGCACAAGGGGAAGTAGAAGCAACCGCACCATGTCGATCGACGTCAACAACGAGTCCGGAACCGAGGTCGACGAGCAGGCGATCCTCGACATCGCCCGCTACGCGCTCGCGCGGATGCGCATCCACCCGCTCTCCGAGCTGTCGGTGATCGTCGTGGACACCGACGCCATGGAGCAGCTGCACATCCAGTGGATGGACCTGCCGGGGCCGACGGACGTCATGTCCTTCCCGATGGACGAGCTGCGTCCGCCGTCGAAGGACGACGACGAGCCCCCGCAGGGCCTCCTCGGCGACATCGTGCTCTGCCCCGAGGTCGCCAAGAAGCAGGGTGAGGAGGCGCCGACGCAGCACTCCATGGACGAGGAGCTCCAGCTGCTCACCGTCCACGGCGTGCTGCACCTGCTCGGCTACGACCACGAGGAGCCCGACGAGAAGGCCGAGATGTTCGGCCTCCAGGCGGCCATCGTGGACGGCTGGCGCGCGGAGAAGGGCCACACGGGCCCGTCCCCGGCCCCGACCGTGTCATGAGCCTTCCCCTCGTCTCCGGCGCGATCGCCCTGGTCGTCGTCGCGTGGCTCGCCGCCTGCGCGGAGGCGGGCCTCGCGCGGATGTCCAGCTTCCGTGCCGAGGAAGCCGTCCGTTCCGGCCGCCGCGGCAGCGCGAAGCTCGCCCAGGTCGCGGCCGATCCGACCCGCTATCTCAACGTGGCGCTGCTGGTGCGCGTCGCGTGTGAGATGGCGGCGGCCGCGATCGTCACGTACGCCTGCCTGAAGGAGTTCGACGGGACCACCGAGGCCCTTTTGGTCGCCATCGGTGTCATGGTGCTGGTGTCGTACGTCGCCGTGGGGGTCTCCCCGCGCACCATCGGCCGCCAGCACCCGTTGAACACGTCCACGGCGGCCGCGTACGTCCTGCTGCCGCTCGCGCGGATCATGGGCCCGATCCCGAACCTGCTGATCCTCATCGGCAACGCGCTCACTCCCGGCAAGGGTTTCCGCCGCGGGCCCTTCGCCTCCGAGGCGGAGCTGCGTGCGCTGGTCGACCTCGCGGAGGCGGAGTCGCTGATCGAGGACGACGAGCGCCGGATGGTGCACTCGGTCTTCGAGCTCGGCGACACCCTCGTACGGGAGGTCATGGTCCCGAGGACGGACCTGGTCGTCATCGAGCGTTACAAGACGATCCGGCAGGCCCTCACCCTCGCCCTGCGCTCGGGTTTCTCGCGCATACCGGTCACCGGGGAGAGCGAGGACGACATTGTCGGGATCGTGTATCTGAAGGATCTGGCCCGCAAGACGCACATCAGCCGGGACGCGGAGAGCGAGCTGGTGTCGACGGCGATGCGGCCCGCGGCCTTCGTGCCGGACACCAAGAACGCCGGTGACCTGCTCCGTGAGATGCAGCGGGACCGCAATCACGTCGCCGTCGTCATCGACGAGTACGGCGGCACCGCCGGCATCGTCACGATCGAGGACATTCTCGAGGAGATCGTCGGCGAGATCACGGATGAGTACGACCGTGAGCTGCCGCCGGTGGAGGAGCTGGGCGAGGACCGCTACCGGGTGACCGCCCGTCTGGACATCACCGACCTGGGCGAGCTGTACGGGCTCGACGAGTACGACGACGAGGACGTGGAGACCGTCGGCGGGCTGCTCGCCAAGGCGCTGGGCCGGGTGCCGATCGCCGGGGCCTCCTCGGTGGTGGAGCTGCCGGACGGGCGTGGGCTGCGGCTCACCGCGGAGGCGGCGGCCGGGCGGCGGAACAAGATCGTGACCGTGCTGGTGGAGCCGGTGGAGCCGCCGAAGGAGGAGGACGAGCCGGAGTGACCCCCGAGCAGCTGCGCGCCTTCTGTCTCTCCTTCAACGCCGCGGTGGAGGAGTTCCCGTTCTCGCCGGAGATCTCCGTCTTCAAGGTGCGGGGCAAGATGTTCGCGCTGAGCTGGATCGACGCGCGGCCGCTGAAGGTCAACCTCAAGTGCGACCCCGAGGACGCTATCCGGCTGCGGGGTGAGCACGAGGGGCTGATCGCTCCCGGGTACCACATGAACAAGCGGCACTGGAACACCGTCACGGTCGACGGGGGGCTGCCGGACCGGCTGGTGCGCGAGCTCGTCGAGGACTCCTACGACCTGGTCGTGGCCGGGTTGCCGCGGGCCGAGCGGCTGCGGCTCGACCGCTCCTGAGGCCTCGCGGGACCCTTGGCGGGCCGGGGTCCGGGGTCTACGTATGCTCGGCTCATGACCGACAGCAGCGCGCTTGACCCCGAAGACCGCAAGATCGTCACCCTCGCCCGTTCCGCGCGGGCGCGCAACGGTGTGCCCGAGGGCGCGGCCGTGCGGGACGAGACGGGGCGTACGTATGTGGCGGGCACGGTGGAGCTTGCCTCGCTGCGGCTGAGTGCGCTGCGGACGGCGGTGGCGATGGCCGTGGCGTCTGGGGCGAGATCGTTGGAGGCGGCGGCGGTGGTGACTGAGGCGGAGGGGGTCGCCGCGGAGGACCTCTCGGCGGTGCGGGATCTGGGTGGGGCGGGGACGCCGGTGCTGGTCGCCGGGCCGGACGGGGCGGTGCGGGAGACGCTCGCCGCGGGGTGAGCGAGCGCGGGCGGGTCCCGCGCCTGCCTCCCGGCGGCGTCGAGGAGTCCGTGCCGCCGTCGGTTCAGAGGGCGTCGGGGCCGCGTTCGCCCGTGCGTACCCGTACGACCGTCTCGACCGGCAGCGCCCACACCTTGCCGTCGCCGATCTTGCCGGTGTGGGCGGCCTTGACGATCGCGTCGATCACGGCGTCGGAGTCGGCGTCCTCGACGACGACCTCGATGCGGACCTTGGGGACCAGGTCGACCTGGTACTCGGCGCCGCGGTACACCTCGGTGTGGCCGCGCTGCCGGCCGTACCCGCTGGCCTCGGTCACGGTCAGGCCGTGCACGCCGATCTCCTGGAGCGCCGTCTTGACCTCGTCGAGGCGGTACGGCTTGACGATCGCGGTGATGAGCTTCATGCCTGGGACTTGACCTTCTGGGCGGAGGGGACGACGGAGGAGCTGACCGGGGCGCCGTGGCCCAGGACGCCGTGATCGTATGCCGTCTCGGCGTGCACCGTAAGGTCGAGACCGGTCTGCTCCTGCTCCTCGGTGGCCCGGAAGCCCAGCACCTTGTCGATCAGCTTGGCGATGCCGTACGTCACCAGGAAGGCGTACGCGCCCACGGTGACCACGGCCACCAGCTGCTTGCCGAGCTGGGCGAGGCCGCCGCCGTACAGCAGTCCCTCGGTGGAGCCGGTCATCGACTCCACGGCGAAGACGCCGATCAGGAGGGTGCCGATGACGCCGCCGACCAGGTGGACGCCGACGACGTCGAGCGAGTCGTCGTAGTTCAGCCGGAACTTCCAGCCCACGGCGTACGAGCAGACGACACCGGCGGCGAGGCCGACGACGAGCGCGCCGAGCAGGGAGACCGAGCCGCAGGAGGGTGTGATCGCGACCAGACCGGCGACCGCGCCGGACGCGGCGCCCAGCGTCGTCGCGTGGCCGTCGCGCTTCTGCTCGACGAAGAGCCAGCCCAGCAGGCCCGTGCAGCCGGCCGCGAGGGTGTTGAGGAACGCGGCGGCGGCGAGGCCGTTCGCGCCGAGGGCGGAGCCGGCGTTGAAGCCGAACCAGCCGAACCACAGCAGACCGGCGCCGAGCATGACCATGGGGAGGTTGTGCGGGCGCATGGCGTCCTTCTTGAAGCCCAGGCGCGGGCCGAGGACCAGGCAGAGCGCCAGTCCCGAGGCGCCGGAGGTGATCTCGACGGGGAGGCCGCCCGCGAAGTCGAGGGCGCCGAGCCGGTCGAGGATCCAGCCGCCGGGACCCCAGACCCAGTGGGCGACCGGAACGTATACGAGCAGCGCCCAGACGGGGACGAACACCAGCCAGGCCCCGAACTTCGCCCGGTCCGCGACCGCGCCGCTGATCAGCGCGGCGGTGATGATCGCGAAGGTCAGCTGGAAGGTGGCGAAGAGCAGGGTGGGGACGGTGCCCTTGACGCTGTCGGGGCCGAGCCCGGACATGCCCGCGTGCTCCAGGCCGCCGATGAGTCCGCCGCCCGCGTCCTGGCCGAAGGCGAGCGAGTAGCCTGCGGCCAGCCACACCACGGTGACCAAGGCGATCGACACGAAGCTCATCATGAGCATGTTGAGGACGCTCTTCGTGCGGACCATGCCGCCGTAGAACAGGGCGAGGCCCGGGGTCATCAGCAGGACGAGGGCGGTGGCGGCCAGCAGCCAGGCGGTGTCGCCGGTGTCGATCTCTGCGGCTCGGGCGGCTTGGGCGGCGGCGAAGGTCACGGAGGTCTCCAACGGGAGTGGGGGCTCGTCAGAGGGTCACCGGCCCGCGTTTCCGGACGTGTACAGGTGTGTTTCGGCGAGGTTTCATTGCCGTGGGGTTACCGGCGGCTCACCGTCGGCGGCGTGTGCGGACGGATGTACGGCGGGGCTCCGGGGATCAGGGAGAATGGGGCCCATGAGCGTGCGCAGTCAGTCATCCGAGCAGTCCGCCGAGTCCGGGCACCGTGCGGGCTTCGCCTGCTTCGTGGGCCGTCCCAACGCGGGCAAGTCCACCCTCACGAACGCTCTGGTCGGCAAGAAGGTGGCGATCACCGCGAACCAGCCGCAGACCACGCGGCACACGGTACGCGGCATCGTGCACCGGCCCGACGCCCAGCTGATCCTCGTCGACACCCCCGGGCTGCACAAGCCGCGCACGCTGCTCGGTGAGCGGCTCAACGACGTCGTCCGCACCACGTGGGCCGAGGTCGACGTGATCGGGTTCTGCATCCCGGCGAACGAGAAGCTCGGTCCCGGTGACCGCTTCATCGCGAAGGAACTGGCGGCGATCAAGAAGTCCCCGAAGGTCGCCATCGTCACCAAGACGGACCTGGTCGACTCCAAGACCCTCGCCGAGCAGCTGATCGCGATCGACCAGCTCGGCAAGGAGCTGGGCATCGAGTGGGCGGAGATCGTCCCGGTGTCGGCGACGGCGAACAAGCAGGTCGACCTGCTTGCGGACCTGCTGATCCCGATGCTCCCCGAGGGGCCCGCGCTCTACCCCGACGGCGAGCTCACCGACGAGCCCGAGCAGATCATGATCGCGGAGCTGATCCGAGAGGCCGCGCTGGAGGGCGTGCGCGACGAGCTCCCGCACTCCATCGCGGTGGTCGTCGAGGAGATGCTCCCCCGCGAGGACCGCCCCGCGGACAAGCCGCTCCTGGACATCCACGCCTTCGTCTACATCGAGCGCCCCAGCCAGAAGGGCATCATCATCGGCCCCAAGGGCAAGCGCCTGAAGGAGGTCGGCATCAAGAGCCGCAAGCAGATCGAGGCCCTGCTCGGCACGCCGGTCTTCCTGGACCTCCATGTGAAGGTCGCGAAGGACTGGCAGCGGGACCCGCGCCAGCTGCGCAAGCTGGGCTTCTAGAAGCCCGGGGACCTCCCGACGCGCCCAGGGCCTACTCCACTGCCTTGATCCGTCCCACCAGCACCGCCCCCGCGAGCCCCACGGCCGCCGCCACCGCGTACAGCACCCGGTATCCGCCCAGGTGCGTCACGATCGGCGCGGCCAGGGCGGGGGCGGCGACCTGGGGGAGGGCGTTGGCGACGTTGATGACGCCGAGGTCCTTGCCGCGGTCCAGGGCCGTGGGCAGCACGTCGGTCATCAGAGCGAAGTCGACCGACATGAACACCCCGAGGCCCACCCCCAGCAGCGCCGCCACCACGATCGCGCTCGGCCAGGTCTGCCACCCGGCCAGCAGGGCCGTCGCCGCCGCCATCAGCACCCCGGACCACCGCACGAACGGCTTGCGGCGGCCCACCCGGTCCGACAGGACGCCGCCCACCACGACCGTGGCCAGCAGCGTCACGCTGTTGACCGCGGTCAGGACGAGCACGCCCTGCTCGGGGTCGTCGTGGCGCAGACCGTCCCGCAGGTAGTAGAGGAGGTAGAGGATCACCAGCGCGTTGCTGAGGTTGATCAGGAAGCGGGTCAGCCAGGCCCAGGCGAGGTCCGGGTACCGGCGCGGGCTCAGCCAGAAGCCGCGCGCGAACGACCCCCAGGACCAGGGCGGCCGGTCCGCGGCCGGCAGGCTGAGATCGCGGTGGCGCAGCACGTACGGCAGCACCCCCGCGAGGGTGAACACCGCGCACGCCGCGTAGCCCGCCGCGATGCCGCCCGCCGCGGTCGCCAGTCCCGTGCCGACGACCGCGCCCAGGATCTGCGCCGCGCCGATCCAGCCGCCCACCACGCCCCGCTGGAGCCGCGGCACCCGGTCCGGCACGGCCGCCGTGACCGCCGCGAAGGCCGCGTTCAGGGTGAGTTGGACCAGGCACCAGCCGAGGGTCATGAGCCACAGTCCGTCCGCCCCGGCGAGCAGCAGCAGCGACAGCGCGCCGCCCGCCGCACCGGCCACGATCCACGGGCTGCGGCGGCCCCAGCGGGCCGTGGTGCGGTCGGACAGGGCGCCGAAGAAGGGGTTCGCCGCCAGCGACACCACCGCGCCCGCCCCGGTCACCCACGCCAGCAGCGTCTCCTTCGACATCCCGGCGCCGGGCGCGAAGTCCTCCGCCTGCCGGGCCAGGAGGATCTGGAGCGGGCCGTACCAGCCCACCCAGATCGCCACGTTGGCCAGTGACAGCGCCGACGTCCAGCCCCGGCCGACCCGGTCGACGGGCTCCGCGAGGGCGCCGGTGGTCACCTCTGGGCCCGGAGCACGTCCCGGTACCAGCCGTAGGACGCCTTGGGTGTCCTCGCCTGGGTCTCGAAGTCCACGTGGACCAGTCCGAAGCGCCGCGCGTAGCCCTCCGCCCACTCGAAATTGTCGAGCAGCGACCACACGAAGTACCCGCGGACGTCGACGCCCGCCTCCACCGCCCGGTGCAGCGCGCGCACATGGCCGTCGAGGTAGGCGATCCGGTCCTGGTCGTCGGTGCCCGGGTAGGAGCAGCCGTTCTCGGTGATGACGACGGGCGGCAGCCGGTCGCCGTAGCGGTCCGAGAAGCCGGTGAGGAGTTCGGTGAGTCCCTCGGGGACCACCGGCCAGCCGAAGTCCGTCACCGGCACGTTCTCGATCTCCTCGACGGAGAAGGGGAGTTCGGCGGGGATGGTCAGGCCGCCGAACTCGATGTCGGTGCCCTGCGGGGCGCCCACGCGGGTCGGCGCGTAGTAGTTGACGCCGTAGAAGTCGAGCGGCTCGGCGATGACCTTGAGGTCGGCGGCGACGTCGCCCGGCATCAGATCGCCGAGGCCGGAGGGGTATTCACCCAGCAGGACCGGTTCGGCGAACAGGCGGTTCAGGAGCAGGTCGTAGAAGTCCGCGGCCTCCAGGTCGGGCTGCTCCTGGGAGGCCGGCCAGGTCGGGCCGTGCGAGTTGGCGATGCCGATGTCCGCGGCGCCGGCCGCGCGCAGCGCCTGTACGGCCAGGCCGTGGCCCAGGAGTTGGTGGTGGGCGGCGGGCAGCGCGTCGAACATCAGCTGCTTGCCCGGGGCGTGGGCGCCGAGCGCGTGGCCGAACAGGGTGTGTTCGGCGGGCTCGTTGAGGGTGATCCACTTCGTGACGCGGTCGCCGAGGCGGTCGGCCACGAGGGAGACGTACTCCGCGAACCGGGAGGCGGTGTCCCGGTCCAGCCAGTCGAGCGTGAGCGGCAGGTCCCAGTGGAAGAGGGTCGGGACCGGGCGGACGCCCGCGGCGAGGAGTTCGTCGACGAGGCGGTCGTAGAAGTCGAGGCCGCCCGGGGAGTTCACCCGCGGCCAGGAGATCGAGAAGCGGTACGCGTCCACGCCCAGGCCGGCCAGCAGGGACACGTCCTCGCGGTAGCGGTGGTAGTGGTCGCAGGCGACCACCGCCGTGGAGCCGTCCTTCACCCGCCCCGGCTCGGAGGTGAAGGCGTCCCACACGGACGGCTCGCGCAGGTCCGCCGCGCCCTCGATCTGGTGGGCCGAGGTCGAGACGCCCCACAGGAAGCCGGCCGGGAAGCGGGGTATCGGATGCTGTTCAGTCGCCATGGGCCGGATCATCCGTACCAGCGGTAACGGAAGTCAACGGGCAAGCGGGAACCCGCGGTTACGCGCCCTCCTTCAGTACGCGCGAGATCAGGCTGCGCTGCTCCTCGGTCAGGCTCGGGTCGGCGGCGTAGACCGTCCTGTCGTCCACGGTGATCTCGTAGGCGAACCCGTCGGGCACGCCGAGGGGTGGTGTGCCCCGGCCGGCGGCGAGTGCCTGCTCGGCCAGGGCGTGCCACTCGTGGGCGTCGGACCGCCCCACGGTGTCCACCTCGGCGTGACGTTCGATGCCCGCGAATCCACCGGTACGGCTCACTCGAATACGCATGGGTCCGTGTCTAGTACGGAACTACGCCGTGCGCACCCCGACCCGCTCCCAGGCCTTCAGGACGGCCTGAAGCTCCTCGCCGTCCTGGTAGCGGGCCCTGGCCGCGGCCACGGTCAGCGCCGCGAAGTCGGTGAACAGGGCGTCCTTCTTGAGTTGGCCGCCGGTCAGGACGTCGTACCAGATCTGTCCGGCCCGCTCCCAGGCGTGGCCGCCGAGGGTGGTGGCGACGCTGTAGAACGCGTGGTTGGGGATGCCGGAGTTGATGTGGACGCCGCCGTTGTCGCGGCCGGTGCGGACGAAGTCGTCCATGGTCGCGGGCTGCGGGTCCTTGCCGAGGACGTCGTCGTCGTACGCCGTGCCCGGGGCCTTCATCGAGCGCAGGGCCGAGCCGGTGACGCGCGGGGCGAGGAGCCCGGCGCCGATCAGCCAGTCGGCCTCGTCGGCGGTCTGGCCGAGGGTGTGCTGCTTGATGAGGGAGCCGAAGACGTCGGACATCGACTCGTTGAGCGCGCCGGGCTGGCCGAAGTAGGTGAGGTTGGCCGTGTACTGCGTGACGCCGTGGGTGAGTTCGTGGCCGATGACGTCGATCGGGAGGGTGAAGTCGAGGAAGATCTCGCCGTCCCCGTCGCCGAACACCATCTGTTCGCCGTTCCAGAAGGCGTTGTTGTAGTTCTCGTCGTAGTGGACGGTGGCGTCCAGCGGGAGTCCGCCGCCGTCGATGGAGTCGCGTGCGTAGGCGCTCAGGAACAGCTCGAAGGTGGCCCCGAGGCCCGCGTAGGCGCGGTTGACCGTGGCGTCCGTTCCGGGCTCCTCGCCCTCGCCGCGGACCTTCCGGCCGGGCAGGTCGGTGCGGTGGCCGGCGTCGTGGATCGTGCGGTGCGGCTTGCCGGGCTCGGCGTCGGCGGGCGCGGCGATGGAGGGGGCGCCGACGACCGTGGTCAGCCGGCGGTGGGTGCGCTCGTAGGCGTCGCGCTGAAGGGTCCTGCGCGCGGGGTCGGCGAGCGCGGGGTCCTCGGACCGGGCGAGCTTGTCGAGGACGTGCGGTGGTACGACGGTGCAGAAGACGGGCTCTGGGCCCCCGTGGGTCGTCATGCCCGGCACCATTGCACTGCGTTATGTCCGTGTCACTACCCGCAACCATGATTGGTGAAATATGCGGACAGGGAACGGCACGCTCCGTGACGAAGTGGTATGGCGCACTTTTTGTCCACTTTGCGACCCTGGTCCCGCATACTGATACGGCGCCCCGCGTCCGAACCGGCTCGGCTACCATGCTTCGCATCATGCGTTTCGGGCTGCTTCTTCTTAGCTGCCGCGGCGAGGGCCTGTAGTCCAGGTCGACTCCCTCCCCGCGGAGCTTCGCGTTGCGTGTCGGCCGTCCTTTCCGGACATCCTGAGGAGCCCCCGCATCATGGCGAACCGCCAACAGCCCAGTTCCATGCCGATCCACAAGTACGGCCAGTACGAGCAGGTCGACATCCCGGACCGCACCTGGCCGAACAACCGGATCACCGTCGCCCCCCGCTGGCTCTCCACTGACCTGCGCGACGGCAACCAGGCCCTGATCGACCCGATGTCGCCCGAGCGAAAGCGCCGGATGTTCGACCAGCTGGTCAAGATGGGCTACAAGGAGATCGAGGTCGGCTTCCCGGCGTCGGGCCAGACGGACTTCGATTTCGTACGGTCGATCATCGAGGAGCCGGGCGCGATCCCGGACGACGTCACCATCTCCGTACTGACCCAGGCCCGCGAGGACCTGATCGAGCGCACGGTGGAGTCCCTGAAGGGCGCCAAGCGGGCCACCATGCACCTGTACAACGCCACCGCCCCCGTCTTCCGCCGCGTGGTCTTCCGCGGCTCCAGGGACGACATCAAGCAGATCGCCGTCGACGGCACGCGTCTGGTGATGGAGTACGCGGAGAAGCTGCTGGGCCCCGAGACCGAGTTCGGCTACCAGTACAGCCCCGAGATCTTCACCGACACCGAGCTGGACTTCGCGCTGGAGGTCTGCGAGGCGGTGATGGACGTCTACCAGCCGGGTCCGGGCCGCGAGATCATCCTCAACCTGCCCGCCACCGTGGAGCGTTCGACCCCCTCCACGCACGCGGACCGCTTCGAGTGGATGAGCCGCAACCTCTCCCGCCGCGAGTACGTGTGCGTCTCGGTCCACCCGCACAACGACCGCGGCACCGCCGTCGCCGCCGCCGAGCTGGCGCTGATGGCCGGTGCCGACCGCGTCGAGGGCTGCCTGTTCGGACAGGGCGAGCGCACCGGCAACGTCGACCTGGTCACCCTGGGCATGAACCTGTTCTCCCAGGGCGTCGACCCGCAGATCGACTTCTCCGACATCGACGAGATCCGTCGCACGTGGGAGTACTGCAACCAGATGGAGGTCCACCCGCGCCACCCGTACGTGGGCGACCTGGTCTACACGTCCTTCTCCGGCTCCCACCAGGACGCCATCAAGAAGGGCTTCGACGCCATGGAGGCCGACGCGGCCGCCAAGGGCGTCACCGTCGACGACATCGAGTGGGCCGTGCCGTACCTGCCGATCGACCCCAAGGACGTCGGCCGCTCCTACGAGGCGGTCATCCGGGTCAACTCGCAGTCCGGCAAGGGCGGTATCGCGTACGTCCTGAAGAACGACCACAAGCTGGACCTGCCGCGCCGGATGCAGATCGAGTTCTCCAAGCTCATCCAGGCCAAGACGGACGCCGAGGGCGGCGAGGTCAAGGGCTCCGACATCTGGGCGGTGTTCCAGGACGAGTACCTGCCGAACCCCGAGAACCCGTGGGGCCGTGTCCAGGTCAAGAACAACCAGTCGACCACCGACACCGACGGCGTGGACACGCTGAAGGTGGAGGCCACCGTGGATGGTCAGGACACGGTCCTGACCGGTTCCGGCAACGGTCCGATCTCGGCCTTCTTCGACGCGCTGCAGTCCATCGGGATCGACGTACGGCTGCTGGACTACCAGGAGCACACGATGAGCGAGGGCGCGTCCGCGCAGGCCGCGTCCTACATCGAATGCGCGATCGACGGCAAGGTTCTGTGGGGGATCGGGATCGATGCGAACACGACGCGTGCCTCGCTGAAGGCGGTCGTCTCCGCCGTGAACAGGGCTGCGCGCTAGAGGCTGCCGCACGGGGCCGGCCGCGGCGCCGTCGTGGCTGGTCGCGCCCCGCAGCGGAGCTGCTGACATCTGCAGCCCCGCGCCCCTGAGGGCATCACCCGCACCGGCGTTTCGAGGCCCTGCCCGCTGTCATACAGCGGGCAGGGCCTCGTCCCTTTTCGGCCATCCCTCTGTGCAGGTCACGGAAAGGTCTCGTCCAAGGTGCTGACTCGGGCACCCGGATGTGGCTAACATCACGCCAGCACGGCGATGTTGCCGTGCGGTCACGCGGAGGTGCGACGTGCTGCCAGGACGGGGACGAAACGGCCGTGCCGCCAGTGCTGCGCGCATTCTGGGCTGCCGTACCGCGTGGACGCCGACGGGCGACGGGGAGTTCTTCTGCCCGGGCTGCGGAGGCGACCGCAACTACCAGCGGCTGACCGGCAGGCGCCGCTTCACCCTTCTCGGCATGCCCGTGCTGCCGCGCGGCGAGACCGGCCCGGTGGTGGAGTGCGCGGCGTGCAAGCGCCACTTCGGCACCGACGTCCTCGACCACCCGACCACCACCCGCTTCTCCGCGATGCTCCGCGACGCCGTCCACACCGTCGCCCTCGCGGTGCTCGCCGCGGGCGGCACCTGTTCCCGTACGGCACTGGAGACGGCCGCGGGCACGGTCCGTGCCGCCGGCTTCGACGACTGCACGCAGGAACAGCTCGGCGCCCTGGTCGAGGCGCTGGCCGCCGACACCGGGCGGGTCTTCGGCGAGCCCTGCGGTCCCGGCCTCGCCATCGAGCTCCACGAGGCACTGGACCCGCTGGCCCCCCACCTCGCCCCGGCCGGCCGTGAGTCGATCCTGCTCCAGGGAGCCCGGATCGCCCTGGCCGACGGCCCGTACACCCCCGCCGAGCGCGACGCCCTCGCCACCGTCGGCGCCGCGCTCACCATCTGCGCGGACGACGTGACCCGGCTGCTCGCCGCGGCCCGTACACCGTCGTAGGACCGCCACCGCTCCCCGGGGGAGGCGCACACCCGGGTGCGCTGTGCCGGCCGGGTTCCTACAACAGGCCCGCCGCGGCAAGGAACTTACCCACCGTCTCGACCTCGGCCTCGGACAGGCCCACCTGGGGCTCGGCGGTCACCGGGCACCCGATGACGCCCCGCAGGTACAGCGCCGCCTTGAACGCGCCCAACGCCGCCGAGGAGCCCCCCATCCTGCCCGCGTCCCCCGCCCGCACCATCCCGAACAGCGCGCACAACCGCTCCTGTTCCACCCGGGCCCGTTCCCAGTCACCCGCCCGGCACAGCCGGTCCAGCCGCACGTAACCCTCCGGGTCCACGTTCGCCAGGCCCGGCACCGCGCCGTCCGCGCCGACCTGGAGCGCCGCGTCCACGATGAGCTCGGAGCCGGTCAGGACGCTGAAGCCGTGGATGTCGCCGCGGGTCCTGGCCCCGACGACCACCTCGCGGAACGCGCCCAGGTCACCGCTGGAGTCCTTGAGGCCGGCGAGGACGCCCTCGGCGGCGAGTTCGAGCACCAGTTCCGCGGGCAGCTTGGTGTGGACGGCCGTGGGGAGGTCGTAGGCGAGGACCGGGACCGGAGCGGCCGCGGCGACCAGGTGGTAGTGGCGGGCGACCTCCGCGGGGTGGGTGGCCGTGTAGAACGGGGAGATCACGACCACGGCGTCCGCGCCCGCCGCCGTCACCGCCGCCACATGGTCCAGGACCCGCGGGGTCGTCATGTCGATCGCGCCCGCCAGGACCGGGAGTTGACCGCCGACATGCCCCGTGACCGTCTCCACGACCAGCCTGCGCTGCGCGTCCGTCAGATACGCCGCCTCCGACGACGTGCCGAGCACGAACAGCCCGTGCACCCCGCCCCGCACCAGATGGTCGACGAGCCGGAGCAGCGAGGGGACGTCCACCTCGCGGGAGGGGGTCAGGGGCGTGCAGACGGGCGGGACGACACCGGTCAGCGGGGCGGGGATCGTCATCGAGGCTCCCTGGGGTCGTGGCTCTGGCCTACCGGGACAGTGTGCCGCGCCCGGGGGCGGGAAATCGGGCGGCGGGCGGGAGGCGGGGCGTGGTCGAATGGGCCCATGGACCAGTGGGACACGAACCTGGCGGGAGTCATGCGGCTGCCGTCCGGACGGCTGGTGCGCGGCCGCGGCCTGCGGTATCCGCTCGGACCGGAGGCGCCGACGCCGTCGTACGCCCTCTATCTCCTCGGCTCCCGGCCGCCCGAGGTGCCCTGGGAGTCCCGTTGGGTCCGCTGGCCCGACTTCCGGCTCCCGGCGGACGGGCCCGACGCCCGCGCCGCGCTGACCGAGGCCTGGGAGCGCGCCGCGGGTGTTCGCGTCGAGGTGGCCTGCGGAGGCGGGCGCGGGCGGACGGGGACGGCGCTGGCCTGTCTGGCGGTCCTGGACGGCGTACCGGCGGACGAGGCCGTCGCGTACGTCCGGGCGCACTACCACCGGCGGGCGGTGGAGACGCCGTGGCAACGGCGCTATGTGCGGCGGTTCTCAGGGACCGCGTAGGCCCGCGCCGGTCAACCGAGCGTCTCTGCCAGGAACTTGGCCGTCTCGGCGACCAGGACGTCGTCCCGGGCGGCCGATTGCTCCGGCTTCGTCGTCAGGATCGCCAGCAGCACCGGGGTCCCGTCCGGCTTCCAGGCGATACCCGTGTTGTTGTTGGTGCCGTAGGAGCCGCCTCCCGTCTTGTCCGCGACCGTCCAGGATTTGGGCAGCCCGGCGCGCAACCGGGTGCCGCTGGTGGTGTTGTTGAGCAACCAGTGGGTCAGGAGCCGGCGGTCGGGGCGGTTCAGGGCGTCGCCGAGGACCAGCCGGCCGTACGTCCGGCCGATCGCGCGCGGGCTCGTGGTGTCCGTGATCCGCCACGGCTCCGCCGAGTTGAGCTCCGTCTCCCAGCGGTCCAGGCGGGTCACCCGGTCGCCGAGGGAGCGGGCGAAACGGGTGATGGCGGTGGGGCCGCCGAGTTCGCGCAGCAGCAGGTTGCCCGCGCCGTTGTCGCTGAAGGTGATGGCGACCTCGGCGAGTTCGGCGACCGTCATGCCGTCGGCCAGGTGCTCACGGGTCGTGTCGGAGCCCTCTGCCGGCAGGTCGGCGTCCGTGTAGTGGATCCGGCGGGACAGGAACTCGCCGTGCCGGTCCAGATCGCGCAGGACGGCCGCGGAGGCCAGGGTCTTGAACAGCGAGCACATCGGGAACAGTTCGTCGGCGCGGTGCCGGACCGTCCGTCCGGTGCCGAGGTCGCGGGCGAACACCCCCAGACGGGCCCCGTGTTCGGTCTCCAGCTCGCGCAGGCGGCCGGTGACCTCGGGGGTGGCCTGTGCCGGGGTGGCCGCGAGCAGCGTGGCGGCCGAGGCTGCGAGAAGCGTACGTCGGGTGAAGATCGCGCTCTCCTTCGTCCGATGACATGGATGATCTCTCAGTAGATCGACGCCGGACGTCATCCGTTGGTTGCGGGCCCGTAGACCATCGGCGGACGGCGGTGCGGGCGCCGGCTCGCCACAGTGGCCCTATGGAGAACACCAAGGGGATCGATCGGGCACAGTTCCTGGCGGGCGCGGCGGCGGTCGCGGCGGGCGGGGCGCTGCTGCCGGCGGGGCGCGCGACGGCGGCGGGCCGGGACAGGGGGGCCGGGGCACGGCGGGGCCTGACCCGGCGGGGGGTCGTCTACACCGTCGGCGCGGGGGAGACGCCGGCCACCGCGTGGAGCGCCGCGCGGATGCGGGCGGACCTGCGAACCATCCGTGACGACCTGCACGCCGACACCGTCGACGTCACCGGCGACGGCGTCGAGCGGCTCACCGCCACCGCCGCCGAGGCCGCCGAGCTCGGACTGCACGTGTGGCTCCAGCCGACCCTCGGCGACGTCCCGGAGCGGGACGTCCTGGAACACCTCGCCGAGACCGGCCGGTTCGCGGAGCGGCTGCGCCGGCAGGGCGCGAGCGTCGAGTTCAGCGTGGGCTGCGAGTTCTGGCTGTTCGTGCCCGGGATCATCCCCGGGGACGACGTCTTCGAGCGCATCGACAACCTCCAGAACGGCACCGTCGACTGGGCGGCCATGCAGGCCCGCCTCGCCCGTTTCACCGCGCGGGCGGCGGCGCTCGGCCGCACGGTCTTCCACGGCCGCCTCAGCTACGCCTCCGCCCCCGAGATCGACGTCGTCGACTGGAACCTCTTCGACGTCGTGGGCATCGACTACTACTCGTACTTCCCCCGACGAGCCGATTACGTACGGGAGGTGAGGCAGCACCTGCGCTGGGGCAAGCCCGTCGCCGTCACCGAGTTCGGCACCTGCCCCTACCGGGGCGCCCCCGAGGCGGGCGGCATGGGCTGGGACATCGTCGACCACGACAAGACCCCGCCGGAGATCAAGGACCCGGTCCCGGTCCGCAGCGAGCGCACCCAGGCCGCCTACCTCACCGACCTGTTGGACGTCTTCGAGTCGATGAACCTGTACGCCGCGATGGTGTTCGAGTTCCTCACCGCCGACGCCCCGCACCGCCCCGGCGACCCCCGCCACGACCTCGACATGGCGAGCTACGGCATCACCAAGGCGCTCCAGGACCGCCCCGGCGACCCGGACACCCGCTGGCACCGGGAGCCGAAGGCGGCGTTCCACGCGGTGGCCCGTGCCTACCGCCGGGCCGGTCAGCGGCAGTAGGTGTCGCCGGCGGGACGCTCACCGGTGGCCAGGAACCGCGACACGAGCCCGTCCCCGCACGCGTTGCCGTTGTCCAGATAGGCGTCGTGGCCCGTGGAGTCCACGGTGACCATGACCGCACGCCGGCCGAGGGCCTCGCGGAGCTTCAGGGCGCCGCTCACGGGGGTGGCGACGTCCCGTTCGTTCTGCACGAGCAGGATGTTCGACGGCCCTCGGCCGGTGACGCGGACCGGCGCCTCCTCGGGCGCGTACGGCCAGGCGGCGCAGACCATCGCGTTGCGCGGCATCCCGGCGGTGAGCGGGTACCTGGCCCGGCTCTCCGCGACACCCTTGCGGTACACGGCCGCGGCGCGCGGCCAGGCAACGTCGTTGCACAGGGTGCCGGCGCCGACCGCGGCCACGTTCTGCAGGACCGCGTCGGGCGGCGAGGCGGGCGCGGGCGGCAGGGTGCCGCTCTCCGCGGCCAGCATCAGCTTCGCCAGGACGGGGAAGTCGTCGGGGTCGTAGAGGCTGTCCAGCATGGTCTGACGCAGCACGTTGCCGTTGAGCTCCTGCGGGTTGGCCCCGGGCCACGGCATCGGCTCCCGGTCCAGCCGCGCGGCCAGCCTCAGGAACAGCGGCCGCACCTCGGCGGCGCTCCCGGCGAGCCGGTACGGGTTGTCGGGCCGCGCCGCCCACTCGGCGAACTCCGGGAAGGTGTCCTCGACGCCCCGCTCGTGCCCGGCGAGCCAGGCCCGGGACACCTTCCGCGGGTCGGGGTCGTCGTTGCTGTCCAGCACGAGACGGTCGGTGCGGCGCGGGAACAGTTCGGCGTAGACGGCGCCCACGTACGTCCCGTACGACACCCCCCACGCGGAGATCTTCCGCTCGCCGAGCGCCGCCCGCAGCCGGTCGAGGTCCCGGGCCTCGTTGCGGGTGCTCAGGTGCCGGAGCAGCTCGCCGCCGTTCGCCGCGCAGGCGTCCGCCATCCGCCGGGCGGTGACCAGGTTGTCGTCGACGGACCCGTCGGCGGCGGGCCAGGGCCGCAGCTTGGACAGGGCGAGGTCGGCGTGGTCGAGCCCGCAGGTGACGGCGGTGGAGGGCGCGAGCCCGCGCGGCGCGAACCCGATCAGGTCGTAGGCGTCGCGCACCTCCTGCGGGAGCCGCTGCCCCTTGCCCGAGGGGTCGTTGAGACTCGACCCGCCCGGCCCGCCGGGGATCAGGAACAGTGCCCCGCGCCGGGCGTCCGGGTTCTCGCTCGGGATCCGGGACACGGCGACGGAGATCTTCCGGCCGCCCGGATCGGCGTAGTCCATGGGGACCTCGAGGGTGGCGCACTGCTGGCGGGGGTCGACGGCCGGACCCGCGCACCGCGTCCACTCCAGGGCGGGGGAGGCGGCGCTCGCGGTGAGCGGGGTGACGACGCCGAGCGTGACGGCGGTGACGGCGACGAGGGCGGCGGTGCGTGCGGTCTGCTTCATGACCACGAGCCTCGCGGATCTTCGGCGACCGCCCCATCCGGCCAACTGCCTTGTCGGCACGGGGGATTGCCCCCGCCCGGGCGGGGCGCCGCGGAAAATCCGGGCGACCGGGGAGGGACGCCGTGGAATCGTGCCCCCGTGACCCTGCCCCGTACCACCCCCTACGACGACGACCGCGCCGCCTACTCGCGTGCGGCCCTGGCGCGCCTCGCCCTGTGTGCGCAGGCCGTGCACGCCGCCTCCCGCGCCCAAGCCCTGGTGGCGACCCGCAACGACGTGGACACCGGCCCGGGCGGCCGGGTCAGCGAGGCGGTGAGCGTCGGGGAGGCCGCCGAGCGGTTGCTGGCGCGGGCTGTCGTCTACGAGCGGGAGCGAGGGGCCTCCTGGGCGGAGATCGGGCACTACCTCGGACTCGGCGCGGCGCAGGCCGAGGGCCGCTGGACGGCCGAACTCGACCGCTGGAGCGACGCCTTCGAGGTGCCGTACGAGCTGGACCCGACCGGCCGTAAGCGCGTCCCCCGGCTGCCCCGGGGCGCGTACGACCCGCGCGGTGCCCTGTGGGGGCTGGACCTCTGGGCGGGCCTGCACGTGACCACCGGTGACCGGCACGCCGTCAGCGGGGGCCTGACCCCCTGCCCCGTCCACGCCGAGCGCGAACTCGGCGGCGCCGTCCACAGCGCGCACCTGCGCACCTTCCTGGAGGTGCTCTCCGGCTACCTCGTGTACGAGTTCGACGACACCGACTGGGACACCGTCGCGCTCGGCATCGAGGACACCGACGACGAGGAGGACGTCACCGGCTGGTACGACTGTCCGCTGGAGGGTGGCCTGCACGCGGTCCGGGTGCACCTCGCCCGGTGCCGGCCCTTCCCGGAGGACGACGACGGTGAGACCGACCTCGTCTCCGTGCGCGTCACGGGCGTGTACTCCGCCGATCTGTGGCTGCGTGTCGACACCCTGATCACCGCGCTGTGACACGGACAGACTCCTGCCGAGTGTAGGAGCAGTCCCTCACACCGCAGGTGAAAAGCGTGAAACTCGGCAGGGTCGGGGAGCCAGCTGACGGCGACGAAAGAGGAGCGGACATGAAACCCCCACCCCCCGTCGGAAGCCACGTGGTGGACACCCGCAGCGGAAGGGTCGGCATCGTCATGGGGCACGAGGGGCCGTACGTGCAGCTCAGGCCCTACGGCGGCGGCAAGGAGTGGGACGCGGACCCCGCCGGGATCCGCCGCGCCACCCCCGCCGAGCGGCTCGGCGCCGGGACCGCGCCGACGGACGCACACGGCCGCGGCGAGGTCCCTTGAGGCGGACCGGCCCCGCCGCGCTCCGCGCGTACGCGAGAATGGACCCATGAGCCTGTTCCGTGACGACGGCATCGTGCTGCGTACCCAGAAGCTCGGTGAAGCCGACCGGATCATCACGCTGCTCACGCGCGGTCACGGGCGGGTGCGGGCGGTGGCGCGGGGGGTGCGCAGGACCAAGTCGAAGTTCGGGGCGCGGCTCGAACCCTTCTCCCACGTCGACGTGCAGTTCTTCGCGCGCGGCAGCGAGCTGGTGGGGCGCGGGCTGCCGCTGTGCACCCAGAGCGAGACCATCGCGCCCTACGGCGGCGGGATCGTCAGCGACTACGCGCGCTACACCGCCGGGACGGCCATGCTGGAGACCGCCGAGCGCTTCACCGACCACGAGGGCGAGCCCGCCGTCCAGCAGTACCTGCTGCTCGTCGGCGCCCTGCGGACGCTCTCCCGCGGCGAGCACGCCCCGCACCTCGTGCTCGACGCCTTCCTGCTGCGCTCCCTCGCCGTCAACGGGTACGCCCCCACCTTCAGCGACTGCGCCCGGTGCGGAATGCCCGGGCCGAACCGGTTCTTCTCGGTCGGTGCGGGCGGTTCCGTCTGCGTGGACTGCCGGGTGCCGGGGAGCGTCGTACCCTCACCGCAGACCCTGGAACTCCTCGCCGCGCTCCTTACGGGAGACTGGGAGACCGCGGACGCGAGCGAGCCGCGGCATGTCCGGGAGGGCAGCGGGCTGGTCTCCGCCTATCTGCACTGGCATCTGGAACGCGGACTCCGCTCGCTGCGTTACGTAGAGAAGTAAGACGAAGAGGAATCGAGAAGCACATGGTCGTAGGCCGGCTGTTGGGGCGCCAGCGCCGCGAGTACAAGTCGCCGGAACCGCACCCCTCCGGTGCCCGCGCGCCGAAGCTCCCCGGCGAACTCGTCCCGAACCATGTGGCGATCGTCATGGACGGCAACGGCCGCTGGGCCAAGGAGCGGGGTCTGCCGCGCACCGAGGGCCACAAGGTCGGTGCCGAGCGCGTCCTGGACGTGCTCCAGGGGGCGGTCGAGATCGGCGTGGGCGCCATCTCGCTGTACGCGTTCTCCACCGAGAACTGGAAGCGCTCGCCCGACGAGGTCCGCTTCCTGATGAACTTCAACCGCGACTTCATCCGCAAGACCCGCGACACCCTCGACGAACTCGGCATCCGGGTGCGCTGGGTGGGCCGGATGCCCAAGCTGTGGAAGTCGGTCGCCAAGGAGCTCCAGATCGCCCAGGAGCAGACCAAGGACAACGACCGGCTCACGCTGTACTTCTGCATGAACTACGGCGGCCGCGCCGAGATCGCCGACGCCGCGCAGGCCCTCGCGGAGGATGTCCGGGCCGGCCGTCTGGACCCGTCGAAGGTGACCGAGAAGACCTTCGCGAAGTATCTGTACTACCCGGACATGCCGGACGTGGACCTGTTCCTGCGGCCCAGCGGCGAGCAGCGCACCTCCAACTACCTGCTGTGGCAGAGCGCGTACGCCGAGATGGTCTTCCAGGACGTGCTGTGGCCGGACTTCGACCGCCGCGACCTGTGGCGGGCGTGTGTGGAGTTCGCCTCCCGGGACCGCCGCTTCGGCGGCGCGATCCCGAACGAGGAACTCCTGGCCATGCAGGGCAGGACTCCCGAGCAGCGGGGGCGGTAGCCGCCGCCCGGGGCCGTCGACGCCGCGGGGGACCGTCCGCCGGTCTCCCGCTCGCCGAACGGCCCGTGATACGGACCGGTCGGGGAGCCGCCTAGGAGGTCTGCGCGCAGTCCGCGCAGGTGCCGAAGATCTCCACCGTGTGGGCCACGTTGACGTAGCCGTGCTCGGCCGCGATGGCCTCGGCCCACTTCTCCACCGCGGGGCCCTCGACCTCGACGGCCTTGCCGCAGACGCGGCACACCAGGTGGTGATGGTGGTCGCCGGTGGAGCAGCGGCGGTAGACGGACTCGCCGTCGGAGGTGCGCAGGACGTCGACCTCGCCGGCGTCGGCGAGGGACTGCAAGGTGCGGTAGACCGTGGTCAGGCCCACCGAGTCGCCCTTGTGCTTGAGCATGTCGTGGAGATCCTGCGCACTGCGGAACTCGTCGACCTCGTCGAGCGCCGCCGCCACGGCGGCCCGCTGCCGGGTCGCGCGGCCCTTCACGGGCGGTCCAGCGGTCGTCACCGTTGCCTCCTACCTGACGTCTGCGGCTGCCGGGCCATTGTGCCAGCCCGTTCCGTGCCGAGTCAGACGCCGATCTTCCCGGACGCCTCCCGGCTGGCCGGAATCGTGCATTCCGCCGGGTCGCCGCCGGGCTGCGCGGCCGCCGCCTGACGGGCCCGGCGCCGGGCCAGCGGGGTCGCCAGCACGGTCAGCACGATGAACGCGCCGATGGTCAGCAGCACGATCGTCGCGCCGGGCGGTACGTCCTGGTAGTACGAGGTCACGGTGCCGCCGATGGTCACCGCCACCCCGATCGCCACCGCGATCGCGAAGGTCGCCGCGAAACTCCGGCTGAGCTGCTGCGCCGCCGCCACCGGCACCACCATCAGCGCCGACACCAGCAGCAGGCCCACGACCCGCATGGCGACCGTGACCGTGATGGCCGCCGTGATCGCGGTGAGCAGGTTCAGGGCGCGCACCGGCAGCCCCGTCACACGCGCGAACTCCTCGTCCTGGCTGACCGCGAAGAGCTGCCGCCGCAGCCCCAGCGTGACCAACACCACGAACGCGGCCAGCACGCAGATCGCGGTCACGTCGTCCTCGGAGACCGTGGACAGCGACCCGAAGAGGTACGAGGTGAGGTTCGCGTTGGAGCCGGTGGGCGCGAGGTTGATGAACATCACGCCGCCGGCCATGCCGCCGTAGAAGAGCATGGCGAGGGCGATGTCGCCGCGGGTGCGGCCGAACCAGCGGATCAGCTCCATGAGGACGGCACCGAGCACGGAGACGACGGTCGCCATCCACACCGGGGACCAGGACAGCAGGAAGCCGAGGCCGACGCCGGTCATCGCGACATGGCCGATGCCGTCGCCCATCAGGGCCTGGCGGCGCTGGACGAGGTAGATGCCGATCGCGGGGGCCGTGACGCCGACCAGGACGGCGGCGAGCAGGGCCCGCTGCATGAAGGCGTAGTTCAGGAATTCCATCAGCTCAGCAGTCCCGTCCGGATCGGTTCGGCGTCGTGAGCCGCGTGCGGGTGGACGTGGTCGTGGCCGGGCAGCGCGTGCTGGCCGACCGCCTTCGGGGGCGGGCCGTCGTGCAGGACGCAGCCGTCGCGCAGGACGACCGCGCGGTCGATCAGCGGCTCCAGCGGACCCAGTTCATGGAGGACGAGCAGGACGGTCGTGCCCTGCGCCACCTGCTCGCGCAGCGTGCGTGCCAGCACCTCCTGGCTGGCCAGGTCGACGCCCGCCATCGGCTCGTCCATGATCAGCAGTTCGGGGTCGCAGGCCAGCGCCCGGGCGATCAGCACACGCTGGTGCTGGCCGCCGGAGAGGGCGTCCACGGAGTCCTTGGCGCGGTCCGCGAGGCCGACCAGCTCCAGGGCGTGCCGCACGGCCGCGCGGTCGGCCTGGCGCAGCACGCCGAAGCGGGCCCGGGACAGGCGGCCCGAGGAGACCACCTCGGTCACCGTGGCGGGCACGCCGCCCGCGGCCGTGGTGCGCTGCGGGACGTACCCGACGCGCGCCCAGTCACGGAAGCGGCGGCGGGGGGTGCCGAACAGCTCGATCTCGCCGGCCGCGACCGGCACCTGGCCGATGACGCTGCGCACGGCCGTCGACTTGCCCGAGCCGTTGGCGCCGAGCAGCGCGACGACCTCACCGCGGTGCACGGTGAGGTCGATGCCGCGGAGCACGGGGCGCGAGCCCAGGTCGGCGCGGACCCCGCGCATCGATATGACGGGCTCGCTCACTGAGGCCTCCGTAACGGTCATGTGGCGCCGAGAGCTGTCTTGAGCGCCGCGAGGTTGGACTCCATGACCTGGATGTAGTCCTCGCCCTCGGACTTGTCGGTGATGCCCTCGAGCGGGTCGAGGACGTCCGTCTTCAGTCCCGCGTCCGAGGCGAGGGTCTTCGCGGTCTTGTCGGACACCAGTGTCTCGTAGAACACGGTGGTCACTCCGTCGGCCTTCGCCTCGGTCTGGAGCTCCTTGATCCGGGCGGGGCTCGGCTCGCTCTCCGGGTCGAGTCCGGAGATGGCCTCCTGGGTGAGGCCGTAGCGCTCGGCGAGGTAGCCGAAGGCGGCGTGGTTGGTGAAGAAGACCTTGGTCCTGGTGTTCTTCAGCCCGTTCTCGTACGCGGTGTCGAGGGCGTCGAGCTTCGCCGTCAGGGCGGCGGCGTTCTTCTTGTAGTCGGCCGCGTGGTCGGGGTCGGCCTTCTCGAAGGCCCGGGCGACGCCCTCGGCGACCTCGCGGTACTTCACCGGGTCGAGCCAGAGGTGCGGGTCGCGGGCGTGCTCCTCCTCCTCGGAGTGCTCCTCCTCGCCGCCGTGCTCGTGCTCCACGTCGCCGTGGTCCTCCAACGTGGTCAGCGAGGCCGCGTCGATCTTGGTCTCGACCTCGGACTGGGAGACGGCCTTGTCGACGGCCGGCTGGAGCGACTTCAGGTAGAGCACCGCGTCCGCCTCGCCCAGCTCGGCGGTCTGCTTGGTGCTGAGCTCCAGGTCGTGCGGCTCCTGACCGGGCTCGGTGAGGGTGGTGACGTTCACGTGGTCCCCGCCGATCTGCTCGGCGAGGTACTGCATCGGGTAGAAGGACGTGACGACGTCGAACTTCTCCGTGTTGCCGGCCGCGGTGCCGTCGCCGGAGCAGGCGGACAGGGTGCCGAGGCCGAGAGCGGTGGCCGCCGCGACCGCGATCCCGGATATGTGGTGTCGTCGTACGTTCATGACACTCATTTTCAACAAATATGGAAACCGTTGTCAACAAAGCGGGGGTGGGGAACCGATTTGATACCGGGGGTGGCGACGCCGGTAACCTGAGGCATTCGCTGCCGTCCATTCGTCATGAAGAGAGCACCGTGGCCGCCGACAAGATCGACACCATCGTCAGCCTGAGCAAGCGCCGTGGCTTCGTTTTCCCTTGTAGTGAGATCTACGGCGGCCAGAAGGCCGCCTGGGACTACGGACCCCTGGGTGTCGAGCTGAAGGAGAACCTGAAGCGTCAGTGGTGGCGCTACATGGTCACCTCGCGCGAGGACGTCGTCGGTCTCGACTCGTCCGTGATCCTGGCCTCCGAGGTCTGGGTCGCCTCCGGTCATGTCGCCACCTTCAGCGACCCGTTGACCGAGTGCACCTCCTGCCACAAGCGGTACCGCGCGGACCACCTGGAGGAGGCCTACGAGGCCAAGCACAACCGCCTCCCGGAGAACGGCCTGGCGGACATCAACTGCCCCAACTGCGGCAACAAGGGCCAGTTCACCGAGCCCAAGCAGTTCTCGGGTCTGCTCTCCACCCACCTCGGCCCGACCCAGGACTCCGGCTCCGTCGCCTACCTGCGTCCCGAGACCGCACAGGGAATCTTCACCAACTTCGCCCAGGTGCAGGTCGCTTCGCGCAAGAAGCCGCCGTTCGGCATCGCGCAGATGGGCAAGTCCTTCCGCAACGAGATCACGCCCGGCAACTTCATCTTCCGCACCCGCGAGTTCGAGCAGATGGAGATGGAGTTCTTCGTCAAGCCGGGCGAGGACGAGAAGTGGCAGGAGTACTGGATGGAGCAGCGCTGGAACTGGTACACCGGTCTCGGCCTGCGCGAGGAGAACATGCGGTGGTACGAGCACCCGAAGGAGAAGCTCTCCCACTACTCCAAGCGCACCGCTGACATCGAGTACCGCTTCCAGTTCGGCGGCAACGAGTGGGGCGAGCTCGAGGGTGTGGCCAACCGCACCGACTACGACCTCACCGCGCACTCCAAGGCCTCCGGCCAGGACCTCTTCTACTACGACCAGGAGGCCGGCGAGCGCTGGACGCCGTACGTCATCGAGCCGGCCGCCGGTGTCGGCCGCGCGATGCTGGCGTTCCTCCTCGACGCCTACGTCGAGGACGAGGCCCCCAACGCCAAGGGCAAGATGGAGAAGCGCACGGTGCTGCGTCTCGACCACCGCCTCGCCCCGGTGAAGGTCGCGGTCCTCCCGCTCTCCCGCAACCCGGAGCTGTCCCCGAAGGCCAAGGGCCTCGCCCAGGCGCTGCGCCAGCACTGGAACATCGAGTTCGACGACGCCGGCGCCATCGGCCGCCGCTACCGCCGCCAGGACGAGATCGGTACGCCATTCTGTGTCACCGTCGACTTCGACACCCTCGAGGACAACGCGGTGACCGTCCGCGAGCGTGACTCGATGAAGCAGGAGCGCGTGTCGCTGGACCAGATCGAGGGCTACCTGGCGAGCCGTCTGATCGGCTGCTAGTCACCCAGGATTCGCCAAGACCCCGGTTCCCGTGCCCGACAGGACGGAACCGGGGTCTTGTTCTGTCCAGGGCTCCCCCGCGGGGCGGAGTGGTCCCCCTGGCGGCCGGTCGATTGGCCCTGTGACCGGTGGCCCGCCCGCGACAGGGTGAACGCCATGAGCCTCGCGTTCCTGCTGACCACCCTCGTCGTGGTCGCCACTCCCGGTACCGGTGTCGTCTACACCCTCGCGGCGGGCCTGTCGCGCGGGCGGCGGGCGAGCGTCGTGGCGGCGTTCGGCTGCGCCCTCGGGACCGTGCCGCACATGGTGGCCGCGATCACCGGCGCGGCCGCGCTGCTGCACGCCGGCGCCACCGCCTTCCAGGTCCTCAAGTACGCCGGTGTCGCCTACCTGTTGTGGATGGCGTGGGCCACCCTGCGGGACCGGGACGCCATCGCCGTGGAGGGGCCGAGCGCCCCCGTCCCCGCCGGGCGGGTCATCGTCCGGGCGGTGCTGATCAACGTCCTCAACCCCAAGCTGACGATCTTCTTCTTCGCGTTCCTGCCGCAGTTCGTGACCCCGGGGGAGCCGCACGCGCTGACGCGGATGCTCGCGCTGAGCGGCGTCTTCATGCTGGTCACCTTCGTGGTCTTCGCCGCCTACGGGGTGCTCGCGGCGTCGGTCCGCCGCCATGTGATCTCACGGCCCCGGGTGCTGACGTGGCTGCGACGGAGCTTCGCGGGGTCCTTCGTCCTGCTCGGAGCGAAGCTGGCGACGACCGAGGGGTGACGCGACGCGGGCGACCCCCGGGTGAGGCGAGACGGCCCGGTTCCGTGACGGCCGGGTGCGCTGAGATGACGGACTAGTGACAAGTGACAGCTGACAGATATTGAAATTTGTCAGCTGTCATGTCAGGCTGAGAGGCATGACCACACAGACCCGCACCCTCGGCACCACCGGCCCCCAGGTCTCCGCCCTCGGCCTTGGCTGCATGGGCATGTCCGGCATGTACGGCGACGCGGACCGCGCCGAGTCCGTCGCCACGGTCCACGCCGCCCTGGAGGCCGGCGTGACCCTGCTCGACACGGGCGACTTCTACGGCATGGGCCACAACGAACTGCTGATCAACGAGGCCCTGCGCACCGCCCCGGCCCACCTGCGCGAGAACGCGCTGCTCAGCGTGAAGTTCGGCGCCCTGCGCGGCCCGGACGGCGACTGGTACGGCTTCGACGGGCGCCCGGCCGCCGTGAAGAACTTCGCCGCGTACTCCCTTCAGCGCCTCGGCGTCGACCACATCGACGTCTACCGGCCCTCCCGCCTCGACCCGGACGTGCCGATCGAGGAGACCGTCGGCGCGATCGCCGAACTGGTCGAGAAGGGATACGTCCGCCACATCGGGCTCAGCGAGGTCGGCCCGGAGACCATTCGCCGGGCCGCCGCCACCGCCCCGATCGCCGACCTCCAGATCGAGTACGCGCTCATCTCCCGGAGCCCCGAGCGGGAGATCCTGCCCACCCTGCGCGAGCTGGGCATCGCCGTCACCGCGTACGGAGTGCTCTCGCGCGGGCTGATCTCGGGCCATGTCACCCCCGGCCGGCAGTACGCGCCGACCGACTTCCGCGCCCACTCGCCGCGCTTCCAGGGCGACAACCTCCAGCACAACCTCACGCTGGTCGAGTCCCTGCGCAAGATCGCCGAGCAGAAGGGCGTCTCGGTCGCCCAGATCGCCATCGCCTGGGTGCTGGCCCAGGGCCCCCGGCACGACACGACCATCGTGCCGCTGGTCGGCGCCCGCACCCGCACACGGCTCGACGAGGCCCTCGGCGCCCTGGACGTCACCCTGGACGCGTCCGACCTCGACGCCATCGAGGCGGCCGTACCCGCGGACGCGGCGGCCGGTGAGCGGTACGCCCCCGCACAGATGGCCATGCTCGACAGCGAGCGCTGATCGGCGCGCCGGGTACCGTCTAGGCATGCCCCCGACCAGCGAGACCCTGACCGCCGAGCGCATCCTCGAAGCGACCGAGGAGGTGCTGCGCCGCCACGGCCCGGCGAAGGCGACCGTGGTGGACGTGGCCCGCGCGCTCGGCGTCAGCCATGGCAGCGTCTACCGCCACTTCCGTACGAAGGCGGCGCTGCGGGAGGCGGTGACGAAGCGGTGGCTGGACCGGACGACCGAGCAGCTGGCCGGGATCGTCGCGGCGGAGGGCCGGGAGCCCGAGTCCCGGCTCCGGGACTGGCTCACGGCCCTGTTCGAGGTCAAGCGCCGCAAGGCCGGCGACGACCCCGAGCTGTTCGCCACGTACTCGGTCCTGGCCGGTGAGGCCGGGGAGGTGGTCGGCGAGCACATCACCGACCTGACGGCCCAGCTGACGGAGGTGGTCCGCGCGGGCGTCGCCGCGGGGGACTTCGCCACCGTGGACCCGGCCTCCGCGGCCCGCGCGGTCTTCCAGGCGACCGGCCGCTTCCACGACCCCTGCTACGCCCGCGAGTGGGAACAGCCCGGCGTGGAGACCGAACTCGAAGCGGTCCTGGATCTGCTGGTCCGGGGTCTGCGGGCGGGCTGAGCCCCGGACCGGCCGAGTCTCGGACCGGCTGAGCCTCGGGCCGGTGGGCGCGTGACCGGTGCCCCGCGTGCCCTCTGTACAGGCCTGCCGTGCCCGGCCCTCGTAAAAGTTCGCCCCGTCACCCCGCCGTGGGGTCCACCGTCGCCTGATGTGCCTCTGCCAGATGGTCCTGCGCCTTCAGCCACGGCAGGAACTGCGCGGTCTTGCGCCAGCCGCAGGTGTCGCATCTGATCGTGCGTTGCGTGCCCTGGCGTCGCACCTGGACGACGTGCTCGCGCCCGTGCTGGTCCCAGCGGCTCACTCTGCTCGAGTCGATCCCCGACACGGCCTCACCTCCGGCTAGGAGTGTGCAGCAGGACCAACATCAACAGCAGTGTCTTCACGGCACGTTCGCCGTTCGTCGCCGTTCCTCGGCGTCCCCGGCGCGTTCCCGGAACCGCCTCAGCCGACCGTCCGCGGCAACCGCAGGCTCAGCAGGCCCGTCAGGGCCACGCCCGCCAGTTGCGCCGCCAGTGTCGTCACCAGCGCGTCCCGCATGCCCAACGCCGGGATCAGGGACAGGAACAGGGTGCCGAGCGTGGCGACGCCCAGGGCCAGGGCGGACTGTTGGATGGTCACCATGACGCCGCCGCCGACGCCCGCCCGCGCGGCCGGTACCTCGGAGAGCACGATCCGGAAGATCACCGGGAGTTGGAGGGCCTGACCGGCGCCCGCGATCGCCGCTCCCGGGAGCAGTTCCAGGAGTCCGAGGCCCGGCCAGGACCGCCACGCCGCCAGCGCGATCAGTCCGACGCCGACCGCCTGGATCCCGGCCCCCGCGGTCACCACGCGCGTGCCGAACCTCGCGACCAGCCGGGGTCCCGCGAGGGAGACGAAGAAGAACGTCACCGCCATCGGTGCCAGCGCCAGCCCCGCCCGGACCGGGCCGAGCCCCGCGCCCTGCTGCAACGCCACCGCGATGACGAACATGAAGCCGCTGAAGCCGATCGAGAAGGGCACGATCATGACCAGCCCGCGCCGCAGCGACACCAGCCGGAACAGGCTCGGCGGCACCAGCGGCGTACGCCCCAGCCGGTCCGCCCGGCGCTCCACCGCCCAGAACGCCGCCGCCACGAACGGGAACGCCACCAGCGACAGCCACGTCCACAGCGGCCAGCCCGCCGAGCGGCCCTCCGTCAGCGGGGCCAGCAGGGTCAGCAGCGAGACGCCCAGCAGGACCGTGCCCGGGCCGTCCACCGGCTGCGGGTGCGGGGAGCGCGTCTCGGGCACGGCACGGGCGGCCAGGACCAGGCCGACGAGGACCACGGGCACGTTCACCAGGAAGACCGAGCGCCAGCCCGTGCCCGCGACGTCGGCGGCGACCAGGACACCGCCCAGGATCTGGCCGGCCACCATCGACAGGCCGGCCGTCGCGCCGTACAGGCTCATCGCCTTGGCGCGCCGCTGTCCGGAGGTGGCCGCCTGGATGGTGGCGAGGACCTGCGGCAGCATCGCCGCGGACGCCATGCCCTGGGCGACCCGGGCCGCCACCAGGGTCCACGCGGTGGGCGCGAGCCCGCAGGCCAGCGAGGTCAGACCGAAGGCCGCCATGCCGCCGAGGAAGAGCCGGCGGCGGCCGAACAGGTCCCCGAGCCGCCCGCCGAGGACGAGGAGGACCGCGTACGCCAACCCGTAGCCGGACACGACCAGTTCGAGGACCGACTCGCTCGCCGCGAGATCCCGGCCGATGGTGGGCAGGGCGACGTTCACGATGAAGAAGTCGATGAGGGGCAGTGCCGCGCCGAGCAGCACGGTGAAGAGTCCGAGGCCGCCGAGCACGGGTGGCGCGCTCGCGGTGCGGACCGGGCGTGGAAGGGTGGTTTCGGTGGTCACGCGCCCCAGCCTCCGCCCATCGCCAGAGGGGTACCAGAGTGTCTTTATCCTGGTAGCGGGAGTACCTGGCAACAGGGTCCGGACGGCGGCACGCTGGAGGCATGACGACGATGGTCCAGGAGCCGACGGTGGCCCCCGCCGACATCCGGCGGCATGAACTCGCCGCCTTTCTGCGGCACCGCCGCGAGCACCTCACCCCCGAGCAGGTCGGCCTGCCCCGCGGCCGCAGGCGCCGCACCCCGGGACTGCGCCGCGAGGAGGTCGCCCACCTCTCCGCGGTCGGCGTCACCTGGTACACCTGGCTGGAGCAGGCCCGCGACATCCAGGTCTCCGTGCAGGTCCTGGACGCCCTCGCCCGCGCCCTGCTGCTCGACCCGAGCGAGCGCGCCCACCTCTTCCAGCTCGCCGGGGCGGCGGACCCGACACCGGCCACCCGCTGCCCGTCGATCACCCCCGCGCTGCTCCAGATGCTCGAACAGCTGGAGCCGCTCCCGGCCTGCGTGCAGAACAGCCGTTACGACATCCTCGCCCACAACCGGACCTACGGCCTGCTCCTGTGCGACCTGGAGGCGGTGCCGCCGCAGGACCGCAACTGCATGGTGCTGTGCTACACCAACGAGGAGTGGGCCCGGTCGATCGTGCACCTGGAGGAGACCCGCCGGCTGATGGCCGCCCGGCTGCGCGCCGCCATGGCGAACCATCTCGCCGAGCCCGCCTGGAAGATGCTGCTGAAGCGGCTGCGCGCGGAGTCCCCGGAGTTCCGCGAGGCCTGGGACCGGCACGAGGTGGTCTCCCACCGCAGCAAGCGCAAGGAGTTCCGCAACCCCCACGTCGGCCGGGTCTCGGTCATCCACACCGACCTGTGGCTCGGCCCGGACCTGGGGCCGCGCATGGTGACGTACACCCCGGCGGACGAGGAGTCGCGGGAGCGGCTGGAGAAGCTGCACGCCATCGCGGTCGCCCGGTCGGCGTGAGACGACGGCAACCGCTGGGCTACGCGCCGACCTGTGCCGCCTCGCGCACCTCGGCCGACTCCAGCCGCTCGGCGGTGCGCAGCGCGGTCCGGCGCGCCCAGGCGCCGCTGGTCACCGCGCCCAGCACCAGCACCGCGAGCCCGCACCCGGCGATGATCCACCAGGCCGGCACCGAGGCGGCGACGAACGTGTCGGCGTACGAGGCCGAGCCCACGCCCGCCACCAGCACGGCCCCCACCACGGCCACGCCGAGGGTCTGACCCAGCTGCCGGCTGGTGGAGGCGACCGCCGCCGCGACGCCCGCCTGCGCCCGGGGCATCCCCGAGACCGCCGTGTTGGTGATCGGCGCGTTCACGAACCCGAAGCCGACGCCGAAGAGCACATAGCCGAGCAGGAGCGTGACATCGGAGGTCTCGGCGTCGAAGGCGGCGAACAGCACCCCGCTCGCGGTGATCGCCACCCCGGCGACCAGCAGTGGCAGCCGCGGCCCGTGCCGGCCGACCAGCCGCCCGGAGAGCGGGGCGCACAGGAATGTCGGCGCGGCGATCGGCAGCATCCACAGACCGGCGTGCAGCGCGTCCAGGCCGCGGACGTTCTGGAGGTAGAGGGTCGACACGAACAGGAAGCCGCCCAGTGCCGCGAACGCGCTGATCGCGATCACCGTGGCCCCGCTGAACGGTGCCGAGCGGAAGAACCGCAGGTCGATCAGGGGTTCGTGGCGCCGGGGCTCGTAGACCAGCAGCCCCACCAGAGCGGCGAGCGCGAGCGCGGCGTACGGCAGGACCGGGCCGAGGCCGGTGTTCGGCGCCTCGATGATCGCGTAGGTCAGGGAGCCGAACAGCGTGATCACCAGGAGCTGGCCGACCGGGTCGGGGCGGCGGGCCTTGGGGGCGCGGGACTCGGGGACGAAGCGGAGGGTGAGCAGGAGGGCGGCGAGGCCGACGGGGAGGTTGATCCAGAAGATCGAGCGCCAGCCGACGGAGTCCACCAGCAGGCCGCCCGCGACCGGTCCCGCGGCCATGGAGATGCCGACGACCGCGCCCCACGCCCCGATCGCGCTGGCGCGTTCGCGGGGGTCCGTGAAGGTGTTGGTGATGATCGACATGGCGACCGGGTTGAGCATCGAGCCGCCCACCGCCTGGACCATGCGGAAGGCGATCAGCGCCTCCAGGTTCGGGGCGAGCGAGCACAGCACCGAGCCGAGGGTGAAGACGATCAGGCCCGCGACGAAGACCCGCTTGCGGCCGAGCCGGTCGGCGGTGGAGCCGGCCAGCATCAGCAGGGAGGCGAGCACCAGGGTGTACGCGTCGATGGTCCACTGGAGCCCGGACGTGGTGGCGTCGAGGTCGTGCTGCATGGACGGCAGGGCGACGTTCAGGACGGTGTTGTCGAGGCTGACGATCAGCAGGCTCATGCAGCAGATCGCGAGGACGAGCAGGCGTCGCCGGAAGCTGAGCTCGGGCATGAGAGTCATCGTACGCCCGTATCGATAGTGCGTCTAACTAATGGTAGGTACAAGGTCAGGCGGACCGGTACCTGTCGTCGTACGCCACAATGGGGGAATGCCCACGACCGCGCCCACCTCGCACTCGACCCTCCGGATCGGTCCGCACACCGTGCAGCCGCCCGTCGTCCTGGCCCCGATGGCCGGGATCACCAACGCGCCCTTCCGTACCCTGTGCAGGGAGTTCAGCGGCGGCAAGGGGCTGTTCGTGAGCGAGATGATCACGACCCGGGCGCTGGTCGAGCGCAACGAGAAGACCATGCAGCTGATCCACTTCGACGCGACCGAGACACCGCGCTCGATCCAGCTGTACGGCGTCGACCCGGCGACCGTCGGCAAGGCCGTCCGCATGATCGCGGAGGAGGACCTCGCCGACCACATCGACCTCAACTTCGGCTGCCCGGTGCCCAAGGTGACCCGCAAGGGCGGCGGCTCGGCACTGCCCTACAAGCGGAACCTGCTGCGGGCGATCCTGCGCGAGGCGGTCAGCGGGGCCGGGGACCTGCCCGTGACGATGAAGATGCGCAAGGGCATCGACGACGACCACATCACCTACCTCGACGCGGGCCGGATCGCGGTCGAGGAGGGGGTGACGGCGATCGCGCTGCACGGCCGGACCGCCGCCCAGCACTACGGCGGCACGGCGGACTGGGAGGCGATCGCGCGTCTGAAGGAGCACGTGCCGGAGATCCCCGTCCTCGGCAACGGCGACATCTGGTCGGCGCAGGACGCGCTGCGGATGGTGCGGGAGACCGGGTGCGACGGCGTGGTCGTGGGCCGTGGCTGCCTCGGCCGGCCGTGGCTGTTCTCCGACCTGGTGGCGGCGTTCGAGGGGCGCGCCGAGGACATCGCGCGGCCGTCGCTGCGCGAGGTCGCCGACGTCATGGTCCGGCACGCCACTCTCCTCGGCGAGTGGATCGGCGACGAGGCCCGGGGCGTCATCGACTTCCGCAAGCACGTGGCCTGGTACCTCAAGGGCTTCGCCGTCGGCTCGGAGATGCGCAAGCGCCTCGCGATCACGTCGTCGCTGGAGGAACTGCGTTCCGGTCTCGACGAGTTGGACCTCGACCAGTCCTGGCCCACGGGCGCCGACGGCCCCCGCGGCCGCACCTCGGGCAACAACCGGGTCGTCCTGCCGGACGGCTGGCTGAAGGACCCCTACGACTGCGCGGGCGTGAGCGAGGACGCGGAGCTGGACACCTCGGGCGGCTGAGGCACTCCGGGCGGCTCGGTCCCCGTGACCGTCAGTCCTTCGACGGGTGCGGGGTCGAGCCGTAGGCTGTCAGGAAGCGGTCGCGGAACGCGCTCATCTTCCACACCGGGGCGTCGTGGGCGGGGCGCAGGCCCTCGGTCCAGTTCCAGTCCGCGATCCTGTCCAGCACCTTCGGGTCCTTGGCCACGATCGACACCGGGACGTCCCGGCTGGCGTGGTCGCCGCTGACGCGGGCGATGGGCTGGTGGTCGCCGAGGAAGACCAGGACGGTGTCGTCGGTGCCGTAGCGCTCCAGCCACTGGGTCAGCGCCGTGACCGAGTACTGGATCGACTTGCCGTACTCCTCACGGGACTTGGTCGTGTCCGTGACGACGTCGCCGGGCTTCTCGCCGGCCTTCTGGATCGCGTCGAAGACCGAGCCGTCGCCCAGCGCGTCCCAGTCGACCAGCTTCGGGATCGGGGCCCACGGCTGGTGGCTCGACGTCAGGATGACCTCCGACATCAGCGGCCGGTCCCGCTTCTTGCCGTGGACCAGGCGCTGGAAGGCCTCCAGGGCGTACTGGTCCGGCATCGTCGACCAGCTGAACTTCGGTCCCTGATAGCCGAGTTGGAAGGCGTTGTAGACCTTGTCCAGGCCGTAGTACCGCGCCTCGGGCCAGCCCTTCTGGATGCCCGGCATCACCCCGACCGTGTCCCAGGCGCCGGTCTTCTGGAACGCCTTGGTGAGGGTGAGATGGTCACCCGAGGTCACCGTGCGGTACCGCTGCTGGTTGTCGATCCACAGGCCGGACAGGAACGTCGAGTGCCCCAGCCAGCTGCTGCCCCCGTACGTCGCCGACGTCAGCCAGCCGCTCCTGGCACGGAACCCCGCCTTCGCCAGGGCCTCGGTGCGCGCCGCCAGGGTCGCGTCCACCCCCGGCGCCATGATCGGGTCCTCGACCGCGCTGCGGCCGTAACTCTCGATGAACGTGAAGACGACGTCCTTGCCCCGCAGGTCCGGGACCAGCTGCGCACCCGGCGTGGCCCCGAAGGTGTCGGCCTTCGCCTCCTTCGCGAACGCCGCCTCGTCCCGCACCGTGTCCACCACCCGCCGCGCCTGGATCTTCAGCGCGTCGGCGGCCCGGTCGGAGGCGATTGGCGTACCGGCGATCTGGAGCCCGAGGGCGTAGCAGGTGATCCAGGCCATCGCCGCGATCAGCGTGCCGCGCGCGGCGACCGGTCTGCTCGCCACCAGGACCTCGCTCAGCCGGACCATCGCCAGCGTCATCACCGCGACCACCACCAGCACCAGGACGACGGCGCCCACGGCGGCCAGCACCGCGTACGTCCCGCCCATCGAGTCCGCGACGTACGCCTGCGCGTCGTCCAGCAACTCCCAGTCCAGGACCAGGTTGAAGCCCCGCCCCAGATACTCCCGGAACCCCATGTCGAGCACGTTGAGCACGGTCAGCACCCCGAGCCCCGCCCCGGACAGCACCGCCACGACCACCCGGGGCCGGCGCGGCAGCCACAACGCCACGGCCGCCCCGAGGATCGCCTCGACGGGGATCCGGGTGAACCGGTCCGGTCGCAGCGCCCCGACCGCGTTCGGCAGCAGCAGCGCGCCGACGACCAGCACCGCGGCGAGCGCGGTGAGGGTCCGGCGCAGGATGGGCGGGCGGCGGGGCGAGGGTGGTTCGGGGACGACGTCGTCGGTCGCGTCCGGCAGTTGCGGCGTGCTGGTGGAGGCAGACACCCGAAGGCCCTTCCGTACGAGACCCGGCAAGACGGCGGACCCGGCCTGGGGTCCCGGACCCGCCGCACTCCCGTACGGCACCCCGCCCGCGCCTGTTCACGGGTTCGGGCAAACACCGGGCAAACGGTTGGTGCCCCCGGCGCCGGGGCGCGGCGGACCGGAAGGTGACGACACGGCCTCAGGCGCCGCCCACCGCGGTCAGCAGGGCGAGGGGCGTCGCGGCCGACCGGGACTCGCGCACACACGCGTGCGGGTACGGCACCGGCTCCGGATGGGTGTCCCGGCCGTACCCGGCCAGCACCTCCGGCAGCCGGTGCCCGGTGGCCGTCGCCGCGTCCACCAGCGCGTGGGCGACCGTCCGCGCCTCGTCGTGCAGCCCGTACCGCGCCAGCCCGAGCGTGATCAGGGCGTTGTCGTGCGGCCACACCGAACCGCGGTGGTACGACAACGGGTGGTACGCCCCCTGCCCCGCCGCCACCGTGCGGACCCCCCACCCGGAGAAGAAATCCGGCTCCAGGAGCCGCCGCCCCACGGCCTCCCCGTACTCCTTGTCCAGCAGCCCCGACCACAGCAGATGCCCGGCGTCCGAGGCCAGCGCGTCCACCGGGCGGCCCTCGCCGTCCAGCGCCAGGGCCGGGAAGGCGACGTCCGGCATCCAGAAGTCCCGCTGGAACCGGTCCCGCAGATCGCCCGCCGCCTGCTCCAGCAGCGCCGCGTACGTCTCGTCGCCCCACACCGTCCGCGCCACCGACGCCGTGCGCCGCAGCGCGTCGTACGCGTACCCCTGCGCGCCCGCCGCCAGCACCGGCCCGCTCGCCCGGGTTCCGTCGGCCCGGCAGATCGCGCCGGGGGAGTCCTTCCAGTTCTGGTTGGCGAGGCCGCCCTGGTCGGCGCGGTACACCAGGTAGCCGCGCGAGGTCAGCCCGCCGTGGTCCAGCATCCAGCCGACCGCGGCACGCGCGTGCGGCTCCAGACGGCGGGCCAGGGCCACGTCCCCGGTTTGCTCCACGTACGCGCCGAGCAGCACCAGGAACAGGGGGGTGGCATCCACCGAGCCGTAGTACCGCCCGAAGGGGACCTGGCCGAAGTGGGCCAGCTCGCCGTGCCGTACCTCGTGCACGATCTTGCCCGGCTGGGCCACCGCGTCCACGCCGGTCTCCGTCGCCTGGGTCGCGGCGAGGGCGGGGAGGGTGGCGGCGGCCAGGCCGGGGCGGTAGGGGAGGGCGAACAGGGAGGTCAGCAGCGCGTCGCGGCCCAGCAGGGTCAGGAACCAGGGCGCGCCGGCGGCCGGGACGCGCAGCTCCTCGCCGTCCGGGCCGGTCGCCGGGACCTGGAGCGCGGCGAGGTCGGCGAGGCCGCGGGCGCAGGCGGCGGCCAGCTCGGGCCAGCCGCTCGGGAAGGCCACGTCCTGCACGAACTCGCCCTCCAGGCGCAGGAGTTCGTCGTGGAGCGCGGCCGGTGAGCGCGGCACCCGCAGCGCGCGCCGGTCGCCGTGCGGGCGGGCCATCACCCGCAGGGTGAGTTCCGCCGTGCCGTGCGGCTCCAGCTCCAGCGTCCAGACCAGGCGCCGCGCACCGGTGCCGGTCTCCTCGACGGCGTCCGGGGCGGGCTCGGCCGTCACCGTCGTACGGGACCGCCATTCGCGGCGCCGGTAGGTGAACTCGACGCCCGCCTCGATGACGTCGCGGGAACGGGTGACGCCGGACTTCGTGTAGGTGCGGTGGTCGGAGCGGAGTTCGAACTGGTCGGCGAAGTCGGCGTCGGCGGTCACCGCGAGGCGGACCGTCGTCGGGACCGGGCGGTTGCCGGTGACGCGCAGGGTCTCGACGAACGCGCCGTCACCGACGGCCTGTTCGCGGAAGACCGTGTATGCGGGCGGTTCCTGGCGGCCGCCGCGCGGCACCAGGACGCAGCGGGCGCCGTCGCCGTCGGCCACGGGTGTGAGGGTCTCGGGCACGGCGCTGTCCAGCGTGAGCTGCCAGCGGCTCAGGTGCCGGGCGTCGCACACGAACAACCCTTCCGGGAAGGGGGAGTTGCCGCCCCGGACCCCGCTGATGTCCCCGTTGTCGCCCACGGCCGCGAAGGTCGCGCCACGCACGAGCAGGTGATGGCGGTCCGTCATTCCCGTTCCTCTCCCTGGAAGATGCCGGTGTGCAGCAGGTCGAGCGTGAGCGCGGCGGTCCAGCCGAAGCCGGTCGTGCCGCACGCCTCGCCGGTGTACGGGTCGACGTACTCGGCGAAGTCGGAGGTGTCCGCGAGGTCCAGGACGGCCCGGCGCAGCGCGTCGGCGCGGCCGCGCTCGCCGTGGGTGCGCAGGCCCCGCTCCATCAGCCAGGCGGTGTTGAACCAGGCCGGGCCGCGCCAGTAGCGGTGCGGGTCGAAGGCCTCGCCGAGGAGGTCGTAGCTGGGGACCAGGCGGGTGGCGCCGCCGAGCCCGAAGTGCGCGGAGGCGGTCGTCCGGACGAGGGCCTCGACGATGTCCCGGGGGAGGGTCGGCAGGAGCAGCGGGACCAGCCCCGACACGGCTCGCTCGGGGATCGGGCGGGCGCCCCGCACGTCCCGGCAGAAGAACATGCCCTGCGCCGGGTCCCACAGCCGGTCGATCAGTGCTCCCGTCAGGCGTTCCGCGCGCGCGTGGCGGGCCGTGCCCGGCGCCCCCAACTCCTCGGCGATCCGGGCGAGGGCGTGCTCGGAGGCGATGAGCAGGGCGTTGAAGGAGGGGTCCTCGACGGCGAAGTCCCCCTGGCCGTCGGCGTATCCGCCATCGCGGTAGTCCGCCGCCAGCCGTACGTACCGCCCGTAGTCCAGGTCCGTCGGCCGGTCCTGCGCCGCCCCGTGGTCGAGGTCGGCGCGCCGGAAGGAGCGGGCCGGGGCGGGCGTGACGCGCGACAACGGCAGGTCCCAGCAGGGGCTGTTGTCCATCCCCTGCTCCCAGGGGTGCACCACGGACGCGAGCCCGCCGCCGCCCAGGTCCCGGCGGTGCAGCAGATAGCGGTGCCAGGCCGCCAGCCGGGGGTAGACCCGGGTGAGGAAACCGCGCGCCCGGGACAGACCGGGGTCCGCACGGTGCACCAGCCACGCGGCCAGCGCGTGCACCGGTGGCTGCACGATGCCCGAGGTCTGTACGGTGCGCGGGGCCCCCGCGGCCTGTCCCGCGGTCGAGGAGCGCCAGAAGTCGGGGCTCGGGAAGTACGCGTCGAGCGGCACGGAGGGGTTGAAGACGATGTGCGGGACGCGGCCGTCGCCCCACTGGGCGGCGAGCAGCGTCTCCAGCTCCGTCTGCGCCCTGAGCGGCGACAGATGCCTCAGGCCGATCGCGATGAACGCCGAGTCCCATGACCACTGGTGGGGGTACAGGCCGCGCGAGGGCACCGTGGAGGTGCCGGTCCAGTTGTCCTCCAGGACCCGGGCGGCCCGGTGGTGCAGCGCTTCCGGGGGCGGGGGTGGATCGTATGCGAAGGCGCGTGCCGCGCGGCGGGTGGTGAGCTGGGCAGTGCGATCCACTCGGGGCTCCCCGAAAGACGTCTGGCCGACCCGTTCGGTCGTGACCACCGTAGAGTTACGTCTATTTAACACGCAAAACCCAATATGTAATGCAGAGTTGAGAAACACAAGGGGGTGCGCATGACCGGACGGGGTCAGGGAAGCGCCGGCGAGCTGCTCGAACTGGTACGAACCGGGCGGGCGGTGACGCGCGGCGCGCTCCAGCAGGCCACCGGACTCTCCCGTGCCACGGTCGGCCAGCGTCTGGACCGGCTCTTCCGCGCGGGCTGGCTGCGCGAGGGCGCCGGCGGCCCGGTGGACTCCCCGCTCGGCGGCCGTCCCTCGATCACCCTGGAATTCGACGACACCCACGCCGTCGTCCTCGCCGCCGACCTCGACACCCGGCACGCCCGCGCGGCCGTCCTGACGCTCACCGGCGACCTCCTCGCCGAACACGGCGGCGTCCTCGCCGTCGAGGACGGTCCGGACGCGGTACTGGGGGAGCTGGGCCGCTGGTTCGCCGAACTGCTGGAGAAGGCGGGCCGGCGCGCGAGCGAGGTCTGCGGCATCGGGCTCGCGGTGCCGGGACCGGTCGACAGCGGCAGCGGCCGGGTGGTCCAGCCGCCGATGATGCCGGGCTGGGACGGCTACGACATAAGAGGCCGCCTCGCCGGCTCCTTCACCGAGCACACGGGCACGCCCGCGGTCCCGGTCCTGGTCGACAACGACGCGAACCTCATGGCGTACGGCGAACAGCGCACGTCCTACCCCGACTGCTCGGCGTTCGCGCTGGTCAAGGTGTCGACCGGGATCGGCGCCGGGGTCGTCGTCGACGGCTCGATCTACCGGGGGATCGACGGGGGCGCCGGGGACATCGGCCACATCCGGGTGGGTGCGGACGCGCTGTGCCGGTGCGGTTCCCGGGGTTGTCTGGCCGCCGTCGCCAGTGGGGGCGCCGTGGCCCGCAGGCTGGCGGAGAAGGGGGTGCCCGCGGCGTCCGGCTCGGACGTGCGGGATCTGCTGACCGCCGGGCACCCGGAGGCGGCCGCGCTCGCCCGGGAGGCGGGGCGGCAGGTCGGGGACGTGCTCGCGACGGTGGTGACCCTGCTGAACCCCGGCGTGCTGATGATCGCGGGCGATCTGGCCGGAACTCCCTTCCTCACCGGGGTGCGGGAGCTGCTGTACCAGCGGGCGCTGCCGCGCTCCACCGCTCATCTGGAGGTCGTGACCTCCCTGCTCGGCGAGCGGGCCGCGCTGGTGGGGGCGGGTGCGCTGGTCGTGGAGCACCTGTACGCCCCGGAGCGGGTGGAGGAGCGGCTGGCGGCACGGGGTGTGTGACCGGCGTGTTTCGTTCCGGATGTCCGTCCGCATGGTGAAATCCGGGCGGCTGTGGCAGCGTGATTCTCGCCACCCCTGATAGGGGTAGCGCTCAGATGAGCGGATCATGAGCGGATGCACTTCTCCAAGGGGTGGCACTGAGTGCCACCCCTTGATCGTTCATCGATCGAAATCAGACGTGTCGAAAGCTGCTCACATGAGCGAAATCCTTCGGCTCCGCGAGTTGGATCGTTCAAGAAGTGAAAACATGACCAGTCGTTCGCTTGCCAAGCTTTGACTTTCGATCCACTGGCAGCCGGGTGGTTACGGGCGCATGACGCGCAGGTGGACCTCCCCAGACGCCTTCGATCTGGGTATGTTCCTGCCCGTCAGGGCAGCCACCGCGTCCTCGAGGGAGTCGAGACCCGTGTCGGAAAACAAAGATCTCCACGGAGCGAAGTTCGTTTACGACTTCACCGAGGGAAACAAGGACCTCAAAGACCTCCTGGGTGGCAAGGGCGCCAACCTCGCCGAGATGACCAACCTGGGCCTGCCCGTTCCCCCCGGCTTCACCATCACGACGGAAGCCTGCAAGGTCTACCTGGAGTCCGGCGAGGAGCCCGCGGCACTGCGTGACGAGGTGAGTGCGCACCTCGACGCCCTCGAGGCCACGATGGGCAAGAAGCTCGGCCAGGCCGACAACCCGCTCCTCGTCTCGGTCCGCTCCGGCGCCAAGTTCTCCATGCCCGGCATGATGGACACGGTCCTGAACATCGGCCTCTCCGACCAGTCCGTCAAGGGCCTCGCCGAGCAGGCGGGCGACGAGCGGTTCGCCTGGGACTCCTACCGCCGGCTCATCCAGATGTTCGGCAAGACGGTCCTCGGCGTCGACGGCGACCTCTTCGAGGAGGCGCTGGAGAAGGCCAAGGAGGCCAAGAAGGTCACGGTCGACACCGACCTGGAGGCCGCCGACCTCAAGAAACTGGTCACCGCCTTCAAGAAGATCGTCAAGAAGGAGGCCGGCCGGGACTTCCCGCAGGACCCCCGCGAGCAGATGGACCTCGCCATCCACGCGGTCTTCGACTCCTGGAACACCGACCGCGCCAAGCTCTACCGCCGCCAGGAGCGCATCCCCGGCGACCTGGGCACCGCGGTCAACGTCTGCTCGATGGTCTTCGGCAACCTCGGCCCCGACTCCGGCACGGGCGTCGCCTTCACCCGCGACCCCGCCAGCGGCCACCAGGGCGTCTACGGCGACTACCTCCAGAACGCCCAGGGCGAGGACGTCGTAGCCGGAATCCGCAACACGGTCCCGCTCGCCGAGCTGGAGTCGATCGACAAGAAGTCGTACGACCAGCTGATGCAGATCATGGAGACCCTGGAGAACCACTACAAGGACCTCTGCGACATCGAGTTCACCATCGAGCGCGGCCAGCTCTGGATGCTCCAGACCCGGGTCGGCAAGCGCACGGCGGGCGCGGCCTTCCGGATCGCCACGCAGCTCGTGGACCAGGGCCTGATCGACGAGGCCGAGGCACTCCAGCGCGTCACCGGCGCGCAGCTCGCCCAGCTGATGTTCCCCCGCTTCGACGAGGACGCGAAGGTCAAGCAGGTCGGTCGGGGCATCGCGGCCTCGCCGGGCGCCGCGGTCGGCAAGGCGGTCTTCGACTCGTACACCGCCGTCAAGTGGTCCCGCTCGGGCGAGAAGGTCATCCTGGTCCGCCGCGAGACCAACCCCGACGACCTCGACGGCATGATCGCGGCCGAGGGCATCCTGACCTCGCGCGGCGGCAAGACCTCCCACGCGGCCGTCGTCGCCCGCGGCATGGGCAAGACCTGTGTCTGCGGCGCCGAGGAGCTGGAGGTCGACACCAAGCGGCGCCGGATGACGGTTCCCGGCGGACACGTGGTGGAGGAGGGCGACCTCATCTCCATCGACGGCTCCAGCGGCAAGGTCTACCTCGGCGAGGTACCCGTCGTGCCCTCCCCGGTCGTCGAGTACTTCGAGGGTCGGATGCACGCCGGTGCGCAGGACGCCGACGAGCTGGTCGAGGCCGTGCACCGGATCATGGCGTTCGCCGACCGCAAGCGCCGGCTGCGGGTCCGGGCCAACGCGGACAACGCCGAGGACGCCATGCGCGCCCGCCGCTTCGGCGCCCAGGGCATCGGCCTGTGCCGGACCGAGCACATGTTCCTCGGCGACCGGCGAGAACTGGTCGAGCGCCTCATCCTGGCCGACACGGAGAACGAGCGCGAGGAGTCGCTGAAGCAGCTGCTCCCGCTCCAGAAGCAGGACTTCGTGGAGCTGTTCGCGGCGATGGACGGCCTGCCGGTGACGGTCCGCCTCCTGGACCCGCCGCTGCACGAGTTCCTCCCCGACATCACCGAGCTGTCGGTCCGCGTGGCCCTCGCGGAGTCCCGCCAGGAGCCGCACGAGAACGAACTGCGGCTCCTCCAGGCGGTCCACCGCCTGCACGAGCAGAACCCGATGCTGGGCCTGCGCGGCGTCCGCCTCGGCCTGGTCATCCCCGGCCTGTTCACCATGCAGGTCCGGGCGATCGCCGAGGCGGCCGCCGAGCGCAAGAACGCCAAGGGCGACCCGCGCGCCGAGATCATGATCCCGCTCGTCGGCACCGTCCAGGAGCTGGAGATCGTCCGCGAGGAGGCCGACCAGGTCATCGCGGAGGTCGAGGCGGCGACGGGCACCCAGCTGAAGCTCTCCATCGGCACGATGATCGAGCTGCCGCGTGCCGCGCTGACCGCCGGTCAGATCGCGGAGGCGGCGCAGTTCTTCTCCTTCGGCACGAACGACCTCACCCAGACGGTGTGGGGCTTCAGCCGGGACGACGTGGAGGCCTCGTTCTTCACGGCGTACCTGGAGAAGGGCATCTTCGGGGTGTCGCCGTTCGAGACGATCGACAAGGACGGTGTCGGCTCGCTGGTGAAGCTGGCCGCCGAGGCGGGCCGCAAGACCCGCCCGGACCTCAAGCTCGGCGTCTGCGGCGAGCACGGCGGTGACCCGGAGTCGGTCCACTTCTTCCACGAGGTCGGCCTCGACTACGTCTCCTGCTCCCCGTTCCGGATCCCGGTGGCACGCCTGGAGGCGGGCCGCGCGGCGACCCAGTCGGAGGGCAGCGACCACCGCTAGGCCGTACGCCGTTCGGCCACCGAACGCCGGAGCCGTCGTCCGTCCCCGACCCTCACAACCGATGGGCGACGGTTCCGGAGCACGAAAAGAGGGCGGCACCCGTGCGGGGGTGCCGCCCTTTCGCGTCGACCGCCTTCGCCCGGGGGGTCGTTCCCGTTCGGGCGCCCCTGCCTCGGGCGCCCCCGCCTCAGCTGTCGCAGCCGACGCCGTCGTTGTCGCGGTCCAGGTGGGAGCCGTAGCCGGGCTCGCCCCGGTGGACGGGAGCGGCGCCGGCGGCGCGGGCCTCGGTGCAGTTGCCGTAGTACACGCTGCCGGAGTCGGAGTCGGAGTCGGAGTCGTTGTCCGTCGCGGTCTCCGCCTCCGCCTCGGCCTTGGCCGTGACCGTCTTGGTGACCTTGACCGTCTCGGTGGCGGTGACCGTCTCGGCGGGTTCCGGTTCCGCGGTGACCGTCGCGGTCGCGGTCGCGGTGACCGTCGGCCGGGGCTTGGCGCTGACCGGCTTGGCGTCGGTCGTGTCCTGGCCGCTGCCGCCTATGCCGACGCCGACGAAGAGGGCGAGCGCGAGGGCGGGCAGGACGTACCGCTTGCGAGCCCACTTGGGGGCGGCGGTCGGCTCGGTGTACGGGTTGGTCATGTCGTCCCCCTGAGGTGTGGCGCGAGGGGACGACCGTAGTGCGGCACCTCCGGTTGTGAAGGTGAAGTGTTCAATTCGTGACTATCACGTGCGTGCCGTGGCGGTCAGGGCGTGTCGCGTCGCCGGGTCACGATCACCAGCGCGGCCGCGCCCGCGAGCATCACGGACATGCCGGCGGCCGCGATGTACGGGGTGGTGTCGTCGGCGCCGGTCTCGGCGAGGTCGGTGGCGTCCTTGCCGGTGCCGCCCTTGCCGATGCCGTCCTTCTCGGCGGCCTTCGCCGGTGCGGCGTCGTGCTCGGCGGGCTCGAAGCCCGCGGGCGGCTGGTCGCAGGCGGTGCCGTCGTCGTCGCGGTCCAGGTGGGTGCCGTAGTGCTCGTCGCCCCTCGGGATGTCGGCGTAGCCGTTCTCGTACGCCTCCGTGCAGGTGGCGAAGGGGTGGTCGCCGTCGTGCGCCTCGGCGGCTGCGGGCAGGACGGCGAGGGCCAGCGCGGCGACGGCGATGGCGCCGGGCTTGCGGAGCAGGTTCACGGCGGGTCCTTCCACGTTCGTGGTGCGATGAGGTGCCGAACGTAGTGGGGGACCGCTGTGACGGAGGCGGCGCGAAGGAGCCGTGACGCGAACGTGACGTGATCGGACGATTGCGCACCGCGTTCGGTCAACCGCGGTCGCCGGGCGCCCCGTTGGGGGCGCCCGGCGAAGACTACGAGCGGAACGGCCCCGTCACCTCATAGGTGATCCCGCCGGACGAACTGCCCGTCGTGCCGCGCTGGCTGGAGAAGTACAGCCGCCTGCCGTCCGGGGAGAACGCCGGTCCGGTGATCTCCGAGGACGACTGGCCGTCGACGCGCAGGAACGGCGCCACCACGTCGTCCGGGGTGATCAGGCAGATCTCCATGGTGCCGCCGTCCTCGGCGACGAAGAGGTCGCCGGAGGAGGTCCCCGTGATGTTGTCGACGCCGGTCAGCGGGGCCGTCCCCGAGGTGACCAGCGAGTCGTCGTACGCCAACTCGTAGGTGCCGGCCGTCAGGTCGAGCTGCCAGACCCGGTTGTCGCCCTTGGTCGTGAACCAGACCTTGTCGTCGGCGTAGTAGCAGCCCTCGCCGCCGTTGAAGGACTTGGAGCCGGAGACCTGGGTGCGGGTCGAGGTGGGGGAGCCGTCCGGGTCGGGGACGTTCACCCAGCTGTAGGAGCCCGAGGTGCCGGAGCCGGCGACCATCACCTGGAGGGTGCCCGCGGACAGGTTGCCCCAGGTGGTGGGCACGAAGCGGTAGAAGCGGCCGTTGGTCTCGTCCTCGGTCAGGTAGACCACCTTGCGGACCGGGTCGGCGGCGGCCGCCTCGTGCTTGAAGCGGCCCATCGCCGGGCGCTGCACCGCCGCGTTCACCCCCCACGGGTCCGTCTCGTACACATAACCCCGGTCGACCTCCTCGCAGGACAGCCAGGTGTTCCACGGGGTCCGCCCGCCCGCGCAGTTCTGCCGGGTGCCCGACAGCACCCGGTAGGCCGACGTGATCGTGCCGCTGGAGGAGAACCGCACCGCGCTCGCGCCGCCCGACGGATTGATCTCCGAGTTGGAGACGTAGATCCAACCCGTGCCGTCCGCGTAACAGGCCCCGCCGTCCGGGGCGTTGTGCCAGGTGTACGACGTTCCGCCGACCGTCTGGCCGGAGCGGGCGATGACCCGGCTGGTGAACCCGGCGGGCAGCCTGATGCCGTTGGCGTCCGGCGAACCCGGCGCCCCGTACGGGCCGGTGCCGGGCTGGGCCGGCGCGGCGTACGCGGCGCCGCGCCACAGGGTGCCGCCGAAGACGGCGGAGGTGCCGCCGAGGGCGGTCGCGCGGAGGAAGGTACGACGTTCCACTGTCGCTCCAAGGGGTGCCGTGACCGTCCCGCCACCGGTCGGGGGCGGGGGGCGTGCGGGTGGGAACCTAGGCGAAGGGAGTGGACATGTCATGGACGGCCCGTGAACTCGTGCGCGCGGTCCGTGCGGTGGACCGTGCGCACGAGGGGCCCGGCCGGTCCCGAGCCCGCAGCGTGGCCGGTTCCGAGCACGCGCCGCGCGGCCCCGGTCCTGCGCGGGTCGTCGACGCCGGGGCGCGACGAGGGCAGGCTGGCGGCAAGCGATTCAAGCCCGGCGGGAAGGAGTCGGCCATGTCCGGCTGGAACGAGCAGAGCATCCCCGACCAGCACGGCCGTACCGCTGTCGTCACCGGGGCCAACAGCGGCATCGGCTACGTCACCGCACGCGAACTGGCCCGCAAGGGCGCCCGGGTGGTGCTCGCCTGCCGGAGCGAGGCGCGCGGGACCGAGGCCGCCGCCCGGCTGACCGGCGAAGCGCCGGGCGCACAGGTGGAGTTCGGGCACCTCGACCTCGGGGACCTGTCCTCCGTACGGGAGTTCGCGCGCCGGCTCCCGTACGACCGTCTCGACCTGCTGGTCAACAACGCGGGCGTGATGGCGCTGCCGTACGGGACGACCGTGGACGGCTTCGAGACGCAGTTCGGCGTGAACCACCTCGGCCACTTCGCGCTGACCGGACTGCTGCTGCCGGTACTGCTCGACACCCCGGGCGCCCGGGTGGTGACCGTCTCCAGCTCGACGCACGCACTGGCCAACATCGACATCGACGACCTCAACAGCGAGCGCCGCTACCGGCGTTGGAGCGCCTACGCCCGCTCCAAGACCGCCAACCTGCTCTTCACCCACGAACTGGCCCGCAGGCTCGCCGCACACGGCTCGGACGTCGTCGCTGCCGCGGCCCACCCGGGGTACGCGGCCACCAACCTCCAGGCGGCCGGACCCCGCATGGCGGGCCGGCGCCTCGCCGAGCGCTTCATGGCGGTCGGCAACAGGTTCTTCGCCCAGTCCGCGGAGGCGGGCGCCCTCCCCACCCTCTACGCCGCCACCGCCCCCGACGTACGCCCCGACTCCTTCACGGGCCCCTCCCTCGCGGGCTGGCGCGGCACCCCGGCCCCGTCCTGGCGAGCCCCCTGGACCCGCAACGACCGCGCGGGAGAACTCCTGTGGACCGCTTCGGAGCGGCTCACCGGAGTGTTGTACGAGGCGCTGAAGGTCTGATTCCCCCCTCACAGGCCGAGCGTTCCACCGAAAGGTTGAATCCAGGGGCAACCTATGGACGACGCGGAACGGTGCGGCCGGTCGGCAGACTGGCGGCGCCGCCGCGTACGGAAGGTGGCGGCGGAATCAGGAGGATCCCCCCACCATGCCCAGCAACTTCAGCAGGCGCCGGTTGCTCACGACCGGTGCCGGTGTCGCGCTCGGCGGTGCCGCCGCCGTCGCCACGCACAGCACTGCGAGCGCCGCCCAGACCGTCGGCTCGTCGCTCACCGGCGTCCGCGAGGAGACCCGCTCCCTCGACGAGCTGTACGAGGCGGCGATCGCCGAGGGCGGCAAGCTCGTCCTGTACCAGGGCGGGGACGTGGACAGCCAGGCGGCCGGGGTGCGTTCCGCGTGGGCCGCGCGCTTCCCGAAGGTCGAGCTGACGGCCGTCGTGGACTACAGCAAGTACCACGACGTCCGCGTCGACAACCAGCTCGCCACCGGCACCCTGGTCCCCGACGTCGTCCAGCTCCAGACGCTCCAGGACTTCACCCGCTGGAAGCGCGAGGGCAAGCTGCTGCGCTACAAGCCGGCCGGGTTCTCCAAGGTCCACCCGGGCTTCAAGGACCCGGACGGCGCCTGGAGCGCGCTCATGGTCATCGCCTTCAGCTTCATGTACGACATCCAGGGCGCCGGCGCCAACGCGCCCAGGACCCCGCTGGGCCTGCTCGATCCGCGTTGGAAGGGCGCGATCGCGTCCTCGTACCCGAACGACGACGACGCGGTCCTCTTCCTCTACACCCTCTACCAGCAGCGGTACGGCTGGGAGTGGGTGGCGAAGTTCGCGGCGCAGCAGCCGCAGTTCGCGCGGGGCACGAACACCCCCGGTGCCGCGGTCAACGGCGGGACGAAGACCATCGGGGTCGGCGGCTCGGGCAGCACGATCTCCTCGTCGACGACGGTCAAGTGGGTCCTGCCCGAGGGCGACCACCCGTTCATGGCGTGGGGCCAGCGGGCCGCGATCCTCAAGCAGGCGGCCCATCCGGCTGCCGCCAAGCTGTTCATGAACTGGCAGCTGTCCGAGGAGCGCCAGAAGGCCGCCTTCAACGGCTGGTCGGTGCGCACCGACGTCACCCCCAACGCGAACCTGAAGCCGGTGTGGGAGTTCCCGAACGCCCACGTCGACGAGTTCCCGAGGTTCATGGAGGACCGGGCGAAGGTCGAGCGGATGAAGCAGACGTTCTCCCTGTACTTCGGTGAGGTCCAGGGCGCTCCCTCGCCCGGCTGGCTCGGACTGCACCCGGGAGCCTGACATCAGCCCGAGCACGGTTTCGCCTGGGCGTTTACCGCGATCACACAGGTCACGGCTTACACTCCGTGCCCTGTCGTCACCGCCGCCCGGCCCGCCCCAGGGAGCCGCAGCCGTGCCCGTCACCGCTCTCGCCGCCCGCCGGTCCGCCGTGTCCGCGCGGCACCTGCCGCACCTGGTGTTCCTGGTCGCGGTCGGCGGCACCGTCGTCCGGCTCGTCCAGTTGCACAGCGAGCTGTGCTGGCGGGTCGCGCCGCCCACGGCGGCCATGGCCCTGCTGTACGCGGTCGGGCTGAGCCGCTGGGAGCGGCTCGGCCGGGCCCGGACCCTTCTGCTCGGTGTCCTTCTGCTGCTGTGGACTTCGGTGGCCTGGACCCTGTCGGGCCCGCTCGCCTCCGGGTACGCGTGGCTGGCGGTGCCCTTCGCGGTCCTGGCGATGCGGACGCCCACCCGCGCGGAACGCGCCGTGGCCCTCGGCGTCATCACGGCCCTGCTGCTGGCCGTCCTGGTGCGGGCGTACGGCGCCGTCGACCCCGACGTGCTGGCACCACCGGTCGCCGCCGTCTGGGCCACCGTCCTGCTGTACCGCGACCAGCAGCGGCTCACCCAGGAGCTGGCCGGCACCCGCGGGGCGCTGGCGCGGCAGCAGCGTGAGGCCGGGCGGCTGGCGGAGCGGGCGCGTATCGCCCGGGACCTGCACGACACGCTCGCGCAGGAGATCGCCGGCAGCCGGATGCTGCTCCAAGCCGCCGAGCGCGACTGGGAGCGCCGTCCGGAGGCGGCCCGCAGGCAGGTGCGGGTGGTCACCGAGGCGCTCGGCGACCATCTCGCGCAGACCCGCGGCATCATCCAGGACCTCACCCCGCCGGTGCTCGCCGAGGACGGTCTGGAGTCGGCGCTGCGCGACCTGTGCGCCCGCATGGACACCACGGCCGGCACGCCCCGGATCTCCTTCCGTACCGAGCACGACGCCTGCCCGCTCCCGACCGAGCACGCCGTCGCCCTGTTGCGGGTCACCCAGGGGCTGCTCGCCAACGCGTGCGAGCACGCGAGCGCCGACCAGGTGCAGGTGACCCTGGTGTACGGCCAGGAGGGGGCGGCGGCCGTCGAGGTGCGCGACGACGGGACCGGATTCGACCCGGGCACCGTGCGGTCCGCCGAGGACCGCCGGGGCTTCGGGCTCGGCGGGGCGCGGGAGCGGCTGGTCGCGCTGGGCGGTTCGCTCGCCGTGGACAGCGCGCCGGGACGGGGCACGCGCGTGCGCGCGTCGCTGCGGGGCCCGGCGCACGCGGTGGACCGCCTCCCGGTGGGCGCCCGATGAGCGAGTCCGCCGAGCCCACGCTGCGGATCCTGATCGTCGACGACCACACCGTCGTACGAGCCGGTCTGCGCGCCCTGTTGGAGGGCGAGCCCGGTTTCGACGTGGTCGGCGAGAGCGGGAACGGTCTCGAAGCGGTGCGGCTGGTCCAGCGGCTCGGTCCCGACGTCGTGCTCATGGACCTGCGCCTGACGGAGCCGGGCGCGGCGGGTGACGGCATCGACGGCATCGAGGCGACCCGGCGGATCCTCGACGTCGACGCGCGCGTACGGGTCGTCGTGCTCACCAGCTACGGCAGCCAGGCCGACGTACTGCGGGCCGTGGAGGCGGGGGCACGCGGCTACGTGCTCAAGGCGGGCCCGCCCGAGGAACTGTTCCGCGCGGTGCGGGCCGCGGCGGCCGGGGGTCTGGCGCTGGCCCCGGAGGCCGCCGCCAGTGTCCTGGGCCACGCGCCCGAACCGCCGCTCAGCGAGCGGGAGATCGAGGTCGTGCGGCTCCTCGCGCAGGGGCACAGCAACCGGGCGATCGCCGGCGCGCTCTTCCTGGCCGAGGCGACGGTGAAGACCCACCTCGTCCGCATCTACCGCAAGCTCGGCGCCGAGAACCGCGCGGCCGCGGTCAGCGAGGCCGTCCGCCTCGGGCTGATCGAGCCGGCCCGACCCGCCGCCCACAGGCCTGCTTCCAGCGGGCCCGATGCCACGCGTCGCCCTCTCTCCGGCCGTTGACGGCGGCCCAGGGAGAGGAGGGGCGTTCCGTTGCTCGGTGAGGACTTCGTCCACGTCCTCAAAGGCGAGCACGACGGCGGCACAAGGGGTGGTCGCTCAGGCCGTCGCCCCGCTGTCCACCACCAGGTCCGTGCCCACGACGGAGGAGGCGTCGTCCGAGGCGAGGTAGAGGACCGCGGCGGTGACCTCGGCGGTGGTGGAGACGCGGCCGAGGGGGACGGCGGCCTTCATACGGGCGGCGCGGTCCGCTTCCGTCTCGCCCGGGCGCAGGGACATGGGGGTGTCCACGGCGCCCGGACTGACCGCGTTGATGCGGACGCCGTCGCCGATGTGGTCGCGGGCGGCGCCCCGGGTGAGGACGGAGACGGCCGCCTTGGTGGCGGCGTACGCGGCGGCGCCGGGGTGGCGCGCGTGGGCGCCGAAGATGGAGGCGATGTTGACGATCGCGCCGCCGGAGGGCTGGGTGCGCATCTGGCGGATCTCGGCCTGGAGGGCGTGGAACACCCCGGTGACGTTGACGCCGAGCTGCTCGTCCCAGTCCGCCTCCGGCAGCTCGGCCAGCGGCTGCCCGCCGCGGAAGACCCCCGCGTTGTTGACCGCCACGTCGAGCGAGCCGAAGTGGTCCACCGCGGCCTCCACGACGGACCGGACGTCCCGCGCGCGCGAGACGTCGGCGGTCACCGCGAGCGCCTTGCCGCCCGCCTCCTCGATCAGCCGCGCGGTCTCCGCCAGCGGCTCCTGACGGCGTCCGGCCACGACGACCCGCGCGCCCTCGGCGGCCAGCGCCAGCGCCACGGCGCGGCCGATGCCCGAGCCCGCGCCGGTGACGAGCGCCGTCCTGTCGGTGAAGCGACTTCTGATGGTCATGAGCTCCCCTGTGATTCTTGACCGATCGGTTCAATATGGCGGCGGGAAAAAGGGCGCCGCCCGGGCGGCGCCCCCTTGTCGTCTCAGTCGAGCAGCGTCAGTGCCTGCTCCGCCGCGTCCCGCACCCGCGCCGGGTCCGGCGACGCCTTGCCCACCACCTTCAGGCCCTGGAGCAGGACCAGCAGCATGCGCGCGAGGGTGAGCGGATCGCGGTCCGCGCCGAGCTCGCCCTGGGCCCGGGCGCGGGTCAGTGCCGAGTGCAGCACCGTCTCCAGGTGGTCCCAGTTCCGCTCGACCTGCCGTGCGGCCGCCGGGTCGTGCGGGGCCAGCTCGGCGGCCGTGTTGGTGATGAAGCAGCCGTTCAGGCGCAGGTTCTCGGCGGCGGCCTCGACGGCGTACCGCCGGACCAGGGCCCGTACGGCGGGCAGGACCGGCCCCGGCCGGGACAGCTCCCCGAGCAGGTCGGGGAGCTGTTCCTGGTAGCGCTCCAGCGCCTTCAGGTACAGCTCGTGCTTGTTGCCGAAGGTCGCGTAGATGCTGGCGCGGCCGATGCCGAGACGCTCCACGAGGTCGGCCATGGACGTCGCCTCGTAGCCGCGCCGCCAGAACAGCTCCAGGGCTGCCTGTAGTGCGGCCTCGGGATCGAACTCCTTGGTCCTGGCCATGTGGCGCAGCCTAGATCCAATGAGAACGATCGGTCAAGAAAGGCGCCTTCGGGGTCGTGATCCCGGCCGTGAACCGGCGCCGCGATCCGGGGCCGTGAACCGCGGCCGTGAACCGCGGCCGTGAACCGGTGTCGGAATCCGCGAGCTACGAAACCCGCACCTGATACGTAGGGATCCGCACCGTCTCGTCGTCCAGGCACTGTCCCGACAGCAGGTCGAAGCGCTGCTTGAGCAGGGGGGAGGCGACGAACGGGCGCCCCTGGTGGGTGCCGGTCAGGCCGCGGGAGAGGACCGCCGCGCCGCCGAACGGGTCGCGGTTGTCGATGGCGTACAGCTCGCCCGCGCGGTCACGGAACAGGGCCACCTGGCGGCCGTCCGGCAGCAGGGCCGCCACCCCGCGTCCCGGCAGCAGGACATCGAGGTCGCAGACGGTGAACCAGCTGTCGTCGAGGCGCAGTTGGATCTTGAGGGTGGTCGTCTCGGGGGCCAGGGTCATCGCTGGGCGCTTCCTTCCAGGACGTCTTCAGCGGGGCGCATGCCGATGGACAGCAGCGGCAGGTCGGGCTTGATCTGGTCGCGCTCGGGGACGAAGCCGACGACCGGGTCGGGGGTGTCCGGCGCGTTCACGAAGGACACGAACCGGGCCAGCTTCTCGGGGTCGTTGATGGTGTCGGACCACTCGTCGCGGTAGTGGGCGACGTGCGAGGTCATCAGCGACTCCAGCTCCTCGCAGATGCCGAGGGAGTCCTCCACCACCACGTCCCGGACGTGGTCCAGGCCGCCGGGGATCCGCTCCAGCCAGGTCGAGGTGCGCTCCAGGCGGTCGGCGGTGCGGATGTAGAACATCAGGAACCGGTCGATCAGACGGACCAGTTCGGCGTCCGAGAGGTCCTGCGCCAGGAGGTCCGCGTGGCGGGGCGTCGCGCCGCCGTTGCCGCCCACGTAGAGGTTCCAGCCGTTCGAGGTCGCAATGACGCCGAAGTCCTTCGACTGGGCCTCCGCGCACTCGCGGGCGCAGCCCGACACCGCCGATTTGAGCTTGTGCGGCGACCTCAGTCCCCGGTAGCGCAGCTCCAGGTCGATGGCCATGCGGACCGAGTCCTGGACGCCGTAGCGGCACCAGGTCTGGCCGACGCAGGACTTCACCGTGCGCAGGGACTTGCCGTAGGCGTGCCCGGACTCGAAGCCGGCGTCCACCAGGCGGGTCCAGATCAGCGGGAGCTGCTCGACGCGGGCGCCGAACATGTCGATCCGCTGACCGCCGGTGATCTTGGTGTAGAGGCCGAAGTCGCGGGCGATCTCGCCGATGACGATCAGGCCCTCCGGGGTGATCTCACCGCCGGGGATCCGGGGGACGACCGAGTACGAGCCGTTCTTCTGGAGGTTGGCCAGGAAGTGGTCGTTGGTGTCCTGGAGCGCGGCCTGCTCGCCGTCCAGGACGTAGACGTCGGCGCCGATGGTCGGGGCGAGGGAGGCGATGATGGAGCCGACGGCCGGCTTGCAGACCTCGCAGCCGTCGCCGCCCCGGGCGTCCTCGCGGCCGTAGCGGTCGAGCAGGTCCTGGTAGGTGTTGATGCGCAGGGCGAGGACGATCTCGTAGAGCTCCTCGCGGGTCTGCGAGAAGCAGCCGCACAGGCCCTTGTCGACCTCGACGCCGGACGCCTCCAGCTCCGCGGTGACCAGCTGGCCGAGGACCTTGACGCAACTGCCGCAGGTCGTACCGGCCTTGGTGCACTTCTTCACCTCGGGCACGGTCGTGCAGTTGTGCTCGGTGACCGCCCCGCGGATCGTGCCCTTGCGGACGTTGTTGCAGGAGCAGATGATCGCGTCGTCCGGCAGCGCGGTCGGGCCGAGCTGGACCGACTCGCCGGCGCCCGCGGGCAGTACCAGCGACTCGGGCGAGACCGGAGGTACCGAACCGGTGAACGCCTTCAGCGTGCCGTACGCCTCCGCGTCGCCGACCAGGATGCCGCCGAGCAGCGTGCCGTCGCGGCCGATGACCAGCTTCTTGTACAGGCCCGAGCGGGAGTCGGAGTAGACGACGTCCAGGCAGTCCTCGGTGGTGCCGTGCGCGTCGCCGAAGGAGGCGACGTCCACGCCGAGCAGCTTCAGCTTGGTCGACAGGTCGGCGCCCAGGAAGGCGGCCTCGTCGGTCGCGATGGTCGCCGCCGCGGTCTCCGCCTGCTCGTAACCCGGCGCCACCAGGCCGTACACCCGGCCGTCCGCGGCCAGCGCGCACTCGCCGATCGCGAAGACGTGCGGGTCGGCGACCGTGCGGCACTGCTCGTCGACGGTGATGCCGCCGCGCTCGCCGACCGTCAGACCGCAGTCGCGGGCGAGCTGGTCGCGGGGGCGGACACCGGCGGAGAACACCACCAGGTCGGTGGCGAGTTCGCTGCCGTCGGACAGCTTCATGCCGGTGACGGCACCGTCCTCGTCGACGACGATCTCCTGGGTGCCGACGCCCGTGTGGACGCTCAGGCCCATCTCCTCGATGGTGCGCAGCAGCGCCGCGCCACCGCCCTCGTCGACCTGCACCGGCATCAGCCGCGGCGCGAACTCCACGATGTGGGAGGTCAGTCCGAGGCCCTTCAGCGCACCGGCCGCCTCCAGTCCGAGCAGACCGCCGCCGACCACGGCACCGGTGGTGCGGGTCCTGGCGTACTCCTCGATGGCGAGGAGGTCGTCGATCGTGCGGTAGACGAAGCAGCCCTTGGCGTCCTTGTTCGGGACCGGCGGCACGAAGGGGTAGGAGCCGGTGGCGAGGACGAGGATGTCGTAGCCGAAGACCTGCCCGGACCGGGCGGTCACCGTGCGGGCCTCGCGGTCGACGCTCTCCGCGGGGTCGCCGACGTACAGCTCGATGCCCTCCTTCTCGATGAACGCCATGTCCGTCATCGACAGGTCCTCGGGCGTCTTGCCCGAGAAGTACGAGGTGAGCGCGACGCGGTCGTAGGCGGGGCGCGGCTCCTCACAGAGCACGACCACGCGGTGCGTGGCGGTCAGGCCGCGCTCGGCGAGCGCTTCGAGGAAGCGCTGGCCGACCATGCCGTGGCCGACGAGCACGATCGTGGGAGTGGTCGCCCTGTTGGCGGTCATCAGGAGCCTCCGTCGTTGGTGAGCAGGTGGAGCAGGGGACCGTTGTCGGGGAGCGGCTCTGCTCCCTCCCAGGCGCGCGCGAGCGCGCCGACGGTGCCGAGTTCGCCGACGAGGACCCCGCCGACCAGCCGGTCGTCGCGGACGACGACCTTGCGGTAGGTGCCCCGGGTGGCGTCGGTGAGCTGGACGACGTCGTCGCCGGGAAGTGCCTCCGTCTCGCCGAACGCGGCGAGGTCGAAGGCGGTCTGACCGGCCAGCGTGAGCCGGGTCAGCGAACGGGTGCCGGTGTAGCGGGCGTTCGCCCGGCCGGCCAGCGACTCCGCCAGGATCTCGGCCTGTTCGAGGGCCGGGGTGGCGAGCCCGTAGACGTTTCCGTCGTGCTGGGCGCAGTCGCCGATGGCGTGGATGTACGGGTCGGAGGTGCGCAGTTCGTCGTCGACGACGATGCCCTTGCGGACCTCCAGGCCCGCGTTCCAGGCGAGGCCCGCGCGGGGACGGACGCCGCAGGCCAGGACGACCAGATCGGCGTCGAGCGCGTAGCCGTCGGCCATCTCCACCGAGCGGACCGCGCCGCCGACACAGCGCACGTCACGGACCCGCAGGTCGGTGTGGACCTCGACGCCGAGGTCCTCGAGGTGCCGCTGCACCAGCTTCGAGGCGTTCGGGTCGAGCTGGCGCTCCATGAGCCGCTCGGACTGCTGGGCGAGGATCACCTGGGCGCCGCGCTGGGCGAGCGCCCGGGCGGCGGAGACCCCGAGGAGCCCGCCGCCGATGACGACCGCCTTCACTCCCGGCCGGACCGCCTTGGACAGGCCCAGGCAGTCGTCCATGGTGCGGAAGGCGTGGACGCCCTCCGGCAGGACGTGGTCGGGGGTGAACAGGCCGCGCAGCGGCGGCAGCACCGGGTTCGAGCCGGTGGCCAGGACCAACCGGTCGTACGGGATCGTGGAACCGTCCGCGCACTCCACGGTCCGCGCCCGGCGGTCGATGCCGGTGACCCGGGCGTGGGTGAGCCCCGCGGGCGCGGGCAGCGCGATCACGTCGGGGCTGTACCGCCCGGCCAGCACCTCGGCGAGCAGCACCCGGTTGTAGGGCCGGTGCTCCTCCTCGCCGATCAGCGTCACGGGCGTGCCGAGCTCGCCGAGCCGCCGGGCGAGACGGACGCCCGCGAGCCCGGCGCCGATCACCACCACACGCGTATTCGAGGTCATGTCCAGGAGCGTGCGTTGCCGGTGTTTCCCGACCGCATCACCTCTGTTTCCCGCGAGGAACGCTGCCCTCAGCGGGGGCGCGGAGCGAGTGTGAGGGTTCCCGGGGTACGCCGGGGACGGGCTGTGAGGTGGCCGGCGAGGCGCGATCCGTGCAGGTGGCATCGTCTACGAGGCGCGGAGCCGGTCCCGCGCGGTTCTCACAGCCTCACGATCGGCGGTGTGCGCGGCGGCGGTGAAAACGGCGTGGGAGCGGTGGGTGCCCCGGCGCTACGGTGACCGCATGACGCAGACCCAGGTGATCGTGCTCAACGGCGGCTCCAGCTCCGGCAAGTCCGGGATCGCGCGGTGTCTTCAGGCCGTGCTCCCCGAGCCCTGGCTGGCCTTCGGGGTCGACTCGCTGATCGAGGCGATGCCGGGCACGGGCGCGGGCATCTCGTTCGAGCCGGACGGCGCGGTGAGCGTCGGCCCGGAGTTCATGACCCTGGAGGCGGCCTGGGCGCGGGGGATCGCGGCCATGGTGCACGCGGGCGCCCGGGTGATCATCGACGACGTCTTCCTGGGCGGTGCCGCCACCCAGGACCGCTGGCGCACGGTCCTCGACGGCCTGGACGTGCTCTGGGTCGGCGTCCACTGCGAGGCCGCCGTCGCCGCCGGCCGCGAGATCGCCCGCGGCGACCGGGTGCGCGGCATGGCGGAGAAGCAGGCGGAGATCGTCCACCAGGGGGTGGCCTACGACGTGGAGGTGGACACGGCCGTGACGGAGTCGCTGGAGTGCGCGCGGATCATCGCCCGCACGGTGGTCAGCGGCTCGCGGTGAGATGGGCGAAGACGACCACGTTCCCCTGGTACCCGGTGGACCGTGAGTAGCCGCCCCCGCAGGTGATCACCCGTAGCTCGGGGCGTTTCGACGCGCCGTACACCTTCGCGTCGGGGAAGTCCTTCGCGTCGTACACCTCGACGGAGTCGATCGAGAAGACGGCCGTGCCGCCGTCGCGTCGGTCCACCTCGATGGTGCCGCCCTTCTTCAGGGCGCCCAGGCGGTAGAAGACGGCGGGCCCTTCGGCGTTGTCGACGTGGCCGGCGAGGATCGCGGTGCCCGTCTCGCCGGGTGTGGTGCCGGCCTCGTACCAGCCGGCGAGGTTCTCGCGTTCCGCGGGCGGTACGTCGAGGCTGCCGGTCGGGGTCAGGCCGAGGCCCGTCAGGGGCGCGTCCACCCCGATCGCGGGGATGCGGACGCGGTCGGGCGGGGAGGGCGGCAGCGGGGGCGCCGAGCGCGGGTCGGCGTGGCCGCCCCGGGCCTCCGCCGGGGCGGGCTGGGGCGGGGCGTGGGTCGCGGCACCACTGCGCAGCAGCCAGGCACCGCACGCCAGGGCGACGAGGGTGACGGCCGCTATGACGGTGTTGCCGACACTGCTGCATCTGCTGAGTCTGCGCACGCGAGCCTCCGGCCTGGGGAGCGGGTGGACCCGCCCCCCTCCGGGCCGCGAGGGGCGTCGGACCCGGAGGGGGAGGGACATGCGGTACCGGCGGACGGACAGCGGAGGGTGTCCGTCAGATCCCGTCGCCTCTCGCCCGGCGATGCAGGAGCCAGGTACCGCCCGCGGCGGCGACGGCGAGAGCCGCCACGCCGGCCGCGGTCTGCACGGGGTCGGGGCCCAGAGCGCCACCGACCCCCGTCTTCACACTGCCGCGGGGATACACCTGCCGGGCGGAGGTGAGCGTGACCACCAGGTCGCCGGTGACCCGCCGCCCGCCCTCCGCGCACGTCGCGACGATCTCGTACGTCCCCGGCTGGGCGCTCTCGGGCACCTTGAACTGCCCGATCACGTCCTGCTCGTGGGTGCTCGGCGCGAGCGTGAACGACCCGGCGCCCACCGCGCTCGCGTCACCCGCCGCCGTACCGCCGTCCCCGCACGCCGCCGTGTTCACCGTGACCTGCCCGCCCGGTACGACCGAGGACGGGTACACCTCCAGACGGCCCGCGTCGGCGCCGGCGGCGGGCGCGGCGGCCAGACCGGCGGCGGCCACGGCGAGCGCGGTGCCGGTCAGCATGCGGGCGATAGAACGCATCGGTGCTCCCTGGAGATCTTCGGTGTCCCTGCCCCTCCGAGGTAAGTGGCAGCGGGCCGAGCGCGCTTGCTGAGGGAGCGTCAGAATTGCGGTGAATGGGTGTCAGGTCGGTGCGGGGCGAGGCCTGCCCGCCGGTGTTTGGGCAGGTCACCGGGGTGGTCCGAGGGTGTCGCGGAAGAGAACCCGAAGGGCGCGCGGCGCGGGTGCGACCGGGTGACTCCTGCCCGACAAACTGGGCTTGACCTCAACCTTCCTTGAGGTATCACGCTGTTGCCCATGCAGATCACAGACGCTCCCCTGAAGGTCACCCTCGTCATCGGCAGCAACCGCCACGGCCGCTTCGGACCCGTCGTCGCCGACTGGCTCCTGGATCGCCTGCGCGCCCACGACGACCTGCTCCCCGAGGTCGTGGACGTCGCCGAGGCCGACCTGCCCATGTCCTTCGCCCGTACGACGGACACGACGACCGCCCTCGCGGACATCACCCCGCGACTGGCCGCCGCCGACGCCTTCGTCGTCCTCACCCCCGAGTACAACCACTCCTACCCGGCCGGCCTGAAGAACCTCATCGACTGGCACTACACCGAATGGCAGGCCAAACCCGTCGCGCTCGTGTCCTACGGCGGCATGTCCGGCGGCCTGCGCGCGGTGGAACACCTCCGCCAGGTCTTCGCGGAACTCCACGCGGTGACGGTGCGCGACACGGTCTCCTTCCACAACGCGGGCGGCTCCTTCGACGACGAGGGACGCCTGAAGGACCGGGCGGGCCCGGACGCGGCGGCGAAGGCGATGCTGGACCAGCTCGTGTGGTGGGCGAGGGGACTGAGGGAGGCGAGGCGCCTGCACCCCTACGGGACGTGACCCGGCTGCCGGGGCGACCGGGGCCGGGCCGAGAATCGTCTCCGTGAGACTCCCGTTCTTCGTCTACGGCACCCTTCGCCCCGCAGAGGTCAACCACGACGCCTTCCTGCGCGGCCGCACGGCGTCGGAGGAACCGGCGCGACTCGACGGCGCGGCCCTGTACGACGGACCCGGCTACCCCTACGCCGTCGAGGAGCCCGGCACGGTCCACGGCGACCTGATCACCGCCCGCCCCGACGCGTACGCCGAACTCCTCGTCGCCCTGGACCGGTTGGAGGAGTTCGTACCCGGCGACCCGCGCAACCTGTACGAGCGGGTCGCGCGCGACGTCGTACGCACCGCCGACGAGCGCACCGTCCAGGCCTGGGTGTACGTCGCCGCCCCCGCCACGGCGACCCGGCTACGAACCCGCGGCACACGCATCACCGGCGGCGACTGGACAGCACGCGCCTAAGCGGCCAGGGGCGCGGGGAACTGCGCGCCCAGCCACGACGCCGCGCCCGGTCGACGCCCCGACGAGGCACACGTCCCGCCCCGGCACTCCCGGCGGAGCGCTTCGCGCTACTTCAGGCACGGCGCGCCCCTGAAGGGGCGCGGGGAACTGCGCGCCCAGCCACGACGGCGCCGCAGCCGACCGACGCCCCGCCGAGGCACACGTCCCGCCCCGGCACCCCCCGCGGAGCGCTTCGCTTCAGGCGCGCCCCTGAAGGGGCGCGGGGAACTGCGCGCCCAGCCACAACGGCGCTGCAGCCGACCGACGACCCGCCAGGACACGGACCCCCGTCCCGGCACCCCCCGCGGAGCGCCCCCTACTTCACCGTCTCCAACCGCACCGCGCACACCTTGAACTCCGGCATTCGCGAGGTCGGGTCGAGGGCCGGGTTGGTGAGGGTGTTCGCGCGGCCCTCGCCCGGCCAGTGGAAGGGCATGAAGACGGTGTCGGGGCGGATGCCGGTGGTGATCCGGGCCGGTGCCACCGCCCGGCCGCGCCGGGAGACGACCGCCACGGGGTCGCCCTCGGCCGCGCCCAGCCGGGCCGCGAGCCGGGGGTGCAGTTCGACGAACGGGCCGGGCGCGGCGGCGTTCAGTTCCTCCACGCGGCGGGTCTGGGCGCCGGACTGGTACTGGGCGACGACCCGGCCGGTGGTCAGCAGCACCGGGTACTCGTCGTCCGGCTCCTCGGCGGCGGCCCGGTGCGAGACCGGGACGAACCGGGCCCGGCCGTCGGGGGTGGCGAACCGGTCGAGGAACAGGCGCGGGGTGCCGGGGTGCACGTCCTCCTCGGGTGTCGGGCACGGCCAGAACACCCCGTTCTCCTCGGCCAGCCGCCGGTAGGTGATCCCGGAGTAGTCCGCCGGACCGCCCGCGCTGGCCCGCCGCAGCTCCTCGAAGACCTCCTCGGGATCGGTCGGGAAGCCCTTCTCCACACCGAGCCGGTCGGCCAGTTCGTGCAGGACCTCCAGGTCGCTGCGGACGCCGTCGGGCGGGGTGATCGCCTGGCGGCGCAGCAGCACCCGGCCCTCCAGGTTGGTCGTCGTGCCCGTCTCCTCCGCCCACTGCGTGACCGGCAGGACCACGTCCGCCAGCTCCGCCGTCTCGGAGAGGACGACATCGCAGACGGCCAGGAAATCGAGGGACGTGATGCGCTCCTCGATGTGCGCGGCACGCGGCGCCGACACCACCGGGTTGGAACCCATCAGCAGCAGCGACTTGATGTCCGAGCCCAGGGCGTCCAGCAACTCGTAGGCGCTGCGCCCCGGTCCGGGCAGGGAGTCGGGGTCCACGCCCCACACCTCGGCGACGTGCCGGCGCGCCGCCGGGTCGTCCAGCTTGCGGTAGCCGGGCAACTGGTCGGCCTTCTGGCCGTGTTCGCGCCCGCCCTGCCCGTTGCCCTGCCCGGTCAGACAGCCGTACCCGGAGAACGGCCTGCCCGCCCGGCCCGTCGCCAGGCACAGGTTGATCCACGCGCCCACGGTGTCGGTGCCCTTGGACTGCTGCTCGGGCCCGCGCGCGGTCAGCACCATCGCGGCCTCGGGCTCGCAGAACATCCTTACGGTCTCGCGGAGTTGGGGAACCGGAACGCCGGTGATCCGCTCCACGTACTCCGGCCAGTGGGCCATCGCCGCGGCGCGGGCCCCCTCCCAGCCGGCCGTGCGCTCGGCGACGTACTCCTCGTCGACCCGCCCCTCGGCGACGACCAGGTGCAGCAGACCGAGGGCCAGGGCGAGGTCCGTGCCCGGGCGGGGCATCAGGTGCAGGTCGGCCTGCTCGGCGGTCTTGGTCCGGCGCGGGTCGACGACGATCAACGTGCCGCCGTTCTCCTTCAGTTCGCTGAAGAACCGCAGCGACGGCGGCATGGTCTCGGCGAGGTTGGAGCCGACGAGGATCACGCACCCCGTCCTCGGGATGTCCTCCAGCGGGAAGGGCAGCCCCCGGTCGAGACCGAACGCCTTGATGCCGCCCGCCGCCGCCGAGGACATGCAGAAGCGGCCGTTGTAGTCGATCTGCGAGGTGCCGAGGACGACCCGGGCGAACTTGCCCAGCGTGTACGCCTTCTCGTTCGTCAGGCCGCCCCCGCCGAACACCCCGCACGCGTCCGGGCCATGCTCCGTCCGCGTACGCCGCAGTCCCTCGGCGATCCGGTCCAGTGCCTCCTCCCAGGTGGCGGGCGTGAGCTTGCCCTCGGAGCGCACCAACGGGGAGGTCAGGCGCACCCGGGAGGAGAGCACCTGGGGCGCGGTCCGGCCCTTGCCGCACAGCGCCCCCCGGTTCACCGGGAAATCCGCGCGCTCGGATACCTCCACGCCCCCGTCCGGGACGGGCGTGAGATTCATCCCGCACTGCAGGGCGCAGTAGGGGCAGTGGGTGGGCGTCGCGGAGTTCTGCATGCTCCTCAGCGTGCTTCCGCCTTGTTACGTGCGGCACGGCGCCCTGTTACGCGAGCGGCACGGCGACCTCCCCGCCGGACGCCGGGCGCGGTGAGGCCGCCCGGCCGGGCGCACAGGTGCCCACCACAAGTCGCCGCCGACGGTGACGAACGTTGCCTGTGCTGTGCAAGACGTCACATGTGGCTCGTTACGTCTCGTCCTTGGCCGACGACGCATTGTTGAGCGTTGAAAAACCGGAGCTACAGTCGAGCGCGGATCCAGCTTGGCGCCAGGCAATCTCTCACGCGAAAAGCCAGCCAGGAGGTTTCCCCAGCATGCCCCTGCGCCATTTGACCCCCCGCGACCAGCACCTCTTCCACCGGTACGGCTTCGGCCCGGCCGTCCCCGTCCCGGATCCGCTGATCCACCACGCCGTCGAGCGGCAGGCGGCCGCCGCCCCGCACGCCGTCGCCGCCGAACACCTCGGTGCCCGGATCACCTACGGCGAGCTCGACCGCTGCGCCGACGCCCTCGCCGCCCGCCTGATCCGCCAGGGTGTGCGCCCCGGCGACCACGTCGGCCTCTTCGTCCGCCGCTCCGTGCCGATGCTCGTCGGCCTCCTCGGCATCCTGAAGGCGGGCGCCGCCTACGTCCCCCAGGACGTCGGCCTCGCCCCCGCCGCCCAGCTCGCCCACGTGATCCGCGCCGCCCGCACCCGCGTCGTGATCACCGTCGCCGAGCACGCCCACCGCGTCCCGCTGCCGCCGGGCCACCATCTGATCGCCCTCGACGAGCCGCTGCCGTACGTCCCGGGCCCCCGCACCGCCGCCCCCGGACCGCGCCCGGACGTCCGGGTGCGCCCCGACGACGGCTGCTACGTCCTGTTCACCTCCGGCACCACCGGCCGCCCCAACGGGGTGAAGGTCACCCACCGCAACGTCGCCAACATCCTCCTCACCGCCCCCGGCGACCTCGGCATCCGCCCCGGCGACCGGGTGGCCCAGCTCCTCAACATCGCCTTCGACATGGCCGCCTGGGAGATCCTCGGCTGCCTCGCCCACGGCGCCACCCTCGTCATCCGCGGCACGGACATCGCGGCGGCGGCCCGCGGCGCGGACGTCGTCATCGCCACCCCGACGGTCCTGTCCGGCGTCGACCCGGCGACCTGCCCGCGCGTGCGCACGGTCGCGGTGGCGGGGGAGCCGTGCCCGCGCCCGCTGGCCGACCGCTGGGCCCGCCAGGCGGTGTTCTACAACTGCTGCGGTCCGACGGAGACGACCATCGTCAACACGATGCGCCGCCACGAGGTGTCCTCCCGGACCCTCACCATCGGCCGCCCCACCCCCAACAACACGGTCTACGTCCTCGACCCGGACCTGCGCCCGCTCCCCATCGGCGAGGTCGGCGAGATGTGGGCGGGCGGCGCCTGCGTCTCGGCGGGCTACCTGGACAACGACCGGCTCAACGCCGAGCGCTACGCCTCCGACCCCTTCCTGGGCGCCGGCCACCGCATGTTCCGCACCCGGGACCTCGGCCGCTGGACGCCCGACGGGGAACTGGAGCACCTCGGTCGCACCGACGACCAGGTCAAGGTGCGCGGCTTCCGCGTCGAGCTCGACTCCGTCTCCTCGGTGCTGGAGTCGGTCGAGGGCTGCCGGCGTGCGGTGACCCTGAAGCGGGACGCCCGCACCCTGGTCTCCTTCGTCACCCCGGCCGACGTCGACCCCGACGCGGCCCGGCGCGCGGTGGCAAACGCGCTGCCGTACTACTGCGTGCCCGATAGTGTCATGCCCCTGACACATCTGCCGGAGACGGACCGCGGCAAGATCGACAAGGCGGCGCTGCTGCGGCTGGCCGAGGAGCGCACGGCGGTGTCCCGATGACGACCTCGCTCGAGCGCCAGTCGGTGGACCTGCCCCCGCGGACCCCGGCCCCGCGCCGACTGCTGAAGCACCCGCGGCTGATGCACTACAACCGCCTGGCGGCCCTGGTGCTGACAGTCAACCTGGTCTTCCTGTACGTGAGTTGGGTCCCGTCGGCCCGCACCATGGGCCACGCGGCCCTCGCCGACCTGGCCCTCGCGATCCTCGTGCGCCAGCAGTACGTCATCAACCTCCTGTTCAAGCTGGCCACGCGGGCGCCGACCAGCTGGCCGCTGAAGGTCCGCTGGACGCTGGGGAAGGTGTACCACTTCGGCGGACTGCACGTGGGCGGGGCGCTGGCGGGGGCGAGCTGGTTCCTGGCGCTCACGATCACCACGACCGACGCCCCGCTCAGGGCGGTGGGCTGGACCCTGACGGCTCTGCTCGCCCTGATCATCGCCACGGCCCTGCCGCCCTTCCGCTCCCGCCACCACGACCACTTCGAGAAGATCCACCGCTTCGGCGGCTGGACGGCCCTCGCCCTGTTCTGGACCCACACGCTCCTGGCGGCCCCGGGCCCCGTGGAGGTGGCGGTCCTGTCGGTCGTCACCTTCAGCGTCGCCCTGCCGTGGCTGCGCCTGCGCAAGGTCGACGTACGCCTCGAACGCCCCTCCCCGCACGTGGTGCTGGCCCGCTTCGACCACGGCGAGACCCCCTTCGCGGGATCCTCCACGGCCATCAGCCGCAGCCCGCTGAGGGAATGGCACTCCTTCGCCAACGTCCCGGCCCCCGGCGAGCCCGGCTTCCGGCTCACGATCTCCCGGGCCGGTGACTGGACGGGCGCCTTCATCGACGACCTGCCGGACCGGGTCTGGGTCAAGGGCATCACCACGGCCGGCGTCGCCAACATCGAGACCCTCTTCACGAAGGTCGTCTACGTGGCGACCGGCAGCGGCATCGGCCCCTGCCTCCCGCACCTCCTGGCCGCCGAGGTCCCCTCCCGCCTGGTCTGGGCGACCCGCGACCCCCGCACCACCTACGGCGACGCCCTCGTCGACGAGATCCTCGCCGTCCAGCCCCACGCCCTGATCTGGGACACCTCCCGCGACGGCAAACCCGACATGGTGCGCCTCGCGTACGCCGCCTACCGCGACTTCGGCGCCGAGGCGGTGATCTGCATCAGCAACAAGAAGCTGACCTGGCAGGTGGTCCACGGCCTGGAACAGCGGGGGATCCCGGCCTACGGCGCGATCTGGGACTCGTGATTCCACGGAGGAAAAATGCACACGCTCAAGATCGAGCGCCACGGCCGAGTCGTGGCCGTACGCCTGCACCGCCCCCACGTCCGCAACGCGCTGAGCGGCGAGCTGCTGACCGAACTCCTCGACGCCCTGCGCCCGTTGGACGCGGACCCGGAGGCCGGCTGCTTCGTCGTCACCGGCTCGGAGCAGGTCTTCGCGGCGGGCGCCGACATCAAGGAGATGGCCACGAGGACGGCCGTGGACATGGCCGCGGAGGACTACTTCCACGGGTGGGAGGAGTTCGCGGACCTCCGCACCCCGAAGATCGCCGCCGTCAACGGCCATGCCCTGGGCGGCGGTTGCGAACTGGCGATGATGTGCGACCTCGTGATCGCGGGGGAGTCGGCGGTGTTCGGCCAGCCCGAGATCAAGCTCGGCGTCATCCCCGGCATCGGCGGCACCCAGCGCCTGACCCGCCTCGTCGGCCGGGCCAAGGCCATGGACCTGGTCCTCACCGGCCGCCCCATGGACGCCAGGGAGGCGGAGAGCGCCGGCCTGGTCTCCCGGGTCGTCCCCGACGAACGGGTCCTCACCGAGGCCCTGGAGGCCGCGGAGACGATCGCCTCGTACGGCCGTACGGCGGTCAGAGCCGCCCGCGACTGCGTCGACCGTGCCCTGGAGACGGGCCTGCGCGACGGCATCCGCTACGAACGCCGCGTCTTCCACGCCCTGTTCGCGACCCACGACCAGAAGGAGGGCATGACCGCCTTCCTGGAGAAACGCGCCCCGCGCTTCACCGGCCGCTAGCGAGCGCCTGCCGGACCCCCGGTTCCTCCGGCCCGAGGAACCGGGGGTCCGGCTCGAAGACCGCGTCGAGCGCCGCCTTGCCCGCCGCGAGGACCTCCCGGGCGCCGCCGTAGTACCAGGTGGCGTCGTGCTTGGCCTCGACCCCGACACCGTAGGAGGTGACGCCCGCCGCCTGGCACAGCGCGACCGCCCGCCGGATGTGGAAGCCCTGGCTGATCAGCACCGCCTCGTCGACACCGAAGATCTTCTTGGCGCGGACACAGGAGTCCCAGGTGTCGAACCCGGCGTAGTCGCTGACGATGCGCCCGTCGGGCACCCCGTGCCGGGTCAGATAGGCGCGCATCGCGTCCGGCTCGTCGTAGTCCTCGCGGCTGTTGTCGCCGGTGACCAGGACGACCTCGATCCGGCCCTCGCGGTACAGCTTCGCCGCCGCGTCCAGCCGGTGGGCGAGGTACGGGGACGGCTCGTCGTTCCACAGCCCCGCGCCGAAGACGACGGCGACCTCGGTGTGCGGCACGTCGGCGCTCGTGCGCAGCCGGTCGCCCGTCACCACGTACATCCACGTCGCCGGCAGGAGGGCGAGGACACACCCGAGCATCACGGCCTGCACGAGCCGCCGCTGCCCGGTACGGGTGCGCGGCAGACGGGGTCTGCGCGGTCTCACGAGGGGTCCCTCCCTGGTAGGCCTTCGACAGTCAGGGACGACGAACGGGGGCCCACGGTTCACGCCGGGCCACGTGACCAGCCTCACCCGGCCGATGAAAACGCAGGTCAGGGATGCTCACAGCGCCCTACCACCGCACCGTGAACCGATGGAAAATCCCCGTTATCCTCGCGCAACGGGGCGGCAACCTCCCGCCGTCACCATCGGTCCATGACGGCGACGAGTAACGCGACGGACAGCTCGACGACTCCTCGCGACGAGTCCAGGACGCTCCACCTCGACAGTACGGCGCACCTCATGAACCGGATCACCAGCCAGCTCGCCGGCCGGCTCGGCCTCGTGTCGCTCGACGGCCGGCGGCGCCCCGAACCGCCCGCCCTCGTCGTCGTCGCCCACGGCAGCCGCGACCCGCGCGCCCTGAGCACCGTGAGCGCCCTCCTCGACACGGTCCGCGCCCTGCGCCCCGGCCTGCCCGTCCACCTCGGGCACATCGAACTGAACGAGCCCCTGCTCACCGACACGCTCACCGCCCTCGGCGACCGCGCGGCGATCCTCGTCCCGCTCCTGCTCAGCCGCGGCTACCACGTCAAGCGCGACATCCCCGAGATGGCCGCCGAGACCCGGGTACGCGCACGCGTGGCCGCGCCGCTCGGCCCGCACCCCCTCCTGGTGGAGGCCCTGCACGCCCGTCTGGTCGAGGCCGGCTGGCGCGCCCCCGCGGACGAGGAGGCCCGCGCCCGCAGCGCCGTGGTGCTGGCCGCGGCGGGCTCCAGGGACCCCGAGTCCAAGGTCGACACCGGCCGTACCGCCCAGCTGCTGTCCGCCCGCCTCGGCGTGCCGGTCGTCCCCGCCTACGCCACCACGGCCGCCCCGAGGGTCCCGGACGCCATCGCGGCCCTCGTCGCGAGCGGCCGCACCCAGGTCGCCGTCGCCTCCTGCTTCACGGCCCCCGGGCGCTTCGCCACCGAGTGCGCCGAGGCGGCCCCGTCGATCGCGTCGGCCCCGCTCGGCACCCACCCGGCGATGGCGCGGCTGCTCCTGCACCGCTACGACCAGGCCATGGCGACCCCGCTCGCGACGGAACGGGCACTGGCCTCGGCGTGAAGGCGCCCCCCGATTGTCAGTACCTGCCCGTACTGTCGAGACATGGAAGGCGAGAACCACATCCCACCCGCGGGCTATGACCCGGCGTCAGTCGAACGATGGGCGACCGAACACGACAAACGTCCGGGCCGCACCGCCTTCCAACGCGACCGCGCCCGCATCCTGCACTCGGCCGCCCTCAGAAGGCTCGCCGGCAAGACCCAGGTCGTCACGCCCGGCACCCGCAGCCAGGCCTGGGACGCCAGCCCCCGCACCCGCCTCACGCACTCCCTGGAGTGCGCCCAGGTCGGCCGGGAACTGGGCGCCGCCCTCGGCTGCGACCCCGACCTCGTGGAGGCGGCCTGTCTCTCCCACGACCTCGGCCACCCCCCGTTCGGCCACAACGGCGAACAGGCGCTCAACGAGTTCGCGGAGGACTGCGGCGGCTTCGAGGGCAACGCCCAGTCCCTGAGGCTCCTCACCCGCATCGAGCCCAAGCGGTTCACCCCCGAGGGTTCCGTCGGCCTCAACCTCACCCGGGCCACCCTGGACGCCGCCACCAAGTACCCGTGGCCGCGGGGCGGCCACCCCACGGACCCCGCCTCCCCGAAGTTCGGCGTCTACGAGGACGACCGCCCCGTCTTCGACTGGGTCCGCAAGGAGGCCCCCGGCACCCGCACCACCTTCGAGGCCCAGGTCATGGACTGGGCCGACGACGTGGCGTACTCGGTCCACGACGTCGAGGACGGCCTGCACGCCGGCCACATCGACCCCAACTGCCTGCACGCGGAACCCGAACGCCAGGAGGTCTTCGCCGTAGCCCGCGGCCGGTACGTACCCGAGGACACCGACCCGGCGGAACTCGCGGCGGCCCTCGACCGACTCCAGGACCAGCCCTGGTGGCCGCACGGCTACGACGGCTCGGCGGTCGCCCAGGCCCGCCTGAAGGACGCCACCAGCCAGCTCATCGGCCGCTTCTGCCTCGCCGCCGAGTCCGCCACCCGCGCGCGGTACGGCCTCGGGCGCCTGAGCCGCTACACCGCCGAACTCGTCGTACCGCGCGAGGCGCGGCTGGAGTGCGCCGTCCTCAAGGCCGTCGCCGACCGGTACGTCATGCAGCGCGCCGAACAGGAGCGGCTGCGCGCGGACCAGCGGATCGTGGTCGCCGAACTCGCCGAGGCGCTCACCGCCCGCGCCCCGGACGGCCTGGAGCCCCAGTTCCGCGCGGTCTTCGACCAGGCCCCCGACGACCGCGCCCGCAAGCGGGTGATCGTCGACCAGATCGCCTCCCTCACCGACGCCTCCGCCCGCTCGCTTCACGCACGGCTGACGGGGCACTTGTGAGACATATGTGCCACGGGTGACGTGAAACGCGCCCGAATGTGACCCTCCGTGGCCTGATCGGGCCACTCCCTCTTCCCCCATCACACTCCGTGCGGGACGCTCCCCTGTGGCGGCACCCTTACGAGGAGGCATCAAGTGGTCGACGCGGATCAGACATTCGTCATCGTCGGAGGCGGTCTCGCCGGCGCCAAGGCGGCCGAGACGCTCCGCACGGAGGGCTTCACCGGCCGCGTGATACTGATCTGCGACGAACGCGATCACCCCTACGAGCGCCCCCCGCTTTCCAAGGGCTACCTGCTCGGCAAGGAGGAACGCGACAGCGTCTTCGTGCACGAACCGGCCTGGTACGCGCGCAACGACATCGAACTGCACCTCGGCCAGACCGTCGACCACGTCGACCGCGCGGCCAGGACCGTCCGCTTCGGTGACGACGGCACGCTCGTGCACTACGACAAGCTCCTCATCGCCACCGGCGCCGAACCCCGCCGCCTCGACATCCCCGGCACCGACCTCGCCGGCGTCCACCACCTGCGCCGCCTCGCCCACGCCGAGCGGCTCAAGGGCGTCCTCGCCGCGCTCGGCCGGGACAACGGCCACCTCGTGATCGCCGGCGCCGGCTGGATCGGCCTGGAGGTCGCCGCGGCGGCCCGGGAGTACGGCGCCGAGGTCACCGTCGTCGAACCCGAGCCGACCCCGCTGCACTCGGTGCTCGGCCCCGAGCTCGGCGCGCTCTTCGCCGACCTGCACCGCGAGCACGGCGTCCGCTTCCACTTCGGCGCCCGGCTCACCGAGATCGTCGGCCAGGACGGCATGGTGCTGGCCGCCCGCACCGACGACGGCGAGGAGCACCCGGCCCACGACGTCCTCGCCGCGATCGGCGCCGCCCCCCGCACCGCCCTCGCGGAAGCGGCGGGACTGGACATCGCCGAGCGCGCGCACGGCGGCGGGATCGTCGTCGACCAGCAGCTACGCACCTCCGACCCGGACGTCTACGCCGCCGGTGACGTGGCCTCCTTCCACCACGCCCTCTTCGACACCCGGCTGCGCGTCGAGCACTGGGCCAACGCCCTCAACGGCGGCCCCGCGGCGGCCCGCGCGATGCTCGGCCGCGACCTCGCCTACGACCGCGTGCCCTATTTCTTCTCCGACCAGTACGACCTGGGCATGGAGTACAGCGGGTGGGCGCCCCCGGGGTCCTACGACGAAGTGGTGATCCGCGGGGACGCCGGAAAGCGTGAGTTCATCGCGTTCTGGGTGAAGGAGGGCCGGGTGCTCGCCGGGATGAACGTGAACGTGTGGGACGTCACAGAGCCCGTCCAGCAGCTGATTCGCTCCAAGACCCAGGTGGACACGGACGCGCTGGCGAACCCGCACGTTCCGCTGGCGAGCCTCGTCTCCTAGCGCCGCGCCGTCCGGGGGAGCGTGAAGCGTCCTCCGGGCCCCGGCGCGGGACCGCTCGCCCCATGAGTGTCAGTTCTGCCCCGTAGAATCACCACGTGGCAGGACGGATCAACGACGAGGACGTGAAGGCGGTACGGGACGCGGTCCCGATCGACGCCGTGGTGTCCGAGTACCTCCAGCTGCGCAACGCGGGCGGCGGCAACCTCAAGGGCCTGTGCCCCTTCCATGACGAGAAGTCGCCGTCCTTCCAGGTCAGCCCGAGCAAGGGCCTCTTCCACTGCTTCGGCTGCCAGGAGGGCGGCGACACCATCACGTTCGTGATGAAGGTCGACCACCTCACCTTCTCGGAGGCGGTCGAGCGCCTCGCCGGCCAGGCCGGCATCACCCTGCGCTACGAGGAGGGCGGCTACAACCCCTCCCACCAGCGCGGGGAGCGCATCCGCCTGGTCGAGGCCCACAAGATCGCCGCCGACTGGTACGTGGAACAGCTCGCCACCAGCCCCGAGGCCGACGCCGGCCGCAAGTTCCTCGCCGAGCGCGGCTTCGACCAGTCCGCCGCCGAGCACTTCTCCGTCGGCTACAGCCCCCAGGGCTGGGACCACCTCACCCGCTACCTGCGCGGCAAGGGCTTCACCGACAAGGAACTGCTGCTCTCCGGACTCGCCCAGGAAGGCCGCCGCGGCCCCATCGACCGCTTCCGCGGCCGGCTGATGTGGCCCATCCGCGACATCGGCGGCGACGTCGTCGGCTTCGGCGCCCGCAAGCTGTACGAGGCGGACACCGGCCCCAAGTACCTGAACACGCCCGACACCCCGATCTACCGCAAGTCCCAGGTCCTCTACGGCATCGACCTCGCCAAGAAGGACATCGCCAAGGCCTCCCGCGCGGTCGTCGTCGAGGGCTACACCGACGTCATGGCCTGCCATCTCGCCGGCGTGACCACCGCCATCGCGACCTGCGGCACCGCCTTCGGCAGCGACCACATCAAGATCCTGCGCCGACTGCTGATGGACAACGGATCGGCCCGCGTGATCTTCACCTTCGACGGCGACGCCGCGGGCCAGAAGGCGGCCCTGCGCGCCTTCGAGGACGACCAGAAGTTCGCCGCCGAGACCTACATCGCCATCGCCCCCGACGGCATGGACCCCTGCGAGCTGCGCCTCGCCAAGGGCGACGAGGCGGTCGCCGACCTGGTCGAACCGCGCACCCCGCTCTTCGAGTTCGCGCTCCGCCAGATCGTCGTCCGCTACGACCTCGACACCCCGGCCGGCCGCGCCGCCGCCCTGGACGAGGCCGCCCCCATCGTCGCCCGCATCAAGAACACCGGCGCCCAGCACGAGGTCGCCGTGCAGCTCGCCGGCATGCTCGGCATCCTCGACACCCAGTTCGTCGTCAAGCGCGTCGCCCAGCTGGCCCGCTGGGCCCGCGACCGCGGCGGCAAGGGCCCGGCCCCGGCCGCGCGCGGCCCCCGGCCCTACGACTCCGCGCCCCGCTCCCACGCCTCAGGACCGGCCCTCAACCTCCGCAACCCCGTCTACGCCACCGAGCGCGAGCTCCTCAAACTCGCCCTCCAGCGCCCCGAGTTGGTCGCCCCGGCGTTCGACGCGTACGGCATCGACGAGTTCACCGCCGCGCCCTACGCCGCCGTACGCCAGGCGATCATGGAGGCGGGCGGCGCCGAGTACGGCGTGCAGGACTCCCAGGACTACCTCGTCCGGGTCCGTGCGGCGGCGCCCGACGACGCGGTGCGCGCCATGGTCACCGAGCTGGCCGTCGAGGCGATCATGCGCCGCACCGTCGACGAGAACTACGCCGGCGAGCAGCTCGTCACCGTCCGCCGCCGCGCCGTCGAGCGCCGCGTCCGCGACATCCAGAGCACGCTCGCCCGCCTCGGCACCCACGGCGACCCCGCCCAGCTGGCCGCCGTACAGAACGAATTGTGGGTGCTCCAGCAGTACGACCAGGCACTGCGCGCGCAAGGAGCCGCAGCTCTCTGACGGTTGGCGTCCGGCAGGGTAACCACGCGGTCACGGAACGGACTCAAAAAGTCACCGCACGCCCCTCGTGGCGGCGATGTGTCGTACTCCACACTGGGTTCCGGTGCCTGAGTCCTCGGAGCGCGGCCGATCCGTCCCCAGCGGGTCCCTGACCCCCGCGGTTCCGCTCATCGCGTGCGGGACGGACAGCGGCGAGGCCGCCGACTCCGCCCCCGAAACAGCGCTGCCGCTCACCTCTGCAGCGATCATCCTGGAGGTCGCCCCCGTGCAGACCCGGACCCTCAACAAGACCGACGCCCGTACCGACGGCACGGACGCGGAGACGGAGACCGGCGTCCTCGCCGCGGTCCCTCCGCAGAGCCGCGTCGCGCACCACCCCGAGGCGGAGCAGGACGAGCCGCCCGCCGGCGCCCTGGAGGGCGCGGAACCCGCCGAGCCGGTGACCCGCGCCCGCCCCGACACCAGCGGCCCCTCCTCCGACCTGTTCCGCCAGTACCTCCGCGAGATCGGCCGCATCCCGCTGCTCACCGCGGCCGAGGAGGTCGAACTCGCGCGGCGCGTCGAGGCCGGTCTGTTCGCCGAGGAGAAGCTCCTCAACACCCCCGACCTGGACAGCCAGTTGGCGCTCGACCTGGACCGTCTGGTCGTCATGGGCCGGATGGCCAAGCGCCGCCTCATCGAGGCGAACCTGCGGCTGGTGGTGTCCGTGGCCAAGCGGTACGTCGGCCGCGGCCTGACCATGCTCGACCTCGTCCAGGAGGGCAACCTGGGCCTGATCAGGGCGGTCGAGAAGTTCGACTACGCCCGCGGCTACAAGTTCTCGACGTACGCGACCTGGTGGATCCGCCAGGCCATGTCCCGGGCCCTCGCCGACCAGGCCCGGACCATCCGCGTCCCCGTCCACGTCGTCGAGCTGATCAACCGGGTCGTCCGCGTCCAGCGCCGCATGCTCCAGGAACGCGGGTACGAACCCACGCCCGAAGAGGTCGCCGCCCATCTCGACCTGGCCCCGGAACGCGTCAGCGAGGTCCTGCGCCTGGCCCAGGAGCCGGTGTCCCTGCACGCGCCGGTGGGCGAGGAGGACGACGTGGCGCTCGGTGACCTCATCGAGGACGGCGACGCGGCCTCGCCGGTGGAGTCGGCGGCGTTCCTGCTCCTCAGGCAGCACCTGGAGGCGGTGCTGTCCACGCTGGGCGAGCGTGAGCGGAAGGTCGTCCAGCTCCGGTACGGCCTGGCCGACGGCCGCCCGCGCACGCTGGAGGAGATCGGCAGGATCTTCGGCGTGACCCGGGAACGGATCAGGCAGATCGAGTCGAAGACCCTGAACAAGCTGCGGGACCACACGTTCGCGGACCAGCTCCGGGGATACCTGGACTGAAACCCCCCAGGCCCCGGGGGCGCGGGGAACTGCGCGACCAGCCACGACGGACCGGCAGACAACCGACGGCCCGTCGCGGCTGGTCGCGGAGCGACTAGTCCACCTCGGCCACCGCCTGCGCGAACTGCGCCTGGTACAGCCGTGCGTACGCCCCGCCGGCCTCCAACAGCTCCGCGTGCGCGCCCTGTTCCACGATCGAACCGTTCTCCATCACCAGGATCGTGTCCGCGTCCCGGATCGTGGAGAGCCGGTGGGCGATGACGAACGACGTCCGCCCGTGGGCCAGTTTCGCCATCGCCTTCTGGATCAGCACCTCGGTGCGAGTGTCCACCGAGGACGTCGCCTCGTCGAGGACCAGGATCACCGGATCGGACAGGAACGCCCGGGCGATGGTGATCAGCTGCTTCTCGCCCGCGCTGACCCCCGACCCCTCGTCGTCGATCACGGTGTCGTACCCGTCGGGCAGCGTCCGGACGAACCGGTCGGCGTGCGCGGCGCGCGCGGCCTCCTCGATCTCGCCCCGGGTGACCTCCCGCGAGGCCCCGTACGCGATGTTCTCAGCGATCGTGCCGCCGAACAGCCAGGTGTCCTGGAGTACCATGCCGATCCCGGCCCGCAGCTCGTCCCGGGACATCCTCGCGATGTCGACGCCGTCGAGGGTGATCCGCCCGCCCGACACCTCGTAGAACCGCATCAGCAGGTTGACCAGCGTGGTCTTGCCCGCGCCGGTCGGCCCGACGATCGCGACCGTGTGCCCGGGTTCGACCTTGAGCGACAGGTCCTCGATGAGCGGCTTGTCCGGGTCGTAGCGGAAGGACACGCCCTCCAGCGCCACCCGCCCGCGCAGCTCGGCGGGCCGCTCGCCCGGCACCGCGTCGGCCTGCTGCTCCTCGGCGTCCAGGAGTTCGAAGACCCGCTCGGCCGAGGCCACCCCGGACTGCACCAGGTTCGCCATGGACGCCACCTGCGTCAGCGGCATCGAGAACTGGCGGGAGTACTGGATGAAGGCCTGCACGTCACCGATGGACAGGGACCCCGAGGCGACCCGCAGACCGCCGACCACCGCGATCAGGACGTAGTTCAGGTTCGACACGAACATCATCAGCGGCTGCATGACCCCGCTGTTGAACTGCGCCTTGAACCCGGCCTCGTACAGCGCCTCGTTCTGCTCGGCGAACTGCCGCGCCGACTCCTCCTGGCGTCCGAACACCTTCACCAGGGTGTGCCCGGTGTACATCTCCTCGACATGCGCGTTGAGCTTGCCGGTCGAGCGCCACTGCTGCACGAAGTGCGGCTGGGACCGCTTGCCGACGCGGGTGGCGACGACGAACGACAGCGGCACCGTCACCAGCGCGACCAGCGCGAGGATCCACGACACCCAGAACATCATCGCGAGCACGCCGATGATGGTGAGCAGCGAGTTGATGAGCTGGCCCATCGACTGGTTCAGGGTCTGCCCGATGTTGTCGATGTCGTTCGTCGCCCGGGACAGCACCTCACCGCGCTGCCGCTTGTCGAAGTACGACAGCGGCAGCCGGGACATCTTCGTCTGCACGTCCTCGCGCATCCGGAACATGGTCCGGTTGACCACCCGGTTCACCAGCCGCGTCGCCACCAGCATCAGCAGCCCGGCGACGACGAACACCCCGAGCGCGAGCAGCAGGACGTGCCCGACGGCGTCGAAGTCGATGCCCTGGCCGGGGGTGAAGTCCGTGCTGCGCAGCATGTCGGCGATCTCGCCGTCACCGCGCTCCCGCATCCCCTTAAGGACCTGCTCCTTCGAGGCGCCGGGCTCCATCTGCCGGCCGACGATGCCCGCGAAGACCAGGTCGGTGGCCTCGCCGAGGATCTTCGGCCCGACGACCGACAGCCCCACGCTCACGAGCACGCAGGCCACCAGCGCGAGGACCGTGAACCGCTCCGGCCGGAACCGGGCGACGAGCCGCCGGCCCGACACCTTGAAGTCCAGCGAACGGTGGTCCGGGCCGGTCCCGGCCATCATGCGCCCCATGGGCCCGGCCATCAGGCAGCCTCCGCTTCCGTGAGCTGGGAGAGCACGATCTCCCGGTAGGTCTCGTTGTCCGCCATCAGTTCGTGATGCCGGCCGGTGCCGACGACCCGTCCCTCGTCGAGCACGACGATCCGGTCGGCGTCCCGGATGGTCGCCACCCGCTGGGCGACGATCACGACGGTCGCCTCGGCGGTCTCCCGGGACAGCGCCGCCCGCAGGGCCGCGTCGGTGGCGTAGTCGAGGGCGGAGAAGGAGTCGTCGAAGAGGTAGATCTCCGGGCGCTGCACGAGCGTACGGGCGATGGCGAGCCGCTGCCGCTGACCGCCGGAGACGTTGGTGCCGCCCTGGGCGATGGGGGAGTCGAGGCCGTTCTCCAGGCGCTCCACGAAGTCCTTGGCCTGCGCCACCTCCAGCGCGTGCCACAGCTCCTCGTCGGTGGCGTCCGGGTTGCCGTAGCGCAGGTTGGTCGCCACGGTCCCCGCGAACAGATACGGCTTCTGCGGGACCATCCCCACGGTCCTCGCCAGCAGCGCGGGGTCGAGGGCCGCCACGCTCTCCCCGTCGACGAGCACCTCCCCGTCGGTGGCGTCGAACAGGCGCGGCACCAGCCCCAGGAGGGTGGACTTGCCGCTGCCGGTCGACCCGATGACGGCGGTCACCTCGCCGGGCCGGGCGACGAGGTCGACATCGCGCAGGACGGGCTCCTCGGCACCCGGGTAGCGGAAGCCCGCCCCGCGGATCTCCAGATGCCCGTGCCGCCGCAGCTCCAGGACCGGGGCCTTGGGCGGGACCACGCTCGAGGAGGTGTCCAGCACCTCCTGGATCCGCTCGGCGCACACCTCGGCGCGCGGCACCATCATGAACATGAAGGTGGCCATCATCACGGACATGACGATCTGCATCAGATAGGCGAGGAACGCGGTGAGGTCACCGATCTGCATCTGGCCGCCGTCGATCCGGTGGGCGCCGAACCACACCACCGCGATGGACGACAGGTTCACCACCGTCATGACCATCGGGAACATCAGCGCGAGGTACCGGCCGGTGCCCAGCGACATCTCGGTGAGTTCGGCGTTGGCCTCCCGGAAGCGGTCCTTCTCGTAGTCGTCGCGGACGAAGGCGCGGATCACCCGGTTGCCGGTGATCTGCTCGCGCAGCACCCGGTTCACCGTGTCGAGGCGCACCTGCATGGTCCGGAACAGCGGCCGCAGCCGGCGCACGATCAGCGTCACGCTGAGGCCGAGCACGGGCACCACCGCGACCAGCACCGCCGACAGCGGCACGTCCAGGCCGAGCGCCAGCACGATGCCGCCCACGCACATGATCGGCGCGGACACCATCAGCGTGAACGTCATCAGGGCCAGCATCTGGACCTGCTGGACGTCGTTGGTGGTCCGGGTGATCAGCGAGGGCGCGCCGAACTGGCCCACCTCGCGGGCGGAGAAGGACTGCACCCGGTCGAACACGGCGGCCCGCATGTCCCGGCCCAGCGCCGAGGCCGTCCGGGCGCCGTAGTACACGGCCCCGATGTTGCACACGACCTGGATCAGCGAGATGCCGATCATCAGGGCGCCGAAGGACAGGATGTAACCGGTGTCGCCCTTGACGACGCCGCTGTCGATGATGTCCGCGTTCAGCGTGGGCAGGTAGAGGGTGGCGCAGGTCTGGAGGAACTGGAGCACCACCAGCAGGGTGATGGGTTTTCGGTAGGGCCTGAGATAGGTCCGCAGAAGTCGTATGAGCACGCTGGGTCTCTCGGAGTCGGCGACAGGGGCCGGAGGTGGTTGCCCCTGGCCCCTATCGTCGGACACTCCACCCGCGTTACCTCAACCGATTAAGCCGACAGCGGTGCTCCGTACGGCCTTACGGGTAGAGAAAGCGCCGGGTTCCTACCGGTGTCTTACCTTCCGTCACGACCGGAAGGCCCCCGGATGCGTCTGCTCCCGCACCGACACGAACTGCTGCCGCACCGCCTGCCCGACCGCCAGCTCCTCACCGGGCTCCAGGATCTGCGCGGCCGCCCCCTGCCAGGCCGGCGGGGTCCGCGGGTCGAGCGTGCCCTGCGACACCCCGAGCGCCCAGGCGGCCTGCCGAGCGGCACCCCGCGCCGCGTAGTCCGCGGGCTGCGGTACGACGACCTGCGTCCCGAAGATCGCCGGCGCCGCCGCCTGCACGGCCGACAGCTCCGCGGCCGCGCCCAGCAGGAAGACCCGGCGCACCTCCACGCCCCGGCCGCGCAGGACGTCCAGGGCGTCGGCGAGCCCGCACAGCATGCCCTCGAAGGCGGCGCGCGCGAGGTGCTCCGCCTTCATGGACTCCCTGCGCAGTCCGGCGAGCGTCCCGGCGGTGTGCGGCAGGCTGGGCGTCCGCTCGCCCTCCAGATAGGGCAGCAGCACCAGACCGTGGGAACCGGGGGTCGACTTCATCGCCAGCTCGGACAGGCTCTCCAGGTCGGGCAGCCCGAGGAGCTCGGCGGTGCCGCGCAGGGTCCGTACCGCGTTCAGGGTGGTGACGACCGGCAGGTGCATGCCGGTGGCGTCGGCGAGGGAGGTGATCATCCCGCTGTTGTCGTAGAGGGCCTCGGGGTGCACCGCCATGACGGAGCCGGAGGCCCCGAGGGAGACGACGGCGTCGCCGAGCCCGATGCCGAGCCCGAAGGCGGCGGCCATGGTCTCGCCCGTCCCGGCGGAGATCAGCAGCCCCTCCGGTGTCGTACCGGCGGCCTCGGCGGGGCCGATCACCTCGGGCAGCATCGCCTGGTGGCCGAGGGCGAGCTCGACGAGGTCGGTGCGGTAGGCGCCGGTGGCGGCGGACCAGTAGCCGGTGCCGGAGGCGCCGCCGCGGTCGGTGGTCCGGCGCACCGGACGGCCGAGGAGCTGCCACACCAGCCAGTCGTGCGCCTGGAGCAGGACGGCGGTGCGCAGCGCGGCGTCGGGCTCGTTCTTCACGAGCCAGCGCAGTTTGGTGACGGGCTGCGCGGCCTGCGGGACACATCCCACGGCCTGCGCCCACGCCTCGCGCCCACCGAGCGCGTCGACGAGGTCGACAGCCGCGACCTGGGCGCGCTTGTCGCCGCCGACGAGGGCGGGGCGGACGGTGTTGCCCTGGGCGTCCAGCGGCACCAGGGCGTTCTGCTGGGCCGACACGCCGATGGCCTGCACGCCCTCGAGGAGTCCGCCGCCCGCGGCCTCGCCGAGGGACAGCAGCCAGGCCTGGGGATCGATGTCGGAAGGCCGGCCTTCGACCGGATGCGGCGCGTACCCCTGTTTGAGTACGGCGCCCGTGTCTGCGTCACAGACGACGATACGAGTGAAATCGGGCGAACTGTCCAACCCGGCGACTATCCCCATGGCCAAAATTCTGCCGCACCGCGGGGGGTGGCCGTACCCGGTGAAGGTACGGCCGACCGATTATGAGTCCGTTGTCACGTACTACTGGTCCCGGTGCCGGTGCCCCAGTCGTCCGCGGCCGCCCCGTTGGTGTTCCGGTCCCGCAGGGATCGCACCCGCTGGGTCACCGACTCCGGAACCCGGTCGCCCACCTTCTCGCTCACCGCGTGGTACGCCTTGCCGGCGAACTGGCGGCCCTGCTGGGCGGCCGACTCGGCGGTGTTGCGGACCGCGGGGTTCTGGGAGACCTGACGTGCCGACTTCTTCAACTGTTCATAGCGTTCCCGTCCGGCCCGGGTCCCCAGCACGTAACCCAGTGCCAGCCCGGTGACGAACGTGAGCTTGAAGCGCATGGCGGAGCCACCCTTCCCTCGTGGAGGAGTACCGATTGGCGGAGCACCCCCCTGCTTGCGCTAATGTATGTGTCGCAGCGAACGCCCGCCCTCTGGCGACTACCCAGGGAGCTACGTTCGATGCAACGAGGCATTCCTCCGTAGCTCAATTGGCAGAGCAGCCGGCTGTTAACCGGCAGGTTACTGGTTCGAGTCCAGTCGGGGGAGCTTCGATCTTCCGTAGCTCAATTGGCAGAGCAGCCGGCTGTTAACCGGCAGGTTACTGGTTCGAGTCCAGTCGGGAGAGCACACGGACAAGGACCCCCTCGGGGGTCCTTTTTCATGTGATCACCCCTGCGCCCGGGAACCGTGCAGGTCACGGCGGAGTCCTTCAGGGCATGCGAAGTCGACCGTACGAAGCAGGAGATCGTATGAGCGGCTATGCTGCGGCAGACGGCGCGCACACATGTACGCGACACGCCGCTATGGGGCGGTAGCTCAGCCGGTTAGAGCAGCGGACTCATAATCCGCCGGCCGTGGGTTCGAGTCCCACCCGCCCCACCGTGCAGGCCCCTGGCCTGCGGAAACGTTTACTTCGGGCTGTCGGATCGCCCGCGCCGCCGGGTCCGGGCGGGCGCCCTCAGTTCTTCGCTTCGGCTCGTTCCGCCGTCACGTGGGCCACCGCGGTGGAGAGTTGTTGGCGGGTGGCCTCCGGCAGGGCTTCGCCGCGGATCGAGTCCACCAACTGCTGTGCGCCGCGGTGCAGCTTGGTGTTGGTGTTCTGGGAGGTCATCACCAGGACGTTCCAGGCCTCCTCCGCGGTGAGCGAGAAGGTGGCCATCAGGATGCCGCGGGCCTGGTCGGTCAGGCCCCGTGTCTGCATGGCGCGCCGCAGCTGGGCGGCCTCGACCCGGGGGTCCGGCGCGGTGGCGTGGCCCTGCTGAGGCTGCGCTTCGGCCTCCGGGTCGAACAGGGGCAGGGTGCCGGTGAGGGAGAACACCCGCGCGGCGGCCGGGCTGAGGCGCCGGATCGTGGCCGTCTTGTACTGGTCCAGTGCCTGCTGCCGGATGCCCAGCAGGACGTTGAGCCCGGAGCAGTCGCAGAAGTCGACGCCGCCCAGGTCCAGGTCGATGCCCTTGCCGGAGTCGTCGAGCGCCGAGCGCAGGGCGTGCTGGAGGGTCTGGTCCGCGGCGAGGTCGAGGTCCCCGCTGAGCGTGACCACCGTCCGGTCGCCGTCGGGGCGGGCGCAGACCGTCAGCCGGGCCGAGCCGTCACCACCGACGAGCCTGGTGCATCCGTGGTCCGGTCCGGCACAGCAGGGTGCCGACTTGGGCATGGTCCTCTCCCCACGGCTGGGTACACCCGTCTTCCCGACCTCATCAGCGTCCCCCGCGCACGGACCTACGTCAAGCGATACGTGAAATTGTTTTCGTGTGTTTTCATGCGTGAATCCTCAGGCGTACGATGCCCACATGAGTGGAGCGACGGAATCGCACACGGGCTGGACCTTCATCACCAACCACGCGCGCGTCCTGGCCGCCATCGCCGAGAACCAGAGCGCGCGGGTCCGGGACATCGCGGCGCACTGCCGGCTCACGGAACGCGCCGTCCAGAAGATCATTTCGGATCTGGAGCGCAGCGGTTACCTGTCCCACACGCGCGAGGGGCGGACCAACACCTACCGGATCGAGCAGGGGAAGGTCCTGCGCCATCCGGCCGAGGCCGGCCTGACCGTGGCCGCCCTGCTGGCGCTGCTGATCCAGGTGGACGGGGAGCACGAGGTCCTGCCCCGCGCCGGGACGGCGGCCGTCGAAGAGGCCTGAGCGGGCGGGGGCACGCGCGACGACGCGGGCCCCGGACGGGACCCGCGTCGCGGAGTGCGGGTCAGCGCCGGGCGGCCTCAAGGACCGCTTCCAGCTGCCGCAGCGGCTCCGCGCCGACGAACCGGAGGACGACGGTGTCGGCGCCCGACTCCTCGAGCGCGGCGATCCGTTCCGCGGCCCCGGCGGCGTCACCGGAGACGGTGAAGACCTCCTCCTGAGGGCGGCCCAACCAGGCGCCGTGCCCCTCGGTGTGCGGGTGCAGGGCCCGCGCGACCTCCTCGGGGTCGTCGCCGACACAGGCGAACGCGAACACGTTCAGCGTGTGGTCGTCGCCCGCACCGCCCTTGGCCAGCAGCGCCCGTACCTGCTCCAGGTCCCGCGGGCCGTGGCCCTCGGCGATCAGCGTGCCGTCCGCGACCCGACCGGACAGCTCCAGCGAGCGCGGCCGTACCACCCCCGCCACCACCGGCGGCGGCTCGGCGGGCGGATGCACGAGCTCGATGCCGTCGATCCGCACCTCCCGCCCGTCCACCGTGACCCGCTCCCCGCGCAGCAGCGCCCGTACCGCGGTGATCGTCTCCTCCAGCAGGGCCAGCGGAGAGCGCGGCGCCACCCCGACCTGCTCCATCCACTCCCGTACGCCATGGCCGATCCCGGCCACCAGCCGGCCCGGGAACACCCGTGCCAGCGTGGCCAGTTCCATCGCCAGCAGGGCCGGGCTGCGCAGCGGCGCCGGGGCGATCCCGATGCCCACCCGCAGCCGCTCGGTCGCGCCCAGCGCCACGCCCGCCGCCGACACCCCGCCGTACCAGCGCAGGTCCTCCACCACCCACAGGTCGTCCGCGCCGAGCGCCTCGGCCCGGCGCGCGAACCCGGGCAGCTCCTCGGGGGCCCAGTCGCGGTCGTACATCACACCGATCCGGAGATTCGTCATGCGACGGAACCTACGGTCCGGCCGAAGAGGTGATCAACGGCTTTGCCGGTGCGGGGTCGGCTTTCGGCCCCCGCCGAGGGCCGCTCAGTCCAGACAGCTGCGGACCGCCGTGCGCAACGCCGTGCGCACCTCCTCCGGCGGCGGCGGGCCGTCGGGCCTGGTGCCGGCGGTGAGGGCCTCCGCGACGGAGCGCAGCTTGGTGTTGGACAGCTGGGAGGTGGTCCGCAGAATGGCCCAGGCCTCCTCGGGGGTGCAGGAGTGGGCGGCCATCAGTATGCCGCGGGCCTGGTCGATGACGGGCCGCGAGACGATCGCCTGGCGCAGCTGCTCGACCTCCTCGCGCAGCAGCTGGATCTGTTCCGTGCGCTCCAGGGCGACCGCGGAGGACGCCGGGGGAGCGGGCTCCGTGTCGTCCGGGCGGGGGGCCGTGTGCAGCGGGTCGGTGGTGTCCAGGCCGGCGAGTTCGAGGATCCGGCGCGGCTGGCCGGTCCAGTGCGAGGTGGTCACCGGGACGTGCCGGCGGTGGCGGTAGTCGTCCAGGAGCTCCAGGAACTGGAGCCCGGCCGTGTCCATGAACACCACGCCGGTCATGTCCAGCTCGACCCGGTGGACCTCGTCCGGCAGCGCCGACAGGGCCGCCTCCAGGACCCGCGCGCAGCCGTGCACCAGCTCGCCCCGCGGTCGCAGCTCGGCCCGGCCCGCGTCCGTGCGGGCGTCGATGACCAGGGTGTTCAGGCGCCGTGCGAGTGGTGTGTGTGCCGCTGAGCTCATCTCCCCGTCCCGTCGGTCCCCTACCGTCGTCACGCTGACGGCCCTCCTTCGCGCCACCGGTCCTGGACGGATGCACAGCGTCAGCCCCGCGGGGGCCCGGCGGTGCCGCTCATGCGCCTGCCCGACCCGGCACGGGCTACACCTGGGGCGGACGGGGGAGTGGGAGCTTCCCGGCGGGGTAGACGCCTGGGTGCCCGGACGCGGCCTGCGCGCCGCGGGCGAGGTGGCCGCGGCCACTCACGGGAATCTCGGGAGCGCGCGCTGGAGCGGACGGTGGGCGCGTGTGCCGACGTGTACGGTCTGGAGCTGTCCGCCGTGATGTTCGTCGATGTCACGGGCGCTGACGCCCTCGCGGCCGCCGCACGGCGTCTGGAGGAGGGTCGGTTGTTGGAGTCGCACGGTCCGCCGCCCATGCCCAGCCGGACTCCTGAGCTGCTTTGGCCAGGACTGTCCGGGAGCGAGGGGTCGTCGTCGTGAGCGCCCCGTTCCTGCACCCCGCGCTCTTCTACGGCGACGCCCAGGAGTACCTCGCCGGCACGGTCCCCTTCGTCCGCGAGGGTCTGGAGGCGGGCGAGCCGGTCGCCGTGGCCGTACCGGGCGACAACCTCGGGCTGATCCGCGACGCGCTCGGCACCGACGCCGACACGGTACGGCTCCTGGACATGCGCGAGGCCGGCCGCAATCCCGGCCGGATCATCCCCGGCGTGCTGCGTGCCTTCGCCGACGCCCAGCCGCCCGGACGCCGGGTGCGGATCATCGGCGAGCCGATCTGGGCCGGCCGCACCAGCGGCGAGTACCCCGCCTGCGTCCAGCACGAGGCGCTGATCAACGCGGCCTTCGCGGACCGGCACGCCACCATCCTGTGCCCCTACGACGTCCGGCGCCTGGACGAGACGGTGCTCGCCGACGCCTGGGCCACCCACCCCACCGTCATCCCCTCCGGCGGCGGGCCGGAACGGCGGAGCGACGCGTACGCCCCCGACGCGGTGGTGGACCGTTGCAACGAGCCGCTGTCCGTCGTCCCGGACGTGCTCTGCCTAGGCTTCGACGCGGGGTCGCTCTCCGCGGTCCGCCATCTCGCGACCGCCGAGGGCGCGCGGCTCGGGCTGACCGGGATCGCGCTGGAGAACCTCGCCCTGGTCGCGGCCGAGCTGACCACCAACAGCGTGGTGCACGGGGGCGGTGCGGGGACGCTGCGGGTGTGGAGCGAGGACGGGTACGCGCTCTGCGAGGTCCGGGACGCGGGGCGCCTCGCCGACCCGCTGGCCGGACGGCGGCCCCCGGCGCGCGACCAGCGCGGCGGACGCGGGCTGCTGCTGGTCAACCTGGTCGCCGATCTGGTGCGGACGCACACCGGGGAGGACGGCACCACCGTGCGGTGCTGGTTCGCCCGCTGACCGCGTCGGTCCCGCCGACCTGCCCGGCCGTGCTCAGAGCGGCGCCTGCCAGGTCACCGTCGTCCCCGTGCCCGCGCCGTCGGCCGTCCCCTCGTCGGCCGCCCCGTCGTCGTGCACGGTCAGCCGTACGCCCTCCCGGCCGTCCGGCAGGGTCGCCGTCGCGTCGACCGTGACCTCGATACGGCCGACGCCGGGCCGGCGGGAGGCGGTGGCCAGGGCGCGGCGCAGGGCGGTCAGGAGGCCGGCGGTCGCTTCTGGGACGCGGCTCTCGACGGCGCCGGTGAACCGGGTGGACGGGGCGAAGCCCAGCAGGGCGGCCGCCCCCGCGGTCTCCCGGAGCACCTTGCCCCGGAACGTCGTCGGGGCGTCCGCGGGCGGCTGCTGGAGGGCGAAGATCGTCGTACGGACCTCCTGGACGGTGGACTGGAGTTCGTCGACCGCCCGGCCCAGCGTCTCGTGGACCTCGTCCTCCTCGGTGCGGCGCTGGGCGGACTCCAGCATCATGCCGGTGGCGAACAGCCGCTGGACGACCAGGTCGTGCAGGTCCCGGGCGATGCGGTCACGGTCCTCGAAGACCGCGAGCAGCTCCCGGCTGTGCTGGGCGTCGGCGAGGACCAGGGCGAGCGCGGCCTGCGAGGCGAACTGCACCGCGAGGAGCCGCTCGACGGAGGTGTACGGGCGGTCGCCGCGCCGGCGGGGCAGGGCGAGGGTGCCGATCAGCCGGCCGTCCGCCTGGAGCGGCAGCATCATGCTGGGCCCGAACCGGTGCCGGACATGTGTCGTCATGCGCGGGTCGGTCGCCGAGTCGTCGACGAACACCGGTTCACCGCCGAGGAGTTGTTCCAGGACCGGGCTGCCGGGCGCGATGGTCGTACCGACGATGTCGCCCGGGTCGTCGTGCGTCGACGCCGTCACGATCTCCATGCCGCCCTCCTCGGTGGGGTGCAGGATGACGCCCGCGCAGGCGTCGGCGAGGAGCCGGGCGCGTTCGGCGACCGTGGTGAGCGCGTCGGCCGCGGGGCCCTCGCCGAGCAGCGCGGTGGTGACGGCGGCCGCGCCCTCGATCCACCGCTCACGCTGCCGGGCCGCCTCGTAGAGCCGGGCGTTGCCGATGGCGATGCCGGCCTGGACGGCGAGGACGTGCAGGAGCTGCTCGTCCTCGGCGGTGAACCGGTCCTTCCCGGCGAGGTGGAGCCTGCCGAACTCCTCGTCCTGGACATGGATCGGCACCGTCAGGCAGGCGGTGGCGGACGGCACGGTGCCCGGGGTGCGGATCTCGCTGAGTCCGTCCTGCCCCGGGTCGGCCGTGCCGAGCGCGGCGTACCGGGCGCCGGTGAGCTCGGCGGCGGCGTCCACGATGTGCTGGAGGGTGGTGCGCAGTTCGAGGTCGGTGCCGACGCCGAGGACGGCTTCCAGGAGCGGGGGGAGGAGGGCTTCGGGCATGGCCGGGGCCGGCGATCGGCTCAGTCGGTCAGCGGGCTCAGCGCGAGCGGTTCGATACGGCCCTCCAGCATCGCGCCGAGTCCCTCCACCGCGCACACCTCGGGCCGCTCGGCGATGTGCACCGGCATGCCGGTGGCGTGCCGCAGCATCTGGTCGAAGCCGGGGAGCAGGGCGCTGCCGCCGACCATCATGATCCCGCGGTCGGCGAGGTCGGCCACCAGGTCGGGCGGGCAGTCCCGCAGCACCTTGCCGATGCCGTCGAGCACGGCGGTCAGCGGGGTCTGGATCGCGTCCCGGACGGCGGCGGTGTCGACCTGGACGGAACGGGCGAGGCCGGTGGCGACGTCCCGTCCGTGGATCTCGGTGGAGGCGGGGCCGGAGGGGGTGAGGCCGTTGCCGGACAGGGCGAGTTGCAGCGGTCGTACGGACTGGCTCGGCAGCATCAGCTCGTGCTGGTGGCGCAGGTGCTGCACGATCGCGTGGTCCACGGCCTCGCCGCCGACGGGGATGCGGACGGCGTTGACGATCGAGCCGAGCGAGAGCACGGCGACCTGGGTGGCCGCGGCGCCGCAGACCAGCACCATGGTGGCCTCGGGCCGCTCCACGGGCAGTCCGCAGCCGACGGCGGCGGCGATCAGCGTGTCGACCAGTTCCACCCGCCGGGCGCCCAGTCCGACCAGCGTCTCGATGCAGGCGCGCTGGGCGAGGGGGTCCGCGTCGTGCGGGGTGCAGGCTGCGGCGCGCAGGATCGGCTTGCGCCGCAGCGAGCGGCGGATCTTGTCGCCGAGCAGGTGCCGGAGCATGCGCTGGGCCATCTCGATGTCGACGACGGTCCCGCCGGAGACGGGCCGTACGACCCGGATGTAGTCCGGCGTCCGGCCCGTCATCTTCTCCGCGAACTCGCCCACCGCGATCAGCGCACCGGTCCGGGTGTTCACGGCGGCGACGGACGGCTGGTCGACGACGAGCCCGGCGCCCTTCACGTACACCCGCGTCCTCGCCGCGCCCAGGTCGACGGCGAAGTGGCAGCGACGCAGCTGCTCCAGACTGGCGGTGGCGGTCATGGGCAGGTCCTCCCGAGAACACAGACCGTGGCCGCGCCGGGCGGCGGGGCTCACTGGCATCGTGCGAGGGGCGGGGGTGGGGCGCCTTCTGGAGGGGGCCGGGTGGGGCGCGACTGAATGGGGGGTTTTGTCTGTTATGTCCGATGTAAGCGTCACATAAAGGTCTTGACGTGGGGTCAGTCGGTACGGATCACTCCCAGCTCCGCCAGGTCCTGGGGCCGCAGACGCAGGTGGTCCGCGGTGGCCGCCGTCTCCTCCGGGGGCCGTTTCAGGATGGCCGCCGCCGACTCCGGGGCGATCACCGAGAAGTAGCTGTCCGGGGCGGCCCAGGTGGCGCCGGGGGCGGCGAGCGCGAGGGCGCCGCCGGAGCCGCCCTCGCCGATGAGCAGCGTGGTGATCGGGGTGCGGACGGTGGCCACTGCGTCGAACAGGTCGGCGATCGCCGCCCCCGCGCCCTGGCGCTCGGCCTCCGCGTCGTTGGCGGCGCCCGGGGTGTCGACCAGGGTCAGGACCGGGATGCCGAGCCGGTCCGCGAGGCGGATCAGCCGGGCGGCGGTGCGGTAGCCGGCCGGGCGGGTCGCGGTGCCGGTCTGTGCGGCGTAGGCGACCGTCCGGCCCGCGTGCTCCCCGAAGCCGCACAGCATCCCCGGGTCCGTGCCGCCGCAGCGGTCGCCGGAGATCGCGACGCGGTGGGTGAAGCAGGCGTCCAGGTAGCGGTCGGCGCGGGGCCGCCGGGGGGAGCGGGCGCGCTGGACCGCCTCCCAGCCGGTGCGCGGCAGGCCGGGTGCGGGGGGCGGGCCGGGGTGGCGGGGCAGCGGTGCCTCCGCGGCCGGGGAGGTCAGCAGGCGCAGCCAGCGGCCGAGGGTGCGGCGCAGGTCCTCCGGCCGGACGAGGGCGTCGGCGGCGCCCGCCGCCACCTGGGCCTCGGCCGTGTACGCCGCCGGGTCCGCGTCCGGGGGGCGGACCCGGGAGCCCGCGAAACCGACCTGGGCGCCCGGCAGGGCGAGGACGACGTCGGCGCCCGCGCCCAGGGTGGCCCAGCCGCCCCCGGTGGTGGGGTCCCTCAGGACCGCGATCTGGGGCAGGCCCGCCGCCCGGGTGAGCGCCGACTGCCGGGCCACGCGCTGGAGTTGGGTCAGGGCGAGCATGCCCTCCTGCATCCGGCTGCCGCCCGTGGCGACCAGCGGGACGACCGGCAGGCGGTGGGCGCGCGCGTAGCCGTACGCCGCCTCCAGGCGGTCGCCGGTGAGCACGCCCAGGGAGCCGCCGAGGTAGCCGAACTCGAAGGCGAGCAGGACCGCTCGCACCCCCTGGACGTGCCCCGTGCCGCACACCACGGACTCCGCCTCGCCGGTGCGCTCGCGCGCCCGGGCGCGTGCGGCGTCGTAGCCCGCCCAGGCGAGCGGGCCGTCGGGCCCCCACTCGCCCTCGGGGGTGGGCAGTTCGGTGAAGTCGTCCGTGACCTGGGTGAGGAAGGCGCGGGCGGAGCTGCGGTCAGTCACGGGGCAGCGCCCGCTTCATGATCTTCCCCATGTCGTTGCGCGGGAGGGCGTCCAGGTGGCGGACGACCCGGGGCCGCTTGTGCGGGGCGAGCCGCCGGGCCACGTGGTGGGCCAACTCCTCGGTGCCGGGCGGCGACTGGGGATCCGCCGGCACGATCCAGGCGACGATCCGCTCGCCCAGGTCGGCGTCCGGCTCCCCGGTGACCGCCGCCTCCCGCACCCCGGGGTGCTCCAGGAGCGCGTTCTCGATCTCACCCGCCCCGATCTTGTACCCCCCGCTCTTGATCAGGTCGGTGGCCTTCCGGCCGACGATCCGGACGTAGCCGTCGGCGTCGCGCACCGCCATGTCGCCGGTGCGGAACCAGCCGTCCGCGGTGAACGCGGCCGCCGTGGCGTCGGGCCGGTCGAGGTACCCGGTGAACAGGTTCGGGCCGCGCACCTGGATCTCGCCGACCGTCTCCCCGTCGTACGAGGCGATCGGCGTCCCGTCCTCCTCCACCAGCCGCAGCTCCACCCCGGGCAGGGGCACCCCGACCGTGCCCGGGCGGGCCTCGCCGTCCGCGCGGACGCTGGTGTTCATCAGGGTCTCCGTCATGCCGTAGCGCTCGATGACGTGGCGGCCGGTCGCGGCGGCGATCCGCTCGTGGTCGTGCACGGGCAGCGCGGCGGAGCCGGAGACCAGCAGCCGGGCCCGGCCCAGTGCCTTCGCCAGCTGCGGGTCGGCGGGCAGGGCCTGGGCGATCCGGTGGTACATCGTGGGGACGCCGAACAGCAGGGTCGCGCCGTCGTTCAGCTCGCGGGCCACGCCCTCGGGGCTGAACCGGCCGAGGTGGCGGACCGAGCCGCCGCGGCGCAGCGGGCCGAGGACGCCGAGCACCAGGCCGTGCACATGGAACAGGGGCAGGCCGTGGACGAGGACGTCGTCGCCGGTCCACTCCCAGGCGTCCGCCAGCGCGTCCAGCGTCGAGGCGATCGCCCGGCGGGGGATGACCGCGCCCTTGGGCGGGCCCGTGGTGCCGGAGGTGTAGACGACCAGGGCGGGGGCGGTGTCCTCGGCGCCGGCGTCGGCGACGGGCCCGCCGGTGCGGTCGAGGGTGACGTCCAGGCGCGGCACGTCCCGCACCGGGGAGGGCAGTTCGTCGCCCGGGGCGGCCAGGACCAGGGTCGGCGCGCTGTCCGACAGGATGTGGCCGAGCTCCCCCTCGCCCGACTTCGGGTTCAGCGGAACGGCCGGGACGCCCGCCCGGAGCGCCGCGACCACGGCGACGGCGGTCTCCAGGGCCGGGGTCGCCCAGACGGCGACGCGGCCGGCGTCCCGCAGCTGGCCCGCGAGGACGCCGGTCACGGCGGCCAGCTCCCCGTAGGTCAGGGAGCGGTCGCCGAACCGCAGGGCGGGCCGGTGCGCCGGGGCGTCGGTCAGGGCCGGGAAGAGAGGGGTCACGCGGCGTACTCCTTCAGGATCTTTCGGGGCGGCGTTCTCCGGTACCGCTCCTACCCGATGCCCCGTGCCCGGACGCCCGCCCGCCGTCCGTCCGGGTCAGACGGGTGTGCACTCCACCGGGATCCACAGCTCCGCGTCCGCCTCGGCCGCGTCCGGGGACAGGCGGGTGCGCAGCAGCTCGGGGCCCGGGCGGCTGCGGTACGGGTTGGACGGGAACCACTGGGTGAACACGTCCCGCCACAGGTGTTGGAGCGTCTGCGGGAAGGGGCCGGAGTTCTCGAACACCGCCCAGGTGCCGGCCGGCACGGTGAGCGAGTCCAGGTCCCCGGGCGCGTCCGCGCCGGTCACCACCCCGTGGTAGTAGTCGAGTTCGGTGCCCTCGGCCCGGCTCGGGTCGAGGTCGTCACTGACCCCCACGATCCCGCGCGGCTCCTGGTCCGCGAGGCCCTCCAGGCGCCGCAGCGTCTCCTGGTCGATGCCCCGGATGAACGCGACCAGGGCCGGGTTCATCCCCTCGTGCACCAGGGGGACGCGTGCCTTGCGGCCGACCACCCGGAACTCGTCCTTCTCCACGATCCGATAGCGCATGCTGCTGTTCCCTTCGACGGTGAGGCGGAAGGAGAGCCGGGGCTGGGACCGCAGGCTCGCACCGGAGCGCCGGGCCTCGCCCGGACCGACGCCGTGCAGGGCGCGGAACGCCCGCGCGAACGCCTCGCCGGACGTGTAGCCGTAGCGCACCGCGATCTCCAGCAGCGTCCGGTCCCCGGCCAGCACCTCCGCGCCGGCGACGGTGAGCCGTCTGCGCCGGATGTACTCCGACAGCGGCATCCCCGCCAGCGCGGAGAACAGCCGCCGCAGGTGGTACTCCGACGTCGTCGCGATCCGCGCCAGGTCGGCCGCCTCGATCCGCTGGTCGAGCCGCTGCTCGATGTGCTCCATGGCCTCGTTCAGCCCGTCCAGCACCCCGGTCTCCTTCCCTTTCGTTTCCTCACGTTAGGAAGGACCCACCCTGCCGGACCCGACATCCTGTGCCCGATCAGGTCGGGTCGAACCGGGTTGCCGGGGGCGTGGGGGACCTGGCTAGCCTGCGGAGGTCAGTGCCGTAGCAGAAGGGACCCCGTCGTGCCCCGAGTCGCCCTCGTCACCTACGACCCCCGGCCCGAGCCGCACCGTGACCGCGACCTGCCCGTGCTGGTGGACGCCCTGCGGGCGGCCGGGGCCGGGGCGGACGCCGTGTTCTGGGACGACGCCGGCGTCGACTGGGGCGGCTACGACCTGGCCGTCATCCGGTCCACCTGGGACTACAGCTGGCGGGCCGCCGAGTTCGTGGCGTGGGCGCAGCGGTGCGGCAAGGCCACCCGGCTCGCCAACCCGGCCGGGGTCGTGCGGTGGAACACCGACAAGCGCTACCTCGGGGAGCTGGCAGCGGCCGGGGTGCCCACCGTGCCCACGCGCTATCTGGCGCCCGGTGACCCGGCCGACCTCCCCGACGAGGGCGAGTACGTCGTCAAGCCGACCTCCGGGGCGGGCGCCCGGTACGCCGCGCGGTACACGCCGGACCGGCGCGAGACCGCCGTACGGCAGCTGGCGCGGATGGGCGAGGAGGGGCTCACCGCGATGGTGCAGCCGTACATGCGGGGCATCGACACCGGCGGGGAGCGGGCGCTGGTGTACGTCGGGGGACGGTTCCTGCACGCCAGCCGCAAGCGGGCCGTGCTGGCGCCCGGTACGGCCTTCGACGCGGACAAGGTCGCCCACCCCGGCCTGGAGCCGTGGACCGCGACCCCGGCCGAACTCGCCGTCGCCGAGCGCGCCCTGGCCGCCGTACCGGAGGCTCCCGAGCTGCTGTACGCGCGCGTGGACCTCGTCGACGGCGACGACGGACAGCCGCGGGTGATGGAGCTGGAACTGGTCGAGCCGAATCTCTTCCTCGACCTGCACCCGCGGTCCGTGCCCGTCGTCGTGGCGGCGATCCTGGAGGCGGCCTCCGGGCGCTCCTGAACCCCGCGGCTCAGCGCACGGCGACGCGTTGCAGCAGCCCCCAGGTGAACTCGGCCGCGCATTCGCGCCGTACGCCGCCGCCGTCCGGGGCGGTGAACGCCAGCCCCCAGCGGGTGGGCGCCGTGCCCTCCAGGGGGCGGGCCGGGGCGAAGGCGCGGGCCACCTCGTCGACGGTGCACGACCAGGGCGTGAGGTCGTCCAGGGTCCGCAGCTCGGGGCCCGGCGTCCCCGGCGCGCGGACCAGCCACTCGTTCCACACCCCGCCGTCCGGCGCGAGCAGCACCTCGAAGCGCAGCTCGGGCCAGAGCGGCAGGGTCCACAGCCAGGCCTCGCAGTCCAGGTCGCCCACCCTGCGGGCGAGCACCGACTCCGGGGTGCCCAGGACCGAGCGGTGGCGCGCGGCGGCGCCCCGGGCCCGGGGGGAGCGGAGCATCGCCTGCCAGCGCTTGTTGGCCTCGCGCATCTCGGCCAGGGAGGCGCCCAGCGCACGGCGGGCGTCCTCGACGAGGTCCGGGTTGTGGTCGGCCATGCGCCGCAGCAGGACCAGTTGGAAGTCGCGCGGGGTGAAGGGGCTAGCCGGGGGTTTCGCGGAGGGCATGGGGACCATGGTCGCCGATCGGGCGGCGGCCGTCCGGCAGGAAGAGCACCGAATTGACGTACCGGGGTCCCCGGAAGGGCAGCACGCGGCGCAGCAGGCCGTGGTGCACGACGTACGAGGCCCGCTCCTGGTGCGCCTCCAACGGGAAGGCGCTCAGCGGAATCCAGTCCCGCCCGGGCAGCACCCAGCCCTCGTAGCCGAGCAGCGCCAGATACGTCACCACCGGACTGATCGGCTGGATACGGGACTCCAGCTCGATGAAGAGGGCCGGCCGGTCCCGCGCCAGGATGCCCGTGGCACCGCGCAGCACCGCCAGTTCGCTGCCGTCGACGTCGATCTTCACGAACCCCACGTCCGTCAGCCCGAGTTCGTCGAGGGTGACGCAGCCGACCGGCACCGCCTGGGCGTGGATGTCGCGGCGGACCAGGGAGGAGACCCCCCGGTCGCCCGCGTCGCGGGCCGGCAGCCACAGCTGGGCCCGGCCGGGGCGCTCGGCCGCGGCGGCCTGCACCACCCGGACGTTGGGCGGGGCCGTCGCCGCGAGCAGCCGCGCGAGGTGGGGGACCGGTTCCACGGTCACCACCCGGCGGGCCCGCCGCGACAGCCGGCGCGTCCACGGCCCGTACCAGCCGCCGACGTCCACGGCGGTCCCGCACCCGGCGGGGCACAGCTCGGACAGCCGCGCCAACTCCGGTTCGAAGCGCGGGTACACGGCCCGGGCGACGGCGGCGACCAGCCGGGTGGGCAGCAGGGAGGCGACCTGCGCGGCCAGGGTCATGGGGTCATCCGCTGGAGGAGGTCCTCGTGCTCGTCGTCCGAGACCTGTTCCCCGGAGGACGGCAGCAGCTGCGGGATGCCGTCCACGACGGGGTAACGGCGGCGCAGGCGCGGGTTGTAGAGGACCTCGTCCGGGGCCGCCGGGTCGTCCGGCACGACGAGGTGCAGCGGGCCCTTGTCGAGCGGGCACGCGAGGATCCGCAACAGCGGGTCGTCGGCTTTCATGGAGTCAACTCCTTGGCACCGATGGGGGGTTGCGCGGGACGTTGGTCGTGCTTGGGCATGGCCAGCAGCACGGAGACGGCCAGCGCCGTCCCGGCCACCCGCAGCGCGAGGCGCAGCGGGTCGTGCGGCAGCGCCTCGCCGAACGACAGCGTGCCGAGCACCGCGGTGAACAGACTGGTCACGGTGGTGCACACCGGCACGATCAGCGACGCCCGGCAGCGCTGGAGCGCGGCCTGCGACATGACGAGCCCGAACGCGCCGGTGAACAGCAGGAGATACGGGTACGGGGAGCGCAGGACCCCGGTCAGGGCCCCTCCCCAGTCGCCCGAGGTCAGATACGTCGACACGCCCTTGATCGCCAGCGAGCTGACGCCGTAGAGCAGGCCCACCGCCACGCCGTACTCGACGCCGGTCGTCGGCAGCCGGTGCCGGTGCCTCGCGCGCCGCTCGGCGGACCCGTACAGCCACACGCCCCCCGCCAGCGAGGGCACGCACACCAGCAGGATCAGCGGGTAGGGGGCGGCGTGGCTGACGGTGTCCGCGCGCTCGTCCAGAGACAGCACCACCATCAGCAGCGCCCCGAGGATCGCCGCCAGGGCGTACCGCTCCCGCCCGCTGGTCCGCTCGCCCAGCAGCCGCGCGGACAGCAGGACCAGCAGCACCAGGCCGGAGACGAAGATGCCCTGCGCGGCGGCGATCGGCAGCGTGCGGTAGACGATCAGCTGCGCGCCGAACCCGGCGGCCAGCGCGAGCGACCCGCCGATCCACAGGGGGCTGCCCAGCACCAGCCGGAGCAGCCGGGCCGGTTGCCGGATCGACACCTCGGGCAGGGAGGTGAGCGCCCGTTTCTCCAGGACGAAACCGATGCTGTACAGGGTGTTCGCCAGCAGGGCCGCGGCCACTCCCCACCACATCCGGCCCCCTAGGTCTTCCGCGCGTGCAGCAGCAGGATCGAGGCGAGCGAGGGTCTGTGGCACGCCAGCCGGTCCAGCGGGCGCATCGGCCGCGGTACGCCGTGGAAGGGCGCCCCCTCCAGCCGTACGACGGTGAAGCCGGCCGCCGCGACGAACTCCCGCAGCGCGCGGGCCGTGTAGAGCCGCAGGTGCCCCACCACCTCCCGGCCGGGGCGCCCGTGGATGGCGCGCAGGCTGACCTCGGAGAACACCGGCTGCACCCCGGCCAGCAGCAGGGCGCGGTTGTACCAGGCGGCCAGGTTCGGGGTGGACAGCAGCAGATGGCCGTCCGGGCGCAGCACCCGCCGGATCTCCTCCAGCGCCGAGTCCGGGTCGACGAGATGCTCGATCACCTCGCTGAACAGCACGGCGTCCACGGACTCGGTGCCGAACGGCAGCCCCCCGTCGCCGAGTTCGCCCCTGACCGCGTACGGCATCCGGGTGCGGGCGCGGCGCAGCGCGTCCTGGGACCAGTCGACGCCGACGAGGCGGTGGCCCGGGAGCAGGGGGGCGGCGACGGCGGCCGCGGTGCCGTCGCCGCAGCCGATGTCGAGGACGGTCCGGGGGCGGCCGGTGCCCAGGGCCCGCGCCAGCATGCGGGCCTGCCGGAGGCTGCGGGGGGCGCCGGAGGCGACGGGGACGGCGGGGTCCTCGTAGAAGTCCCGCAGGCCGGGCGGCCGGGCGGGGGCGGTCCCGGCGGCCCGGGGGTCCTCGGTCGTCTCGGGGGGCTGGGTGGACGTCATCGGGACTCCGCGTCCGTCGTGTGCAGACAGTGCTCGAACAGGTCCCGCAGATGGGCGCCGTCGCCCTCGCCGAGCAGGGCGCGGGACCAGCGCAGGGCGAGGTGGAGGCGGCCGGCGGTGGAGGCGGTGGTGACGGTGAGGCCGCGGGGCATCCGGGCCGGCGCCGAGAACCAGACGGCGTGCGCGCGGCCCGCCTCCTCGCCGAAGTCCAGCGGGTACGGGACGCGGCCGATGTTGCTCAGGAGCGTGGTGGACGTCCAGGGCGCGGCGGCCCGGCGCAGACCCCGGGTGACGGCGGCCCGCCACGCCACCGGGGTGACCGGGGCGGTGAGCAGGCCGGCGCCGTGGCCGAGCTGGGGGCGGGGCAGGGACTTCAGGGCGCGGGTGCGCGAGGCCGTGCGGCGCAGCAGTCCTGGCAGGTCGTCGGTGACCAACTCCTCCGGAGCGAAGGGGACTTCGACGAGCCGGGTGCCGTTGCCGATGGGCATGGTGGTGTCCCGGGGGCGGTCGTCCACGGGCATCGTGATGCGCAGCGGGCGGGGCCGGGCGCCGTGTTCGCGGTTCCACTGCGCGATGGTGAGGGCGGTGGCGACCATGAGCTGGTCGTTCACCGTGTAGGGGGCGCCCTTGGGGCGGCGCGGCAGGGGCAGTTCGGTGACGAGCAGGCCGTTGCCGGGGGAGTTCTCGGGGGTGCCGGGGGCGACCCGGGCGGGGGGTGCCCAGTTGGAGGGCGTGTCCGCGGGGGCCTGCTGGAGCTCGGCCGGGCGGACGGGGGGTGCGGCGGGGCTGTTGTCCCGGCCGCTGTAGAGCTCGGCGGCGGTGGCCAGGACGCGCAGACAGGCCGGTCCGTCGAGGGCGGTGTGGTTGATGGTGAGGAACAGGACCGTGCCCCCGGGCGGGGAGGGGGGCCCTTCCGGGACGCCGGCGGCACCGGCACCCTGACCGTCCGTGCCCCGTCCCTCCGCACCCCGACCGTCCGTGCCCCGGCCCGCCGTCGGGTCCGCGGCCGCACCGCCTCCCGCCCGGCCCGCCTTCTCCACCACCTCCAGTCGGATCGGCGGTGAGTCCGTCAGCGGCGGGGCCGTCGTCAGCGCCCGGGTCCGGGCGTCCCGCAACGCGTCGGGGCCCGGCGCCGGAAAGGTGACCACCTCCACGTCCGGGCGCTCGGTCAGCTCCCACTCGTAGCGGCGCCGGTACCAGGGGCCGCGGGCCTCCCGCATGAGGATGCGCGGATGCCGCAGCAGTGCCTCGTGGAACGCCTTGCGCAGCCCCGCCGGGTCCAGGCGACCCGGAAGATGGACCTCGATGTGGACCGTCTCCGGTTCCTCCTCCTGGAGGCAGTGCCGGGAGACCTCGTCCACCACGGGGAACGGAACGCGCTCGGGTGCGGCGGTCATGCCGGGTCGCCCTCCTCGGTCCTGGGCAGCCGTCGCGTCGGTGCCTCGGAGTCGGGTGGGCCCGTCTCGGGAGACGGCTCGCGCACGCTCACCACCGCCGCGAACAGGCCGATCAGCGCCAGCAGTTGGGCCGTGTGGCCGAAGGCGCCGTGGCCCGCCGACACTGGCTCGCCCGCTCCCGTCGCGGCCGCGACGCCCGCCCCGGCCAGCGCCACGAACGCGACCGGCATGAGCCACTCGTGCCTGCGGTGGGCCAGCAGCGCGAGCGCCGGCACCAGCAGCGCGAGCCACCCGGCGATGACCACGCCCACCAGTGTGAGCGCGACCGTGCCCAGCCAGAGCCCCGGCGGCGGGGGCGGCGGCTGCGGCGCGTCGGGGTTGGGTTCGTCCCGCCGCCACAGCACCAGGCCGACCAGGACCAGCACCGCCACACCGCTGCCGATCAGGGCGCCGTCGTAGGTCGTCGCCGGCTCGTAGCTCAGCTTGACCGTGCCGCCCGCCCCGGCCGGGACCCGCCAGCCCTGCTGCCAGCCGTCGAGCCGCACCGACGACAGCTCCTTGCCGTCGAGCGTGGCCTTCCAGCCGTCGTTGTAGTTCTCGTACGTCGTCAGGTACATGGCCGCCCCGGAGCCGACGCTCACCTCGCGGCGGTCGCCGAGCCAGTCCCGTATCCGCAGATCCCGGCCCGCCGCGGTGGGCTCGGCGACCGTGCCCCGGGTCAGGGTCAGGTCGGTCAGGAGCAGGGGCCCGGCGTCCCCAACCTCCACCTGGTGCGCACCCGGACCCAGCTCCAACTCCGGCTTGTCGCGCCCCTCTTGACACAGTGTCACCTCGACGGGACGGCGCTCGGTGAGGTCGCCCACCGTGCCCTTCACGCTGGTCTCGTACAGCTCGCGGTCCACCGACACCACCGGGCCCTTGCCGCAGGGCAGCGAGAACGCGCGGTCGCTGTCGGGCTGGGGCGTGCGGTAGGAGGCGTCGGGGGTCTCCAGCGAGGGGAGGTAGGCCTCGGTCAGGCCCACCGGCAGCCGCAGGTCCTCGTCGACCACCGGGTTGTACAGGGTCAGCGGCGCGGTCTGGGTGATCGTGATGTCGAGGCGGTCGGTGGTGATCGCCGGGAAGCGCACCCAGCCGTTCTCGTCGACACCGGCGACGGTCGCGCCGTCCGGGGAGCTGATGCTCACCTCGGTGGGCCGGGTGGACAGCCCGCCCGCGGGGGCCAATACCAGTTCACCGATGGGCTGCTTGCCGTCCCAGCGCAGATGGATCGTGGGCCGCTCGCCCGCGATCCACGCCGTCGTCAGATCGCCGTCGGTGAGGTTGCGCGCGGACAGCCCCACCCCGAGGGCGGCCGTGGAGTCGGCGGTGGCGGTCACCCGCCGGTCCTGGGTGGGCGCGACCTCGTACAGCATCCGGTCCAGTTCCTCGCCCGGCACGGCGGTCGCGCTCGCACGGATCGTGTACGTCCCTGTCGTGGCCGTCGAGAACCGCCGGTGCAGGCCGGCCTCGGTCCCCGTGGCGGACAGGCCCGTGGGGTTCGCGGCGCGGTGCAGGGAGACCAGTTCGGCGGCGGCACCGCCCTTCCCGGCGTCGGTGGGCAGCCGCAGCAGCCGGGTCACCTGGACGTCCGGCAGGGTGACCTCGGAGAAGCCGGCGCCCAGCAGACCGGTGCGGCGCTCCACCGAGTCGAGGATCGTCAGTCTCATCCAACTCGTCGGTCCGGGAGGCGCCTTGATGGTCTGCGTGCTGCCGTCGGAGCGCACGATGGTGGTCTGCTCGCCCTTGTCCGTCTCCACCCGCACCTTCGTCGCCGCCGACCGGACGCTCTCCTGGGGCAGCGGGGTCACCTTGAACGAGGACGGCATGTCGTAGGCCTTGTCGGAGAACTCGATGCGCAGCCACTGCCCGTCCGCCGAGCCCAGGGAGCCCTCCACCCACGCGGTGTCCGGGTCGCCGTCGAAGGCGTTGACCGGGTCGTACTGCGGGAGGTGGAAGAGCCAGTTGCCGTAGCTGGACGCCGACACCGAGCGGGCGCCGCGCAGTTGGGCCACCGTCTGGTGCTCCAGGCCCTTCGTCGGCAGGATCTGGTGCGGTTTCTCGCCCGCGTCCTCGGCGGCGTCCGGGGCGTTGCGCTCGTCGGCCGTGTACGTGTACGAGGTGTTGGCGTTGACCAGGCCGAACCGGGTGTCCGCGCGGCGCAGCCCGTCGCCGACCACCTGGAGCGGCGGGCTGCCGACGCCGGGGTGGTGGTCGCCGGTCAGCACGGTCGGCCGACCGCGCAGCTCGGAGGCGAGCGGCAGCAGCGACTCGGGACCGCCGGAGACCACGGCGGTGTCGGCGACCGGGAACAGGCCCGCCTGCCGGGGGCGGGGGACGTCGTCGGCGGGCCGGTAGATCTCCACCGCCCGCTGCCGCGGGTACAGGCCCTCGACGGCGAGCGGGGCGTCCTCGATGATCCGGCCGCCGGTCATCACCGGGCCGAGGCCTTTCATCCGGACGTACCCGGACTGCTCCAGGGTCCGCTTCACCGTGGTCGTCGGCACATAGCCGATCTGGTCGGGGTCGAGGTCGTTGCGGACGACGACGTAGTGGATGCCGGAACGGCTCAGGTAGTCGGCCAGTCCCGGGACTTCGCCGCCGGTCATCAGGGCCTGCTCGACGGCGTCCATCGCGCGCCGGTTGCCGGGCGTGCCGAAGGGGACGTAGTCGCGCTGCGCCCAGCGGGACCCGGCCACCACGTCCAGCGGCTGGTCGATGGGGGAACCCCAGGTGTAGATGCCGTGCGCGGTCGCCGGGACGACCAGGGCGCGGGCGTCCGGCGAGGCCTCCTCCAGCCAGTCGGCCGTGGCCTTCCAGTACTTGGGGATCTCCTGGAAGGAACCCGGGTTGAGGATCGAGCCGTTGAGGTACGGCCACATCAGACCCGGCAGGATCAGCACCGCGGCGACCAGCGGCGCGAACCGGCGCCCCCGCACCGGTCGGGCGCCCCGCGCCTCGGCCGCGACCCCGACCAGGTGGGCGAGGCCCAGCACCAGCGCCAGGGCCAGCCCCGTCTGGAACTTGTAGATGTTCCGGAAGGGCACCAGGGCGCCGTTCAGCCAGTCCTGCGCCACCCCGTGGAAGGGCGCCCCGAAGGCGCCGCCGTACCCGGCGAGCAGGATCGGCGCGATCACGATCACCGTCAGCGTCAGCCAGCGCCGCTCCGGCATGTCCCGCCGGGCGAGCCCCGCGAGGCCGAGTCCGGCGGCGAGGGCGGAGCAGACGACGACGATCACCGAGGCGACGACGGTCCAGCCGGCCGGCAGCCAGGCCTCGCCGAAGTGCAGGTACGCCACCCAGTTCCCGGCACCGCGCAGCGCCTCGGTCGCCGCCATCGTCTCGGTGGTGGTCTGCGAACTCTCCACGTAGGGAAGGAAGTTCTCGCCGTAGAAGCCGAGCAGCAGCAGCGGGATCCACCACCAGGCGGTCGCCAGTACCAGACCCGGCAGCCACCACACGATCAGCTTGCGCCGGCGGGGTCCCGGCGGCCGGGACAGCAGATAGAGCCCGACGGGCAGCAGGGAGGCGAGGGTGGAGGCCGCGTTCACCCCGCCCATGAAGGGGATGAGCACGGCCGAACGCAGGGCGGCGACCCGGGCGTCGTGGCGCTCGTCCACCAGCGGCAGCAGCACCCAGGGCAGGAAGGCGCCGGGCAGCGCGGCCGCCGACGTGGAGCCGACGACGATCGTGAACACCGGCCACAGCGCGTACGCGAGGCCGGCGAGCAGCCGGGAGGCGCCGCTGCCGATCCGCAGCCGCTCGGCCAGCCGCAGCGCGCCCCAGAACGCGACCGCCACGATGAGCGACATCCACAGCCGCTCCGCGAGCCACACCGGCAGCCGTACCAGGTCGGCCAGCCAGTAGAACGGCAGCATCGGCCACAGGTAGCCGGTGTACTGGTCGGAGATCCCGCCGAAGCCGCCCTGGTCCTGCCAGAGCTGACCGAGGTCGGAGAGGAACCGGCCCGGGTCGACGGTGACCCCGAGCTTGGTGTCGAAGGTCTGCCGCCCCGGGTGGACGGCCAGGAACAGCACGAACACCACGGCCCAGAACCCCAGCAGCCAGCGCCGCGAGCGCGGGCCCTCCGGCGGGCCCGACATGCGCGCGGTGGAGGGTACGGCGGCCGGGGGAGGGGCCTGGACCGTGGACGTCGTCATGGTGGACACCGCCGGAGGATGAGGAGGAGGTTCCAGGTGGCGATCTCACGGATGCCGGGCGCCTTGACGACGGTCTCCGCGAGAAAGGGCCAGTAGCGGGAGCGCGCCGAGACCACCCGCACGTCGTCGCGGGCGCGCACCTGCCGCAGGGTGGGGCCGATGTGCACGGCGAACAGGTTCTCGCCGAGGGTGTGCTTGGCGGCCCTTCCGGTACGGCGCCGGTAGCGGGCCCGCGCCCGCTCGGCGCCCAGGTAGTGCCAGGGCGCCCACTCGTGGCCGCCCCACGGGGACAGCCAGTTGGTGAACGACAGATAGATCAGTCCGCCGGGCCGGGTCACCCGTACCAGCTCGCTGACGAAGGTCTGCGGATCGGCGACGTGCTCCAGCACGTTGGAGGAGAACGTGACGTCCGCGACCCCGCCGGACAGCGGCAGCAGATACCCGTCGGCGACGACGGCCCCCTCGGGCGGCTCGGGGCCCAGCTCCCGCGGGTCGGGTTCGAAGAGGTAGGCGTGCGCGCCCCGGCGGCGGAACTCCTCGGTGAAGCAGCCGTTGCCGCCGCCGACGTCCACGACGACCCGCCCGTCGACCGGGCCGTCGTAGGCCTCGACCTGGTCGACGGAGTCCCGGGCGAGGAGGCGGTAGCAGGCCTCGGGGTCCTCCTGCTCGCGCAGGAAGGCCCGGAAGAGGGCGACCGATCTGCGGATCGAGGGGTCCTTGAGGCCGGTGCCCGTCACGGTGCCCAGCTCCTCACCGCCTCCGCGGCGACGGCACGGAACTGTCTGACCGTACGGTCCCAGCGGTAGCGGGCCGCGCGCTCCCGTGCCGCCTTGCCCATCAGCTCCCGGCGCTCTGCCGAGAGGGCGAGCGTGCACCAGGCGGCGGCGAACGTGGACTCACCGCGCGAGAGGACACCGGTCTCCCCGTCCACGACGGAGTCCCGCAGCCCGGGTACGTCGAAGGCGACCGTCGGGGTCTCGCGGGTGGCGGCCTCGGTGACGACCAGACCCCACCCCTCCACCGCCGAGGGGTGCAGCAGCAGCCAGGCCTCGCACAGCAGCCGGTGCTTGTCCGCCTCGGAGACATGGCCGGTGAACTCCACGCCGGGACCGGCGAGTTGCTCCAGGCGCTCGCGCTCGGGGCCGTCGCCGACGATGACCAGCCGGCCGCCGGTCACGGGCCGTACCCGCTCCCACAGCCGCAGCAGCAGATCGATCCGCTTGTACTCGACGAGCCGCCCGACGGCGACGAACAGCGGTTCGGGCGACCGGTCGGCGCGCGGGCCGGGCTCCTCGACGCCGTTGTGGACGACGCGGATACGGTCCCGCTCCACGCCGATGCCGCGCAGCGCGTGCGCCGTCGAAGGGGACACGGCGACCAGCAGACTGCGGTGCTGCGCGCCGGTCAGCGCCCAGTGCTCGAGTCTTCGGCCGAGGCGGGCCGCGGGCGCCATCGGCCCGCCGAACCGCATCGACCACAGGTCGGTGTGCACGTGGTTGACCAGGCACAGCGTGGGACCGCGGTGCCAGACGGGCGCGAAGTACGGCATCCCGTTGCAGACCTCGACCAGCAGGTCGCAGTCGCCGACCTGACGGGAGAAGGCCGAGCGGGCGCGCAGGAAGTGCCCGAGTTCGCCGCCCGCGGAGACGACCCGGTAGTCGCGGTACGAGGCGGGACCGCCGCACAGCAGGGTGACCTGGTGGCCGAGCCGGGTGAGTCCGTCGGCGAGCCGGTCGACCAGGAGCTCGGAGCCTCCGGCGGCCGGGTTGCCGAGGTCGCGATGGGCGAGGAAAACGATTCGGCGCGGAGGTGGGGGGAGCGCCGAGGGGTGCTGCGTCACCCGGGGATGCGGGGTGTGCAGCGAGGGTGGCACGTGCTGGGGCATGTGCGCTCCAACTCGTCTCAGGGTGCGGAACTTCGAGCGTGGGGGCGAGCTTTGCGTTCCTGTGGGGGGTTGAGGTGCCTACTGCGAGGGTGATGTGGGTGGACTGTGCTCGGGTGGGGAGTGGACAGTTTTCGCCCACCCGTTCCCCGTGGCTACTCACGGAGGTGACAATTTCCGGCGTTATTAGAGCTGACGTCCAATCACTTCATGAGCGGGGAGCCGGGCGTATCGGAAGAACCGGGACGCCGCCTCCCCCGTACCACCAAAACGGAACCGGCCACCACCAGGACGAACCCCGCCACGGCCGCCCCGATCGGCACCGTCTCGCCGATGGCGCGCAGCTGGCCGCTGTCCTGCTCGGCCTTCTCCACCGCGTCCTTCTGCGTGCCGGTCGTGAAGGCGATCTTCTCGCTGTCCAGCAGCACCACCGCGTCCTTCTTGGCGCCCGGCGCCCGCAGGGTGCGCCTCGGGCCGGTCTGCGCGTAGATCACGCGGCCGGTGCGCTGGTCCACGACCAGCTCGAAGCCGTGGTTGGAGTACCACTCCTCGGCCAGCACCTGCGGACTGTCGGGCCGGCCGACGAGGGTGCCCGGCACCATCCGGCTGCCGACCCGGGTCGGGGCGACCGTGCCGGTGAACCGGTAACCCGTGTACCCCTGGACCTTCCTGGTATCCCGGTAGGTCAGCACGACCGTGTTACCGAGGGTGTTGTCCCACCACTGGTAGGAGCGTTTCTGCACGTCGAAGGGGAACTTGAGGTACGCCTCGCCCTCGATGTACGGCGTCTCGCCGCAGCAGTGCACGGGCTTGGTCGTCCTGCGGTCCATCACCCAGCGGTGCGGCACGAAGTCCAGGGCGTCGTGCGGGTCCGAGGCGGGCAGCGTCTTGTCGGTGTCGACGGTGGTCGTCACGTCCCACACCGCGTCACCGCTGCGCTCGCTGTCCTCGACGTTGCCGCGCACCCGCTGGGTGACGGTGATCGTCTGACCGTCCAGGGTCTTGACCTTGTCGGTGTCGAAGACCCGGCCGGTGCCCTTGTAGACGGCGGTCTGGTCGATGTCGATCGGGTTCACGGCGGCCCGTGGGGTCACGTACCACGCCAGCATGGGCGCCAGGACCAGCAAGAACGTGCCAAGTCCCAGCAGGATCAGGGAGAAAGGAGAGGCTGTACGGCGCATCCGGGCACTCCTGGGGCTCGAGGGTACGGAGTTCGGGCCGCTCTCGGCCCGTCGTCACGCCGCGGGGCGGGCGGCAGTGTGACGACAGGGACCTTGGGCCGGGAACCGTAGGCGGCCCTTGACGGAGTGTCAATGTCACGCTGACACTGGGACGGACGGACAGGGTGGAACGCCGGGGTGGGGACGCCGGACCGAGCCACTGAAAGGCTGACCCTGCGATGTCCAGACTGCTCGCTGTCGCACTGACCGTCGTGGCCGCCGCCGCGCTCGCCGTGGGCGCCGCGTTCGGGATCGTCGCGCTGCTGGAGGCGACGCCCGACCAGCCGAACACGCCCTTGATCACGTACGAGCAAGCCGGTCAGGGGAGTTGACCCGTGACGGCGGTGACCTCCCGCTCGGCCTGGCTCGACGTACCGCGGCTCAAGGTGCGCCGCTTCGCGGAGATCGCGATGGCGGAGGCCCCGGAGCTCGCCGAGGAGATCCTGCGCGAGATCCGCCGCGAGTACCCCCATCTGCCGCTCGTCCTCGACGAGTCGGGCGAACCCATGGCCCTGGTCGGCATCCGCCGCGCCATCGAGGTCTTCGTCCAGCACCTGGAGACCGCCGAGGGCCGCCCCTCGGTCCCGCCCGGCGTCTTCCAGGAGTTCGGCCGCGGCGAGGGCCTCAACGGCCGCAGCCTGGACTCCTTGCAGGCCATCTACCGCATGGGCGTACGGCTGGCCTGGCGCCGCTTCGCCGACATCGGCCAGCGCGTCGAGATCCCGCCGCCCGCGATGTACGAACTCGTCGACGCGGGCTACGAGTACCTCGACGGCCTCGTCGACCAGTCGGTCCGCGGCTACGCGGAGGCGGCGGCCCGCCAGGCGGGCGAACGGCTGCGGCTCCAGCGCCGCCTGATGGAACTGCTGCTGGCCGAGCGCCACCGGCACGGCGACCCCGCCGACGCCCTCGCCGAACGCGCCGCCCGGATCGGCTGGCCGCTGCCCGCACGGGTGGCCGTCGGGGTGCTGCTGCGGCCGGCACGGGAGGCGGTGCCGCCCGCGGTCGGACAGCGCGTGCTGCTGGACATGGAGTACGAGCAGCCCCGCATGGTCGTGCCCGAGCCGGACGCGGCGGGCCGCCCGGAGCTGCTGCAACGCGCCCTGACCGGCTGGGCGGGCGCGATCGGACCCCCGGTGCCGCTGGCCGACGCGGCGAAGTCGCTGCGCTGGGCCGAGGCCGCGGTACGGCTGATGGAACGCGGCCTGCTCCCGGCGGGTGAGGTCCTGTACTGCACCGAGCACACGGAGGCGCTGGTCCTCCTCCAGCCCGAGGAGCTCATCGACGACCTGGCCCTGCGCTGCCTCGCCCCCCTGGCCCACTGCGGTCCCACCCACGGCCGCCGTCTCGCCGAGACCCTGCTGGCCTGGCTGGAGACCCGCGGCGGCGCCCCGGAGGTGGCCGCGCGCCTCGGCGTCCACCCCCAGACGGTCCGCTACCGCCTGCGCCAGATCCGTGAGCTGTGGGGCGCCGAGATCGACGACCCGGACCGCCGCTTCGAGCTGGAACTGGTGCTCAGGGCGCAGCGGTTACGAGGGGCGCTCGGAGTGACACGCGGATAGGCCGCGCGCGGTCAGGCGCGGCGCTTGAACTCCACCGGGCCGGCGTTCATCTGGATCGTGCCGTCCGGGTGCAGGACCGGGCGGCGCTCGGTCATGCGGTTGCTGTAGGCCTCGATCTGGTGGACCGCCGCGCCGTCGGGGACGGTGAAGTCGACGAGGGCGATGGCCACCCAGAAGCGCGTCGAGGTGTTCTCGTACAGCGGCACGGTGACCTGGGAGCCGCGACCGTCGTCCACGACGACCCGGGCGCCGAAGCTCTTGAAGGAACCGAAGCCGTTGCTGACGGCGGAGTAGGCGCACAGCAGGACGTACCCCTGCTCGTCGGGCCGCGCGACGCGGATCGTCTCGCGGCCGGGGGCGCGGGAGTCGCCGTCGAGCTGGATGTAGGGCGGCTGCTGGAGCGAGCCCAGGTTCTTGTAGTAGACGACGCCGGGTTCCTCGCCGCCCTTCGCCCCGGAACGGTCCTTCTTGACGATGGTGCCCGGGGCCTGCCCGCCGCCGGGCCGTACCTGCGAGGCGGGCACGAACAGCGCGTACAGATCGAGGTCGGCACCGCGCCGGCGCCGCTGATCACTGCCGCCGTCCCACTCCAGCGACACGGTGACGACCAGCGCGCGGTCCTGCTTGTCCAGGCTGATCGAGACCTGGCCGCCCTTGTCGAGGCTGACCTTGCCGAGCGGGGGTTTGGTGAGGTCGGCGGGCCGGCGCGCGGGCGCCGGCGGCGCGGGCACGGGGGCCCGGGTCTCGGGCTCGGGCTCGGGCTCGGCGACCTCGATCCCGAAGTCCGTCGCCAGCCCGGCCAGCCCCTCCGCGTACCCCTGCCCGATGGCCCGGAGCTTCCACCCCTCGCCCCGCCGGTACAGCTCCATGAGCAGCACGGCCCGCTCGCCGTCGGTCAGCGCGGGCGGGTGGAAGACGACGGGCTCGCCACCGTCCTGCTGGGCCCGCACGGTGACCTCCTTGACGCCACGGAAGGTACGGGCGGTGTCGTCGGGGTCGCAGCTGCCGACGAGCACGACCCGGTCCACGTCGTCGGGCAGCCCGCCCGGATCGACGACGACCCGCTCGGCCCCGCCCCCGTCGGCCGCCACATGGCGCACCGCGCCGCCCTCGGCGAGCGGCTGGTTGTAGAAGACCAGGTCCCCGTCCGACCGCACCCGCCCGTCCGCCCCGACGAGCAGCGCACTCAGGTCCACGGCCTCCCCGGCCACCCGCAACTCCACCGTCACGGCCCCGGTCCCCAGCCCGGTGTTCCCGCCCTTGAGCAGCTCCGGCACGGCATCCCCCTCCGCTTTTCGGCCACCCTGTCACACCGGGTACCCGCAGGACCATTGCCCGGAGAAAGCCGAGTTGAGTAGCCTGTGTTCGTCATTCCGATCGGCTGTTGAAATTTCGAACGCAGCCGCACAAGCATGCAAGGGAGGGGGCCGGACGTGGGACGTCTCGTACCTGCCGTGACCCGGGCTCTCGACATTCTCGAGCTCTTTCTCGACGGGGACGGCACACTCTCCGCCCCCGACATCGTGCGCAAGCTCCAGCTGCCGCGCACCACGGTGCACGAGCTGGTGACCACGCTGGCGGCGCGGTCGTACATCGTCGCGGTGCCCGGTCAGCCCGGACGCTACCGGCTCGGGGTGCGGCCGTACCAGCTCGGCAGCCGATACGCCGAGCAGCTCGACCTCGCCGCCGAGGGCCAGCAGGTCGCCCGGTCCGTCGCCGAGACCTGCGACGAGACGGTGCACGTGGCGATCCTCGAGGGTACCGACGTCATCTACATCGCCAAGGTGGACTCCACCCACGCGGTGCGGATGGTGTCCGCCGCCGGTCGCCGGCTCCCCGCCCACTGCACCTCCGTCGGCAAGATGCTGCTGGCCTCGCTCCCCGAGCCGGAGCTCGCCTCCCGGCTCCCGGACGGTGTCGAGCTGGTCGCGATGACCCCGAACAGCATCACCGACCCGGCCGTCCTGCGCGAGGCCCTCGCCGAGATCCGTGAGCGCGGCCTCGCCGTGGAGCGCCGGGAGTCCAACCCGGACGTCTCCTGCGTCGCCGCCCCGGTCCGCGACCGCACCGGCCGGGTCGTCGCCGCGCTGTCCATCTCCGTGCCGATGATCCGCTGGAGCGACGACCGCCGCGAGGAGCTGGAGCAGCTCGCCGCGAAGGGCGCCGCCGAACTCTCCGAGCGCCTCGGTCACCGGAGCGTGGCATGAGCCGGTACGGGTACGAGGTCGCCGTGCGGGCCGCGGCCATCCTCGGGGAGGGGCCGACCTGGGACGCCGCCTCCGGCCGGCTGATCTGGCTGGACATCCTCGGCGCCCGCGTCAACACCTACGACCCCGTCTCCGGCCGGCGCACGGCCCGGGTCGTCGACCAGCACGTCGGCGCCGCCAAGCCGCGCGCGGGCGGCGGGCTCGTCCTGAACCTGCGGGACGGGGTGGCGCTGCTCGACGCGGACGACTCCCTGCGCTGGCTGCACCACGAGCCGGTCCCCGGCCGCCGCGCCAACGACGCCGCCGTCGCCCCCGACGGCTCCCTGTGGGCCGGCACCATGCGCTACGACGAGGCCCCGGGCGGGGGCACCCTGTCCCGGTTCACCGGCGACGGCTCGGCCGAGACCGTCCTCGACGACGTGGCCGTCAGCAACGGCACCGGCTGGAGCCCCGACGGGCGGCTGATGTACTACATCGACTCGCCCACCCGCCGCGTCGACGTCTTCGACCACGACGGCGGCCGTGTCTCCGGCCGGCGCGTCTTCGCCGAGATCGAGGAGGGCGCCGGCTTCCCCGACGGCCTCACCGTCGACGCCGACGGCTGTGTGTGGGTGGCGCTGTGGGACGGCGGAGCCGTACGCCGCTACACCCCGCGGGGCGACCTGGACCGGGTCGTCAGCCTGCCGACCCCCAGGGTCACGGCCTGCGCCTTCGGCGGCGCCGGCCTGACCGACCTGTACATCACGACGGCACGGGTCGGCCTGGACGCCCCGCACCCGGTGGCGGGCTCGCTGCTGGTGGTACCGGGCGCGGGGCGGGGGTTCGCGCAGCCGGCCTTCGCCGGGTAGCGGGCGGCCGCCGCCCCGGCCGGTTACTGCAACCCCGCCTTTTTCAACTCCTCGGCGGTCAGCGGCGGCGCGTTCAGCGGGGGCTTCAACGGCCCCACCGCCGCCGCCAGCAGCACCGACGGACTCAGCAGCACCTCCGCCCGCCGCTCCAGCGACGTCACGTCGGTGACGCGGCGGGCGATCCGTCCGTTCCCCGTGGCGGTGTACATCAGCCGGTCCACGTACCCCGCCACCAGCCGGTCCCGCAGCGTCGGCCCGTTCTGTGTGGCGCCCGGATAGAACACGTCCTGGCCGATCGCCAGGTCCCAGGCCGCCCCGACCGGCCGGGCCACCGCCTTCTGGACCCGACGGGACAGCCCGGGCGCGCCCCAGCCGTGCCGCCGGGTCACCTCGCGCAGGATCAGCGCGCTCTGCGCCCCGACCGCCAGCCCGTGGCCGTAGACCGGGTTGTAGGCGGCCAGCGCGTCGCCGAGGACCGTGAAGTTCTCGGGCCAGGCCGGCATCCGCTCGTAGAAGTGGCGCCGGTTGACGGTGGTGCGGGTGAACGCCACGTCGGACAGCGGCTCGGCCCGCGCGATCAGCTCACCGATGATCGGATGCCGCAGCTTCTCGCGGGCGAAGCGGACGAACTCGTCGTCGAGGGAGCCGAAGGAGCCGGAGAGGTCGGGGGAGCCGGCGGGGTTCGAGGAGTCGCGGGGGCCCGGGGTCCCGGCGGAGGCCGGAGGCTCGCCGCCCCTCGTGCCGCTGAGCGTGACCAGCCAGCGGCCGTTCTCGATGGGCAGCAGGACCCCCGCCCGGCCGGGACCCCCCGCCCGCGGATCGACCTGCACGTTGACCACCGGGAAGCCGCCCCGCGCCGCCTCGGGGGCGAGCAGGAGCCGGCTCGCGTACGCCAGTCCGGAGTCGACCTCGCGCCGCACGGGCGCCGGCAGTCCGAGCCCGGCCAGCCAGCGGGGCGCCGCGGAGCCACGGCCGGTGGTGTCCACGACCAGGCCCGCCCGCAGCGTGCTCTCGCGGCCGTCGCGCCCGCGCAGCCGTACCCCCGTGACCGCCCGCGCGTCGCCGAGCAGGCCGAGCACCTCCGTGCCGTCGAGGACCTCGACCCGCTCGTCGGCGAGGACCCGCTCGCGGACCGTCGCGTCGAGCAGGTCGCGTCCGGCCAGGACCATGTGGTGCGACTCGGGCCAGCGGCGGAACCAGCCGCGCGCCGACAGGGCGACCATGTCCGTCGTGATCGGCGCCCGGCGCGCCCCGGCGGCGCGCAGCGCCCCGGTGATGCCCGGCAGGAGTTCCTCCATGGCCAGCACCCCGCCCGACCAGAGCAGATGCACATGGCGGGCCTGCGGCAGCCCCTTGCGGGGGTCGGGTCCGGCCGGGAGCACGTCGCGCTCCACGACGACCACCCGTTCGGCGAGTCCGGCCAGGGCGCGTGCCGCGAGCATGCCGGTATGGGACCCCCCGAGGACCACGGCGACTCTGGCGGGGGAGGGGCGTTCACTCATGCGCGGACATGCTCTCTGCCGGGACGGCCGCGCGGGCGCGTACCGCCGTGATCTCGTCGGGGCTGCGCAGGGCGCCGGAGACGGCGTGGATCTCCCGCAGCAGGTAGGTGGTGTCGGGGTCCCCGGTGCCGTCGCCGTCGGGCACGCGCCGGCCGGTCTCGACGGCGTCGAGGATCACCGCCGCGACGGCGAGGGCACGGGCCCGGCCGGGCTCGACGCCGAGGTCGAGGGCGGCGTCCTGGGCGCGTCGGCGCAGGTCGTCGTCGAGGTGGCGGGAGAGCTGGAGGAGCGCGTCGCGGATGTAGGTCTCGCGGCGGATGAGCCGGATCTCGGGCGCCGCCCGCAGTTCGAACGGCTCGCGGCGACCGGCGACCGTCCGCAGCAGCCGGGCCAGCGGTTTCAGGCTCCGCCGCCGGCGCCGCACCAGCAGCCGTTCCTGGAGGTACTGGCCGGCGTGCGGGACGATCACGCCGACCGCGACCATGGTGGCGCCGATGCAGGCGGCGGACGGCGCGATGTTGGTGTTGAGCCAGTCCAGGTCGTGCCCGGTCCAGCGGGCCACGATGGCGGTGAACTTGGCGGCGCTGAAGAGCAGGTTGGTGACGTAGCCGACGCTGAGGAACCGCAGTCCCCAGCGCAGCCAGCCGTCCAGTCCCTCGGTGCGGATCCAGGTCCAGATCAGCCGGGCGGTGATCAGACAGGCCACGGTGTGCACGACCAGGTAGAGGAGGATCTCCTCGCGCATGAACGGCGTGGTGGCGTAGTAGGTGTCCAGGTCCTGGATCTGCTCCACGGGGACGTCGGCCAGCGCGAACAGCACCCACAGCGCGACCACCACGGTGGCGTAGACGGAGACCACCCAGCGGGTCGCGCGCCGGGTCTGCTCCCGGCGCTCGGTGTGGCCGTCGCGCCAGTGCACGACCAGCAGCAGCCAGGACGCGGACAGCGCGGTGATCAGGGAGTACACCCAGGGCGCGGCGATGTTGGGGACGCCGGTGACCCGGTTGGTCCAGGCGATGGTGCCGGGGGCCGCGAAGACGAAGACCGAGCAGGCGAGCAGCAGCAGGCCGCCCACGGCGCGCAGCAGCGGGTCCCGCCACAGCTTGACGATGCTGGGCAGCTTGATGGCCAGGGCCGCGCCGAGGACGAGGCCCGGGAGCCAGAAGGAGATGTACAGGCCGGAGAGGAACTCGACCGGTCCTTCGGCCAGTTGGGCAGGTGTCACCGCGTCCTGCCTCCGCGTCCGCGATAGCCGAGCGAGCGGTGGACCGGGTCGGGGGAGGCGCCGTCGGCCTCTCCGGAGACCAGGCCCCGGAACGCGGCGGCCAGCCGGTGCCCGAAGTCGTCCGCCTCGGCCTCGTCCGTCTGTCGGGAGCCGTCGCGCGCCGCGACCGTGAGGGCCACGTCGTCCCAGTCGGGCCGCCCGGTGAGGGCGTGTGCGGCGGCCGTGCCGACGCCGTGGTGGTGGTGCCGGTGCCCGGCGTCGAGGTGCCACAACTCATGGCCGAGGATGACCAGTTGCTGCACCGCCTCGGCCCGCTCCTCGACGATGACCAGGTCGAAGTCCTGGAACTCCACCCAGAGTCCGGTCACCTCGATCTCGTCGGGGAACCGCTCGAAGCGCAGTTCGACGGGGCGTCCGCCGCGGCGCGCGCTCATCTCCTCGCACAGCGCCCGGCACACCTCGCGCGCCCCGGTCGGGGGTGTGGGCCTGGCGTGCAGCGCGGTGCCGAGGGCGTCGGCCAGGCGGCGCATCGCGGACCGGGTTCTCGCACGCCGCAGCGCCGCGGCGACCCGCCCCGCCCTCGTGCGCGCGATGTCCATCGATCCCCCTCTCGCCGCCGCCCGGCAGCCCGTCCGAGCGTACGCGGCGAGAAGTGTCCACGTCATGCGATCCGGCGACCGTTCGTACAACTCCGTACAAGCAGGAGCACCGACTCCGTACAGGCAGGAACGGCGACTGCGCAGGTTCTGAGAATCTTGTCCGGACCATTGACTGGAAAGCGCTTCCTATCTACGGTCCCGTTCGAAGTTACGAGCATGTTTCGAAATATCGAACCACGTAGATCTCTTCTTCGACTGTAAGGGCAGGCAATGGGACGACCTGACCTGAACCGCAGGCACCTGCTCGCCGCCGCGGGCGGGGTGGCCGTGGCCGGCAGCTTCGGCTTCGCCGCGCTCGGCACCGGCGCCGACGCGCTGGCCGCCGGCGCGGACACCCGGGTGCGCTACTGGAACCTCTTCAGCGGCGGCGACGGCGCCAACATGATCGCGATGCTGGACGCCTTCCGCGCCGAACACCCCGACATCGCCGTCAAGGACTCCACGCTCCAGTGGGGCAACCCCTTCTACACCAAGCTCGCCATGGCCGCCGCGGGCAACCGCGCCCCCGAGCTCGGTGTCATGCACATGGGCCGGGTCACCGGCTTCTCGCCAGGCCGCCTCCTCGACCCCTGGGACGTCGGCCTGCTCGCCAAGTACGGCGTACGGGAGGGGGACTTCAACCCCGCCCTGTGGAAGCGCGGTGTCATCGACGGCAAGCTCTACGCCCTCCCGCTCGACATCCACGTCCAGCTCTGCTTCTACCGCAAGGACGTCCTGAGAAAGGCCGGCCTGCTCGGCGACGACGGCCGGATGGTCCCGGTCTCCTCCCCCGACGAGTGGTTCGACGTCCTGAAGAAGGCCAAGGCCGTCCAGAAGAAGGGGCTCCAGACCATCGGCCTGTGGACCCACGACCAGAACTTCCAGTGGTGGTTCTTCGTCGCCTTCTACACCCAGCTCGGCGGGCAGTGGTTCGACGACACCGACACCGAGGTCCTCTTCGACGAGGACAAGGCCACCCAGGTCCTGGAGTTCCTGCGCCGGCACGTCACCGACGGCTATGTCATCCCCGGCGCCCCGACCGGCGAGCAGTTCATCAACGGCGCCCCCTTCACCTGGGAGGGCAACTGGTCCGTGCCGGTCTTCTCCGGCGCGAAGCTGGACTACGGCGCCACCCCGCTGCCGCCCGTCTTCGGCAGGCCGGCCACCCACGCCGAGTCGCACGCCTTCGTGCTGCCCCACCGGTCGGGCCGCGGCGGCCCCGAGAACGAGGCCGCCCACGAACTGGCCGCCTATGTCGTCAAGCACGCCCAGCAGTGGGCCGCGGGCGGCCACATCCCCGCCTACACACCCACCCTGTCCACCCCCGCGTACCAGAAGCTCACCCCGCAGAACGAGTACGCCAGTGCCATGGACCACCAGGCCACCGAGCCCAAGGTGTGGTTCGCCGGCTCCACCGGTGTGCTCGCCCAGGACCTCGGCCCGGTCGTCGTCTCCTCCACGACGGGCTCCGCCCGGCCCGCCGCGGTGGCGAGGACGATGAAGAACCGTCTGACCAGGCTCCTCGCCTCCAAGAACCCGATGGACGGCAGGACCGCCGCACAGGGAGGTGCGGTCGCATGACGACCAGCGCTCAGACCGTCCTCGCGCCGACCCGCGCCAGGAGCGCGACGGCCGCCGCGACCGTCCGCCGCAAGCAGGGCTTCCAGCACGGGGGTTGGTTCGTCGCCCCCTTCCTCCTGCTCTTCGTCCTGTTCGTGGCCTGGCCGCTGCTGCGCGGCCTCTACCTCAGCTTCACCGACGCCAACATCTCCGGCGAGGGCGCGCGTTTCATCGGCCTCGACAACTACCGCGAGGCCTTCCACGACCGGATGATGTGGGACGCGCTGGGCCACAGCGCGTACTTCACCCTGCTCGTCGTGCCCTGCATCACGGTCCTGGCGTTCCTGCTGGCGATGCTCGCGCACCACATCGAGCACGGCAAATGGCTGTGGCGCCTGTGCTTCTTCGCCCCGTTCCTGCTCCCCTCCACCGTCGCCGCCAACCTGTGGCAGTGGCTGTTCACCCAGGGCATCGGCCTGTTCAACGAGACCCTCGGTCTCGACACGCCCTGGCTGACCGACAAGTCCTACGCGATGCTCGCGATCGTCATCGCGACCCTGTGGTGGACGGTCGGCTTCTCCTTCCTGCTCTACCTCGCCGCGCTCCAGGGCATCCCCGGCCATCTCTACGAGGCCGCCAGGCTCGACGGGGCGAACGCCTGGCACCGCATGGTCCACATCACCCTGCCGATGCTGCGCACCATCACCGGACTGGTGATCGCGCTCCAGATCCTCGCCTCGCTCCAACTGTTCGACCAGGCCGTCGTGATGCAGGACTTCGGGCCCGGGCCGGAGCTCAGCACCCGCCCCTTCGTCCAGTACACCCTCGAACAGGGCTTCACCAGCTACCGCGTGGGCTACGCCTCGGCGATGTCCATCATCTTCTTCGTGATCATCGCAGTCGTCGCGCTGACGCGGATGTGGCTGCTGCGCACCCGTGAGGAGAGCGTCCGATGAGCAGCACCCCGATCAAGCTCAAGCCGCGCGGCACCTGGACCCCCAGCCAGATCGTCCTCACGCTGATCGGCGGGGTCGTCTCCGCCGTCTTCATGGCACCGATCGCCGCGGCCCTGGTCACCTCCTTCAAGTCCGAGGCGGAGGCGGCCGAGATCCCGCCGCACTGGCTGCCCGAGGTGTGGACGGCCCAGGCGTGGAAGGCGCTGTGGGAGACCGGCAACGTCACCAACTGGTTCGTCAACTCCCTGGTGGTGTCGGTCTGCGTCACGGCCGTCGTGCTGGTGGTGGCCGCGCTCGCCGGGTACGGCTTCGCCCGCACCGAGTTCCGGGGCAAGGGCGTCCTGCTGGGCGTGGTGATGGCGGGCCTGATGGTCTCCCCGGCGATCCTCGGCGTGCCCCTGTTCACCACGGTCCAGCAGATGGGGATGGTCGACACCTACTGGGGCATGATCCTTCCGCAGTGCGCCCCGTCCGCGATGGTCTTCATCCTCTACAAGTTCTTCCAGGGCATCCCGCGCGAGCTGGAGGAGGCGGCGTTCATCGACGGCGCGGGCCGCTGGCGGGTCTTCTTCACCATCGTCGTCCCGCTCGCGCGGCCCTCCCTCGCGGCGGTCGGCATCTTCACCTTCATCGCCTCGTGGAACAACTTCCTGTGGCCGTACACGGTGACCAACAACCCCGACCTGATGACCATGCCCAACGGCATCGCCACCGTCATGAACTCCTACGGCATCCAGTGGGCCCAGCTCATGGCCGGCGGTCTGATGGCGGGCCTGCCGCTGATCGTCGTGTTCGTCTTCTTCCAGCGGCAGATCGTGGCGGGCGTCGCCCACACGGGATTGGCGGGCCAGTGACCCTGCGCAGCACCCTCACCGCCCTCACCGCCGCGGCCGTCCTCGCCCTGCTGCCCACCTCGGCGCAGGCGGCGGTCACTTACCCCGACCCCCGCCCCCTCAGCGGCCAGCAGATCATCCACGACCCGACCGTCCTCAAGCTCAAGTCCGGGCGGTACGTGGCCTATTCGACCGGCGGCGTCATCGGCGCCCGCCTGTCGAAGGACGGCAAACGGTGGGACGACGCGGGCAACGCCTTCGCCACGCCCCCGAGCTGGTGGTACGAGTACAACGACACCGGCGACCCCTGGGCCCCCGACCTCTCCTACCGGGCGGGCCGCTACTGGCTGTACTACGCGGTGTCGTCCTGGGGCACCAACCACTCCGCGATCGGCGTGGCCACCTCGCCCTCGGGCCTGCCCGGCACCTGGACCGACCACGGCAAGGTCCTCGCCTCCGGGACCACCGACCCCTGGAACGCCATCGACCCCGCCCTGGTCCGGGCCGACGGCAGGCTCTGGATGTCCTTCGGCTCGTACTGGACCGGCATCCGCATGGTCGAGCTGGACCCGAGGACGGGCAGGGCGAAGGCGGGCGCCCTCGTCCACCACCTGGCCACCCGCCCCGACGCGCCGTACGCGGTCGAGGGCCCGTACATCGTGCGGCACGGCCGCTTCTTCTACCTCTTCGCGTCCTACGACACCTGTTGTGCGGGAGTGAACTCCACGTACAGGATCAGGGTCGGAAGGTCCACGACGGTCACCGGACCCTACGTCGACAGCACCGGCAAGCCGCTGCTGGAGGGCGGCGGCGACCTGCTGCTGGCGGGACACGGGAGGTACATCGGCACGGGCGGACAGTCGGTCTTCCGTGACCGCGGCCAGGACTGGCTGGCCTACCACTACTACGACGCAGAGGACAACGGCACACCCAAGCTGGGCCTGAACAGGCTCGGTTGGGTCCGTGACTGGCCGGTTGTCAAGTAACCCCGTTCCTGAAAGGACGCCATGAGCAAGTCCACCGCCCGCTTCACCCTCGACCCCGCGTTCACGGTCGGCGAGGTCAACCCCCGTGTCTTCGGCTCCTTCGTCGAGCACCTCGGGCGCTGCGTCTACACCGGCATCTTCGAACCGGACCACCCCACCGCCGACGACAAGGGCCTGCGCCAGGACGTCCTGGAACTCGTCCGCGAACTCGGGGTCACCGCCGTCCGCTACCCCGGCGGCAACTTCGTCTCGGGCTACAAGTGGGAGGACTCGGTCGGCCCCGCCGCGGACCGTCCTCGCCGCCTCGACCTCGCCTGGCACTCCACCGAGACCAACCGCTTCGGCCTCGCGGAGTACATCGACTTCCTGCGCAAGGTCGGCCCCCAGGCCGAGCCCATGATGGCCGTGAACCTCGGCACGAGGGGCGTCGCCGAGGCCCTCGAACTCCAGGAGTACGCCAACCACTCCGGCGGCACCGCGCTCTCCGACCTGCGTGCCGCGCACGGCGACAAGGACCCCTTCGGCATCCGTCTGTGGTGCCTCGGCAACGAGATGGACGGCCCCTGGCAGACCGGCCACAAGACGGCCGAGGAGTACGGCCGGGTCGCCGCCGAGACGGCCCGCGCGATGCGCCAGCAGGACCCGAAGGTCGAACTGGTCGCCTGCGGCTCCTCCAGCCAGTCCATGCCGACCTTCGCGGAGTGGGAGGCGACGGTCCTGAAGGAGACGTACGACCTCGTCGACTACATCTCCCTGCACGCCTACTACTGGCCGGAGGAGGGTGACGTCGACTCCTTCCTGGCCTCGGCCGTGGACATGGAGTCATTCATCGAGAACGTCGTCGCGACCGCCGACCACGTCGGGGCCCGGCTGAAGTCGAAGAAGAAGATCAACCTCTCCTTCGACGAGTGGAACGTCTGGTACCTGCCCGAGTGGGAGGCGCGCGCCAAGGAGTTCGCGCAGGACGAGTGGCCGGAGGCGCCGCGGCTGCTGGAGGACAACTACAGCGTCATGGACGCGGTCGTCTTCGGCTCGCTGCTGATCGCGCTGCTGCGGCACGCCGACCGCGTCACCGTCGCCTGCCTCGCCCAGCTCGTCAACGTCATCGCGCCGATCATGACCGAGCCGGGCGGCCCGGCCTGGCGCCAGACGACGTTCTTCCCGTTCGCCCAGGCCTCGGAGTACGGCCGGGGCGAGGTCCTGGACGTCCGGGTCGACTCCCCGACGTACGCGACGAGGAAGTACGGCGAGGCCGACCTGCTGCACGCCACCGCGGTGCGCGGCGAGGACGGCTCGGTCACGGTGTTCGCGGTCAACCGCGGCCGGACCGAGCCGCTGCCCCTCGAAGTCGCCCTGAACGGGCTGGACCTGACGTCGGTCGTCGAGCACAGCGCCCTCGCCGACGCCGACCCGGACGCCCGCAACACCCTCGCCGAGCCCGAGCGGGTCGCCCCGCACACGGTCGAGGGCACCGTGCTCAAGGACGGCACCCTGACCGCCGTGCTCGAACCGCTGTCGTGGAACGTGATCCGGCTGGCCTAGGCCGGCCGGACCCGGCCCCTCATCGCTCGATGGACACCTGTGCGGGTGGGTACGGCGAGGACGAGTTCGTGCCCACGGACCAGTACCCGCCCGCACCGGGGACGGACGCGAGCCCCATCGGCAGCACCGGTGTGGTGGACAGCGGCCCCCGCTCGCTCACCCAGGCCCCGTCCGACCAGCGCAGGTAGTGAGCACGGGTCTGGTCCCAGAAGTCCCAGCCCGCGATGCGGTCGGGGGCACCCTGGTCGTCGGCGACGATCGCGGTGAGCATGCCGACGGTGAACGGGGTGGAGGCGTAGCTCCAGGCGCTGCCGTCCCAGTGCCGCAGGGTGACGCTCGGCGGCTTGCCGGGCGGGCCGCCGACGCCGTAGTCGTAACCGGTGAGCCAGACGTCGTCGGGGGTGACCGGGAGCAGTCCGGTGACGTAGGGGCGCAGGCCGGCCGGGGTGGGCAGCGCGGTCCAGCGCTCGCCGTCCCAGCGGGCGACGAGCGCGGCGTCGTACACCCACACGTCGCCGCCGGGGGCGATGCGCAGGCCTGCCGGTGCGCTCGTGGGCGGGTTCGGGGGCGGGGTCACCCAGGTCCAGTCGTCCCCGTCGCCCGTCAGCAGGACGCTGCCGTCGCCGGTGCGGCCGGAGAGCCAGACCCGGTCGTCGGCGGCCAGTGCCACACCGGTCAGGGCCGTGCCGGACGCCGGCCGTCCGGCGAAGTCGGACTCCTGCCAGGTGGCCCCGTCCCAGCGCAGCAGCCTGGCCTTGCCGTCCGCGCCGGTGGCGACGGCCCAGGCGGCGCCGTACGAGCCGGCGACCGCGCGCAGATGGCCGCGGCCGAGGGCGAGGTGGGACAGGTCGAGGCGGGTCCAGGTGATGCCGTCCCAGACCAGGGCGAGCGGTGTCCCGCGGGTGCTGCCGTTGCGGCCCTCCTCGCCGACGGCCCACGCGAGGTCGGGGCCGGCGGCGGCGACCGCGAGGAGCTGCGCCGCCGGGTCGCACGCCGGGGCCGGGACGGGCTGCCAGTCGTGCGGGCCGGTCTGCCGGGGGCCGGCGGCCGGTGGTGGTGCGGTCCGGGCGACTCCGCTGCTCTCCGGGGCGATGGTCATCGCCGCCCCGGCGCCGAGTAAGCCGCCCAAGAAACGCCGTCTTCGCACAGGGTTCCCCTCCTCACAGGTCGCGCACGCGCACCCCGCCCGCCGTCGCCCCCAGCAGTGTCAGACGGACGTCCTTCGGGCCCGCCTGCGTGGTGCCGTCCGAAAGGACGGCCAGAGCGAGGGTGTTGGCGCCCCGCGTGCGCAGGATGCCGTTCGGCAGGACGAAGGCGTGCTGCGGGCCGACGTCGTTGACGTACTGACCCATGTTCCAGCCGTTGAGGAAGATGTCCACCCGGTAGGCGCGTTCCGGATCGTCGTCGAGGGTGAGGGCGATGGAGGCGTCGGTGCCGGGGTCGACGGACAGTCGGAAGGTGGTGCGGTACCACGTCACGCCCTGGCGGCGGTCCGCACGCGGCAGCCTGACACTCTCCCAGTCGCTGTCGTCGAAGTCGGGCAGGTGCCAGCCCTCCCGCTCCCCGTGCAGTCCGCCGCCGTTCAGGGCGCCGCGCACCGGGTCGGGCTCCGCCGCGCCCTGGATCCGCCACCTTGCCTTCGGGGACGCCCCCTTGAAGGTGACCGCGGTCAGGCCGCGGGCCGCCCTGTGGGTGTCGCGGGCCTCGTCGTCCTGGTCGTGCTGCATCCGCCGGACGAGGACGGACAGCACGTGCGAGGTGTCCTCCTCCTCTTCTTCCCGCCGCCCCTTCTCGCGGAGCTTCGCGGGGATGTCGAGGGCGGCCGTGTCCGTCCAGGTGCCCTGCCGGGCCGTCCGCTTGTCCGGTACCGGCATCCGGTGGGTGCCCAGCGGCTCGCCGTCCAGCCAGGCCATCAACAGGCCCTGGGTGCCGGTGCTGTAGGCGAGGGACACCGACTCGGCGTCCGCGAGGTCCGTGACGCGGGCGCGGTACCAGACGTCGCCGTAGTGGAAGCCGTAGTCGTCCGCGAAGAGCACGGGCTGCCCCTCGGGCACCGGGGTGGTGCTGAACGAGCGCTTCTTGTCGGCCCGTTGCCACGCCGAGTCGTCGAAGTCGGGCTCGGACTCGGGGTTCTCGGTGCGCCGGCGCCAGCCCTTGTCCAGCGCGGGCAGGGGCACGGGGCCCTGTCCGGCCAGCGGGGCGAGGGCGAGGAGGCTGTTGGTGGCGCTGATCCGGGAGGCGACCGGGCGCCCGTTCCAGGTGACCTGGCCGATGCCGCGCGGGCCCCACACCTCCAGACCGGTCACCTTGGTGGTGTCGCCGGTGACCTGGACCGTGGAGTCCTTCAGGGTGACGTCCCGGACCAGCGACGGGCCGTAGACCAGCACCGTCCCGGACGGGGTCTCGCGGGGCCACAGCCGCAGCGCGGTCGCCTCGTCAGCGAACAGCAGCAGCAGCGGGCGGCCGGAGCCGCCGTTCTCCACCTTGACGCGGGCCAGCTCGCCGACGCCGAGCGGGCAGGTCACCCGCAGCAGGCCACGGTCGTAGATCCACGCCGGTTCCGCGTCGAGGCGGGTCGCGGTGGGCTCGTCCGGGCACTCCAGGACGACCTGGGCCATGTCGCCGTACCGGCCGGAGAAGACGGCGATGTCCTGCCGCCCGGCGGCGACGAACATGGCGAGCTGGGCGGTGGCGTACCGCAACTTCCGGCCACCGAGCCGCAGTTGGGTGGTGAGGAGCTTGGCGTCGTGGGCCGGGACGGTCACCGGGACCTCGATGCCGGCGTCCGGCAGCGGGGTGGAGACGGCCTCGGCGGAGTCGTTGCGCACGACGTAGACGTGGGAGCCGGTGTCGCGGTTGGTGAGGTGGGACACCGTGAGCCGGTCGTCGTGCGGTGCCACCGGCCTCGCCCGGTCCAGCTTCGCGAAGTCGGGGACGTGCCGCAGCAGATGACCGAGCTGGTGCAGCGGGGCGAGCGCGGCCGTCTGCCGGCGCCCCTCGTCCAGGGGTGCCCCGTGGTCGTACGACGTGTAGACCTGCGGCGCGGGCAGCCGGCCCCAGGAGGTGCCGCCGAAGACCATGGGGACCTCGTGCAGCGTGACCCCGTCGGCGAGGTCGGCGAGGTGGCGGCGCCGCTCGTACGCCGCGTCGCGGGTCCGCCGTACCTCCTCGTACCCCTTGCCGCCGAAGGGCGCCCCGCCCCACGGGACGGCCGCCGTGTCCGCGGCCGTGAAGGCGTCGGCCACCAGGCGGCCGGCGCGCCCCGGGCCGTGCGGGAGGAGGGGGACGTCGATGCCGTCCGCCCGTGCCTTCGCGCGCAGATGGGACAGGTAGGCGGTGTCGGCGCCGTTCTCCAGCTGGTGGAGCAGGACCGTGCCCGTGCCCCTGGTGTACTGGTGCCGGGCGGCGATCGCGTGCACCCGCGTCAACCACGCGTCGGCGTGCGCCAGATAGGCCGGGTCGGTGGTGCGGGCCCGGCCCCCGGTCGCCGTCAGCCAGCCGGGCAGGCCGCCCGCGTCGACGTCGGCGCCGATGTACGGGCCCGGGCGCAGGATCACGTACAGGCCGGTCTCGGCGGCCGTGCGCAGGAACCGGTCGAGGTCGCGCACGCCGGTGAAGTCGTAGGTGCCGGGCGCGGGGGAGTGGTGGTTCCAGGCGACGGGGACGCTCACCGCGTTGTGGCCGTGGGCGCGCATCTTCTGGAGCACGTCCCGCCACAGCGAGGGGCTCGGCAGCCGGAAGGGATGCATCTCGCCGGACCACAGGACCAGCCGACGGCCGTCGACGAGCAGGGAGTAGCGGTCGAGGGCGACGGTGTGCGCCTTGCCGTCCGCGGCGGGCGGGCTCGGCGGCGGTCCCGTGGGCGTGGGCCCGCGCGTGGCGGAGGACGGCAGCGTGCCGCCGCTGCCGGTCAGCGCCAGGCCGAGCGCGGTCGTGCCGGCCAGGGCGCTGAATGTACGTCTGCTGAGCTCCACGCGAGCGTCGCCTCCTGTTGTGCCTGCGTTTCCCGGGACGCGAGGGAGGGACCATTCTCCACGCCGTCGGGGCACGCCTCACAATGGGAGGCATGAGGATCTCGGCACGGGCGGACTACGCGGTCAGAGCGGTACTGGAGCTGGCCGTGCGGCAGGGCGAGGGGTCGGTCAAGGCGGAGGCCATCGCCGCCGCTCAGGACATCCCGCACAAGTTCCTGGAGGGGATCCTCGGCGACCTGCGGCGCGGTGGCGTGGTGGACAGCCGGCGCGGGGGCAACGGCGGTTACCGGCTGGCCCGTGACCCGGCGCGGATCACGGTCGCCGACGTGGTCAGGACCGTGGACGGCCCGATCGTCTCGGTGCGCGGCGAACGCCCCAGCAAGCTCTCCTACACCGGCTCCGCGCAGCCGCTGCTGCCGCTGTGGATCGCGCTGCGCGCCAATGTGCGCCGCATCCTGGAGGGCGTGACCATCGCCGACATCGCGGCGGACGCGCTGCCGGAGCCGGTCCGGGCGCTGGCGGCGGAACCGGCCGCGTGGGAGAACCCCTGACGCCTCCCGCGGCCTGCCGTCCGGGCCTGCCGGGGGGAAGCGGACGGCGATGTCGTTCCTGTGAAGGAAATGTGAAAAGCGCAGGTGTGAATGGCTGGAGTTCCTCCTGTCCGCGAGGCGTGCGGCTCCCTACGGTCCGGGGTGCGACAACCACCCCCCAACCCTTCAGGGAGAGACCATGGCTGGTGGACTCCTGCTGGGCGGCGCGCTCGCCGCTCTGCTCACCACCGCACTGCCCGCACACGGCCCGTCCGACGGATTCGAGGACCCGCCGCCGGACAAGATCGTCATCAAGGTCGCCACGGTGAACGGCTCGGGATGCCCGCAGGGCACGACCGCGGTCGCCGTCTCCGAGGACAACACGGCCTTCACCGTGACCTACAGCGACTACCTCGCCCAGGCGGGCGGCGGTTCGGACCCGACCGCCTTCCGCAAGAACTGTCAGCTCAACCTGATCGTCCATGTCCCGCAGGGCTTCACGTACGCCGTCGCCAGCGCGGACTACCGGGGCTTCGCCGCGCTCCAGCCCGGGGCGAGCGCCACCCAGAGAGCCTCGTACTACTTCCAGGGCTCCTCGCAGACGGCGTTCAAGAGCCACCCCTTCAGCGGCCCGCTCAACGACAACTGGCAGGCCACCGACAGCACGGAGTGGGCCCAACTCGTCTGGGCGCCCTGCGGGGTTCAGCGCAACTTCAACATCAACACCGAGATCCGGGTCACCGCGGGGACGACGTCCGCGAACAAGGTGAGCTTCATGACCATGGACTCGACCGACGGTGACATCAGCACGGTGTACCACATGGCGTGGAAGGAGTGTCCGCAGTCGTAGCGGCGCCGCTCCCCGGGTCCCCGCGGTCCGCGGCGGGGGCCCGGGGAGGCGGTTCAGCGTTCGACGCCGAGGGTGAGGGTGCCGGTGTAGCCGGCGGAGGGGCTGCTGCCCAGGGCGGTCAGGGTCAGGAGACCGGAGGCGGCGCCCCCGTCGTCGTAGATGGAGTCCTGGGCGAGGGTGGTGCGGGTGACGGTGTTCGCCGCGTACGGCGAGAGCCTGCCGACCCGCGCGGTGATCGTCTCGCTGAAGAAGAGCTGCCCGGTGTGGAGTTCGGACCCGCCGGTGAAGGAGCCGTCGGAGGTGAGGGTGACCCCGGTGTGCACCTTGACGTGGATGTGCACACAGCGGCCGCGGTACCAGCCCGGGTAGACCGTCGTGATGCGGGCGACCCCGCCGGCGTCGGTGAGGACGCCGCCGCGCAGGAAGGTGCCGTTGTCGGGCTCGTCGTGGCCGTTGTTGCCGACGTAGCCGGAGTACTCGCCGAGCACGTCGGCGTGCCAGATCTCCACGAGCGCGCCCGGGATCACGGCACAGGTGTCGTCGTCGACGACGGTGAGCGCGAGGTCGAGCCGGAAGCCGGTCTTGTTCTCGCGGATGTCGGCGCGCACGAGCGCGCCGTCCAGGTAGTAGGGCCCTTCGGTCATCTCCTTCGTCAGGGTGCAGACGGCCGCGGCGGCGACGGGAGCGGTGTCGGCCGTGTCGGCTGTGGGGGCATCGGGCGCGGCGGCGCCCACGGCGGCTGCCGCGGCCGTGGCGCCGGTGGCGATCAGTACGGTACGACGCCCGATCGGGGTGGGGGTTGCTTCCGACATGTCTGTCATGAACACGGCACCGTAGGGAGGGTTGCTGTTGGTGAGCTGTCAGTTCGGCAAAGTGAGGCGGCGTCAAGTTCCCTGCCGGACACGCCGGGTCGGGCCGACACCGCAGGGTGACGAGTAGTCACGTTTTGAATTCCGGCGCCCTGTTTCTTCTCTAGCGTGGGCCCATGACCGACAACCGGATCGAGCTGGCCGACGCCGTGCAGGCCGTGCGAGACGAACTGATCACCGCCGCGGCGCGTTCCACCGGCCATGATCTCGCCTTCGAGGTGGGCGACATCGAGCTGGAATTCGACGTCGAACTGCGCAAGGAGACCAAGGGCGGCACCAAGGTGAAGGCCTGGGTCGTCGAGGCCGGCGCGGACGGGAGCGCCGGCACGACCCGCGCGCACCGGGTGACCGTCACGCTGCAGGCCCTGGACCGCCGGACCGGGCAGCCGTGGAAGGTGCGCGGCGACAGCCGGGGAAGCGTCGGCCGGTTCGGCGGGGGTGACGACGGCCGGTGATCGGGGGAAGGGCCCTGGACCGGGTGGTCGTGGTGCGCGGCGACGACGGTCAGGGGAGCGGGGTGCTGCTGGACCGGCGGCGGGTGCTGACGGCGTGGCACGTGGTGGCGGACAGCAAGTACGTCGAGGTGGTGCACCCCTCGTCGGACAAACCGGTGCCCTGCCATGTGACCTGGGCGGGCGAGTCGCTCGACGCGGCCGTGCTGACCGCCGCGACCGACGTGATCAGCGCCGGGCGGGCGGCACCCATGGGCCGCCTCAGGATCGGCGAGGTCGCCACCGGGACCGCGCTGCCGCACTGCGAGATCGTCGGGTTCCCGCGCATCCAGCGCTACGGCGAGCAGGGCGAGGACCTGGAGTACGACCAGTACCGGGTGAGCGTGCTCCCGATGGCCGGGCGGATCAAGGGCGCCCTGACCTGCGAGCTCGACCAGCCGGCCGCCGCCGAGCCGAAGGACGGCACCTCCCCCCTGGACGGGCTGTCCGGCGCCCCGGTCTTCGCCGGACCCGTGCTGCTCGGCGTGGTCACCCAGGTGCCCCGGGGGCGCGGGCACCTGCGGATCGAGGGCGCGCCCCTGCGCGAGATCCTCGAACGCAGCTCGCTGAGGCTCCCCGGGACCTGGCCGGAGGAGATCACCGAGGTCCACCCCGAGGACGAGCGCTTCGAGGCCCGGTACGCGAAGGACCTCAGCTCCCAGTACCGCCGCACGGAGATCTTCGGGATCGAGGAACTGGGGCGCAGCGAGTCCCGGTGGGACCTGGACACCGCCTATCTGAGCCTGACCGCCGAGGCCCCCGGGACCGCCTCCGGTGCGCAAGGGGCCCGCCCGCTGTGGGGCCCCCAGCGCATCGAGACCCTGCTGGCCGACCGCCCCCGCGCCCTGCTGCGCGGCGAGGCGGGCGCCGGCAAGACGACCCTCGTCTGGTGGCTCGCCGCCCATGCCGCCAACGGCACCCTGGACGACGCCCTCACCGACCTCAACGGGCTCGTCCCCTTCGTCGTCCCGCTGCGTGAGGTCCACGCGCGCGGTGGCCGCTTCCCCCTGCCCTCCGAACTGCTCACCGCCGGCCGCGCGCTCACGGACGGCCCGCCCGAGGGCTGGGCGCACCGCGTACTGGCGGCGCGCCGCGGCCTTCTCCTGGTGGACGGCCTGGACGAGGTCCCGGAGCCGGAGCGGGACGAGGCCAGGCGCTGGCTCGCCACGCTCCTCGACCGCTACCCCGGCACGCGCTGCCTGGCCACCGTGCGTCCCAACGCGGTGGCGAAGAACTGGCTCCAGGCGGAGCGCTTCAGCGAGCTGACCCTGCTGCCCATGAACGACGCCGACGTCCACGCCTTCATCAAGGCCTGGCACGCCGCCGCCCGCATCGAGTGCGCGCACGCCGACGACGGCCTGCTCGCCTCCCTGGAACAGGACCTGGCCCACCAGCTGAACCGCAACACCGCCCTGCGCGACCTCGCCCGCACCCCGTTGCTGTGCGCCGTGATCTGCGCCCTGCACCGGCGCCGGAGAGGCCTGCTGCCCACCACCCGCTGGCAGCTCTACCAGGCCGCCCTCGCCATGCTCCTCGGCGGACGCGACGCCGGACGCGGGGTCCGGCACGCCGATCACCTCCGGCTGGACTCCGTCGCCCAGCACACCCTCCTCCAGCGGCTGGCGATCTGGCTGGTGCGCACCGGACAACAGCAGATGACGCACACCGAGGCGGTCGAGCAACTCGCCTCCGCCCTGCGGGACATGCCCCACGTCGAGGAACAGGGCCCGCCGGAACGGGTGCTGCGCTTCCTCCTCGACCGCAGCGGGCTGCTCCAGGAACGCTCGGACACCGCGATCCAGTTCATCCACCGCACCTTCCAGGACTTCCTGGCGGCCAAGGAGTTCCACGAGAGCGGATATCTCCGGGAACTCGACCAGCACGCCCTCGACGAGACCTGGCAGGACGTGATCGTGCTGGCGGCCGGCCACGCGGCACGCCCGGACGCCTACCGTCTCATCCACCACCTCGTGGCCCTCGGGGACGCCGCGGAGGACAGGACGGGGCGATACCGGCTGCACGTCCTGGCGGCGCGCTGCGCGATCAGCGTGCAGACCCTGGACCAGACGCTCATGGAGACGGTGAAGGGGCGCGTCGACGCCCTCATGCCGCCCCGGGACGACGGGGAGGTCGAGGACCTGGCCGGCCTGGGTGACTGGATCGTCGGCGTCCTGCCGGACGGACGGCAGCTGAGAGAACGCGCGGCCCTGAACACCGTGCGGCTCCTGACCCGCATCCGCAGCCCCAGGTCCCGGCGGAAGCTGCGGCAGTGCGCGTTCTTCTGGTCACCGGAGATCCGCAGCGAGGTGGCCAAGGGCTGGGACCTCCAGCCGACGGAGGAGTACACCGCCGAGGTCCTCGAAGGAGCCGACCTCCACGACCTCTTCGTCGACAAGGACGCGCAGCTCGAACGGCTGCCCAGACTCGGGTCCGTCAGGAAGCTGACGGTGCGCGGCTCCTACGGCGCCCGGCGACTCGACGAGCACCTCCCGGTGCGGGGCCTGGAGTCCCTCACGCTCTGGGGCGACGGCGACCTGCGCGGCATCCGGTTCCTGCACAGCCGCAAGGACCTGCGCGCGCTCGAACTGCAGGAGTGCGCCGGCCTGCGCGACGTGTCGGTGCTGCGCCACCTCGACCTGGTGAGACTGCGGGTGACCGGAGGCGGCACCGCCCTCGACCTCGAACCGCATCCGAAGGTGAGCCGTCTGGAGATCGGCGCCGAACACCTCCAACGGCTCGACTACCTGCGGGCCTGGCCGGAGCTGCGGTCCCTGACGGTCGAGGGGTACACCCACAGCCCCGCCTGGATCCTGGAGGCGGTGTACCACGCCCCCAAGCTCACCGGGATCGGGCTGGCCGTCGACACGATCACGGCACTGCGGTCGCTGGTCCCCTTCCCGCACATCCAGAAGCTGATGATCACCGGCCTGGAGTACTACACCGACATCGGGCTGTTGAGCCGCGTCTTCCCCAACCTGCGACGACTGGGACTGGAGCTGATCGGAGGGGGCACGCTCGACCTCAGCCCCCTGCACGACATGCCCGGACTGCGGATCGACCTGTGGCACTCCACGCCGAGAAAGGCGGTCATCGAGGGCGCGGAGGCCTTCGGTGACCGGCTGCGGATGTGAGGAAGTCGGCCCAGGCGACGGGGGAGACGGCCAGGCGGGGACCGGGCCGGTTCTTGGAGTCACGGACGTGGACGGTGGCGGGGGTGAGGGCGACCTCGACGCAGTCGCCGTCGCCGCTGCTGCTGTAACTCGACGTGAACCAGGGCAGTGTGTCGCCGGTCATAGTGCTCCTCGCATCCGTTCGAGCAGGCCCACGGAGTCTTCGAGGGAGAGAGCCTGTGAACGCATCCTGGCATACCGCATCTGGAGCACGCTGATCTCTTTCGGGTCACTGACGAACAGGCCGCCACGTTGGCCTTCGTTGTACGCGAACCGCTGGTTCTCGGGGGTTTCCAGTAACTGCATGGGACCGGCCAGGCCGGCGTGCGCCCCTCGGGACTGCGGCATGATCTGGATCTCGACGTTGCGCAACTCGCCGATTTCCAGAACCTGTTCGATGACCTCGCCCGTGACGCTCGGCCGCAGGAGCAGGTGCTCCTCCAGGATGAAGCTGAAGGCGGTATTGGGCCGCTCCCGCAGCAGCTTCTGGCGCTCGGCGCGCGCGGACCACCGCTCCTCGATCTGCGCGTCGTCCAACGGCGGCAACTGCCCGGCGAACAGGCTCCGTGCGTACGCCTCCGTCTGCAACAGCCCGGGGATCATGCGGCATTCGTAGGTGCAGAGAGTGATCGCCACCCGCTCCAACCGAGCCCACCGCCGGAACCAGGCCGCCAACCCCGGCTGCCGAGCCAACGTGGGCAACGCCCTCCGCAGCGCGCCCGTGTTCCCCAGCACCGCCTCGGCTCGCTCCACATAGGTGGGGTCCGGCATCCGCCTCCCCAACTCCACCGACGCCACCGTGTGTTTGGAGAATCGCACCAGATCGGCGTACGCCTCCCTGCTCATCCCGGCGTGCTCCCGCAGAGCCTGGTGCACCGCACCGAACGTCCTCAAGCTGTCCGACGCCTCCGGCTCATCGACCACAGTCGGTCACCTCCCGAGCCCAGGGTTACGGCCTGTGACGCGTACTGTCCACCCCGTGACCGCGTACGCTGCGGCAGCGTACGCGCGTCGGACCTGGTGAATCGCCCGGCTCAGCCGCCAGATTGGGCCCCATGACCGGACCCGTCGCCCCCCACCTTCGGATTACCGTACGTGCGTTCGCCCAGCGCCTGAGCCCCACTCCGCGCGGTGCCCGGCTGGCCCGCCACCTCGCCCTGCACCAGCTGCACGAGTGGGGCATCCCGCATGGCAGCGACACCTCCGACACGGTCGCGCTGATCGTCGCCGAGCTGGCCGCCAACGCCGTCACTCACGGGCGCGTCCCGGGGCGGGACTTCGAGCTGCGGCTCAGCCTGGTCACCGGCAGCGTCCGGATCGAGGTCACCGACACCCGTGCGGAACGCAGACCGCCCGCACCCGGCGCCGTACCGCAGGTGCGACCGCTGGACGAGAGCGGCCGTGGTCTCGTGCTCGTCGACGCGCTCGCGGACCGGTGGGAGGTGGTGGACCGGGAGCCGCCCGCGAAGACCGTCCGGGCCGAGGTCGACCTGCCGGTGCACAGGTTCCGCCCCTGACCGCGCCCCCGGGCCGGGGGCGCGGTCGTGTGATCAGTTCGCGGCGCAGGCGAAGACCCAGCCGCCGTAGGAGCCGCTGACGTAAGCGCCGTCGTCGACGTGGCCGACGCGGAAGTAGAAGCAGGCGTCCTCGTTCATGTCGGTGTCGTACACGTAGGCGTTGGACAGGTCCCAGCCGGTGTAGCCGCCGGTGTAGTCCACGGTGATCTTCGTGTTGCTGGTGGACGGGCTGCCCGTCGTGGGGTTCGTGTACTGGAGGCGCACGCCCTTGCCGTCCGTACAGACGTCGATCATCTTGAACGTGTCGCCGACGTCGTAGAAGTACGTGGCCCCGCAGGAGTTGCTGGAGCTGGCCGTGTAGGTCGAGGCGTAGGACGAGCCCGCCGTCCCGATCACGAGGCTGGCCGCGGCGAGTGCGGTGATGGCGAGGTGCCTGATCTTGGGCATGCCGAAATCTCCTTGCTGGGCGGGGACCGTTGGCGCGGGGGGTGTTCACGTCGTGATCACGACGTGAACGGATCATGCCCAGTAATTGATCCGTGGACAAGCCCTGCCCGGTTGCGAACTCCTGTGAATGTCAGGGCCATTGACGCACGAGTGATTCGATTCTACGTTCCGAGCGTCCGAATCGGCGATCGCTGTTCGGTATTCCGAACAGTCTCCCCTCTCTGCCAGGAGGTCAGTGTGATGCGCACCCGCACTCGTACCACGCTCCTCGCCCTTCCCGCCGCAGCCCTGCTCGCCCTCCTGCCGTCCACGGCGTCGGCGTACCCCAACCCCGGGACCGTCACCGGGGCCACCGTCATCCACGACCCGACGATGATCCGCACCTCCGCCGGCCGCTATCTGCTGTACGGCACCGGCGGCGGCCTCGGCTACCGCACCTCCACCGACCGCACCGCGTTCACGGCCGGCAGCGACGCCTTCTCCACCAAACCGGGCTGGTGGTCCGCGTACGCCACCGAGGCCTGGGCGCCCGACATCTCCTACCAGGGCGGCAAGTACCTCATGTACTACGCCGTCTCGACCTTCGGCTCCAACAAGTCCGCCATCGGCCTCGCGACGTCGAGCACCGGCCTGCCCGGCTCCTGGGCCGACCAGGGCACCGTGTACACCTCCACCACCGCCAGCGACTACAACGCCATCGACCCGAACCTGTTCGTCGACGGCGACGGCAAGTGGTGGCTGTCCTTCGGCAGTTGGTGGACCGGCCTGAAGATGATCCAGCTCAACCCGGCCACCGGCAAGCAGCTCTCCACCAACACCACCCGCTACTCGATCGCCTCCCGCCCCACCGGGACCAAGGCCGTCGAGGCGCCGTACATCGTGAAGCGGGGCGGCTACTACTACCTCTTCGCGTCCTACGACACCTGCTGCGCCGGCACCGGTTCGACCTACAAGGTCAAGGTCGGCCGCGCCACCAGCGTCACCGGGCCGTACGTCGACAAGAACGGCGTCTCGCTGATGAACAACGGCGGCACCCCGGTCCTGGAGTCGCACGGCCGGTACATCGGCCCCGGCGGCCAGTCGATCATGAACGACTCCGACGGCGACCTGATCGTCTATCACTACTACGACGGCAACGACAACGGCACGCCCAAGCTGGGCATCAACCTTCTGAACTGGAGCAGCGGATGGCCCGTCGCCTACTGACCCTGCTGGCCGCACTGGTCCTCGCCCTGTCCCTGGGGCAGTCCTCGGCGAGCGCGGCCTCCTTCAGCAACCCGGTCAAGACCCAGAAGGGCGCCGACCCCTGGATCACGTACCACGACGGCAACTACTACCTGGTGACGACGAGTTGGACCAACGTCATCACCCTGCGCAAGTCGCCGACGCTCGGCGGCCTGGCCACCGCCCCCAGCATCCAGGTGTGGACCGGCGACAACGCCTCGCGCTGCTGCAACATCTGGGCGCCCGAACTGCACTTCCTGGGCGGCAAGTGGTACCTGTACTACGTGGCCGGCCAGAACGTCACCGACTACAACGCCACCCAGCGCACCCACGTCCTGGAGAGCGCGGGCACGGACCCGACCGGCCCCTACACCTACAAGAGCCAGCTCAACTCCGCCTGGATGCTGGACCCGACGGTCGCCACCATCAACGGCCAGCTGTACCTCTTCGGCAGCGCGAGCGGCGGCGGCACCCAGAACCTGGTCGCGGCCCGGATGTCCAACCCGTACACCCTGGCCACCGGCTTCTCGACGATCTCCACGCCCACCTACTCCTGGGAGACCTCCGGCGGCACGGTCAACGAAGGGCCCGAGATCCTCCAGCGGGGCGGCCGGACCTTCCTGGTCTACTCGGGCAGCGGCTGCTGGACCCCGGACTACAAGCTCGGCCAGCTCACCCTGACCGGCGCGGACCCGCTGGCGGCCTCCTCCTGGACGAAGAAGCCGACGCCCGTCTTCCAGCGCAACGACTCCGCCGGCGTCTACGGTCCCGGCCACAACGGCTTCTTCACGTCCCCCGACGGCACCGAGAACTGGATCGTCTACCACGCCAACGACGCGGCCTCCGACGGCTGCGACAACGGCCGCACCACCCGCGCCCAGAAGTTCACCTGGAACTCCGACGGCACCCCGAACCTCGGTACCCCGGCGGCCCTGGGCGCGAGCATGACGGGGCCCTCTGGAGAGCCGTCGGCGACGTCCACGACGTACACCCTCACCAACCGCAACAGCGGCAAGTGCCTGGAGGTCGCCGGGGGTTCGACCGCCGACGGCGCCAACGTCCAGCAGTACACCTGCAACGGCGGCAGCAACCAGAAGTGGCGCGTCCAGGACCAGGGCGACGACACCAGCAGGCTGGTGAACGTGGCGAGCGGCAAGGTCCTGGACACGGCGGACTGTTCGAGCGCCGACGGCGCGGACCTGCGCCAGTGGAGCTGGCTGAACAACACCTGCCAGAAGTTCCGGTTCGTCGTGACCGACACCGGCTGGGTCAGGATCGTCAACCAGGCCACCGGCAAGGTGGCGGATGTGGCGAACTGCTCCACGGCGGACGCGGCGGACGTCAGGCAGTGGTCATGGCTGGGCAACACCTGCCAGCAGTGGCGCCTGACCCCGGCCTAGGACCGACCGCCCCAGGGGCGCGGGGCACTGCGCGACCAGCCACATCGGACGCGCGGTCGCCCCGCCGCACCACCCCCTACGGCGAACAGGCGACCGTCACGCACCCGCGGCGTTGGGCCAGCTACCGGAGGTGGGCCACCCCGAAGCCGGCGCGGGCGTCAGCCCGTTCGTCCCCCGCACCTGAGCCGCCGTGAGCCCGCCCCGGGCCGGTACCCCCGGCGGGGTGGGACCGGCGGGCGCGGCGAACGGCGAAGGAGCCGCGGCGGCCGGAGCCACCGGCTGGGGAACCTGGGGCATCTGCGGCTGCGGAAACTCCGGCTGGGCGACCTGCGGCTGGGGAATCCGCGGCTGGGGGATCTGGGGCTGCGGGATCTGGGGCTGCGGGATCTGGGGCTGCGGAACCTGCTGCGGCATCTGCGGAGCGACCTGCGCCGCCGCCGGCACCGGCTGGGGCTGCGGCATCGGCTGAGGCATCGGCACACCGCCCCCGTACGAGGGCGTGGCCGCCATCGCCTGGGCCGCCAGATTCGGCATCCCCGCCCCGTTGGACGCACCGACAAGCCGGTCCACGGCCGCCGTACCCGAGCTGTAGTTGGTCCCGGTGGCCAGCTCGGGCACGGCGGCTCCCCTCCTGGTCCCGTAGAGCACCTGTTCCAGGCCGGACACCAGGCGACGCACGTCCACCTGGGGGCGCACCACGAGTCTCAGGAAGCGACTGGACGAACCGATCTTGTTGCCGCACTCGCGGACCAGGATCCGGTGCTCGGTAAGCAGCCGGTCCCGGACCACCGTGCCCTCGGCGCCCACGGGGAGGCGCACGAAGAGGAAGTTGCCCTGCGAGGGGTAGACGGTCAGGCCGGGCAGCGCGGAGAGCTGGCTCGACATGTCGAGACGGTCCCGGAACACCTGCCGCAGGCTCTGCGCGTACTCGGCGCCGTGCTCCTTGAGCATGAACACCACGTACTCGGCGAAGGCGTTGAGGTTCCACTTCGGCAGCATCGAGCGGACCCGGCCGGCCAGCGACGGGTTGGCGACCATGTAACCGAACCGTATGCCGTGCAGGCCGAAGTTCTTGCCGAGCGAGCGCAGCACGATGACGTTGGGCCGGAGCATCGCCTCCTGGACGACCGACGGCTCGGCCTCGGCGTCGGCGAACTCCAGGAAGCTCTCGTCGATGACGATCAGGTCCAGGTCGGCCATGGCGTCCATGAACTGCACGATGGCGTGCTTGTGCAGGAAGCCGCCGTCGGGGTTGTTCGGGTTGCAGATGACCGCGGCCCGGGTGCCGCGGGCCCGGATGAACTCGGCGTACTGCGCGAGGTCGAGGGCGAATCCGCTGGACTCCTGGAGCGGGAACATGTCGACGCGCTTGCCGGTCTCCATCGGCTGGTCGGTCCAGCGGCCGAAGGTGGGGACGGGGATGGCGAGGGACTCGCGGACCAGCAGGTGGTCGATCCAGGTGATGAGCTCGGTGGAGCCGTTGCCCATCGCCACGGCCTGCGGCGGGAGTTGGAGGAGGTTGCAGAGCTCGGAGGTGATGGTGTCCGCGCTGCTCGGGTAGTACGTGATGATGTCGCGCAGCCGGCTCGACATCTCGTCCCACATCCCCGGGGTGGGGAAGTAGGGGTTGACCGGGATGCAGAAGTCGATGGGGCCCGCCCCGTCCCCGGCCGCCCGCGTCAGCGCCGCCATGGACGGGCTGTGCGCCGCGGTGGCTCGGAACAGCGACGTGACGTTCTCGCCCATGGAACCTCCGTGTGGGGCGGACCCGGTGGGGACGTCCGGGACCGTCGTCTGTGGGTGGCCCGCGCGGGGGAGCGCGGGCCGTCCCTACATACGGGGGCCGGGATGGCACTGTTCAACCACTGAGAAACGGGTAAGAACTTGTGTCCCCGCTGTGCGGAACGGGCAGGAGGCGCCCGCCGGGACTCACGCCGGGACTCACGCCGGGAACGCGTGCACCGTCGACGACCGGTACGTCTCGCCCGGCCGCAGCACGGTCGAGGGGAACGACGGCTGGTTCGGCGAGTCGGGGTAGTGCTGGGTCTCCAGGCACACCGCGTCCCCCTGGCGGTAGACGCGCCCGCTCGGCCCGACCAGGGTGCCGTCGAGGAAGTTGCCCGAGTAGAACTGCACGCCGGGCTCGGTGGTGGCAATCTCCAGGGTGCGCCCGGACAGCGGGTCGTGCAGGGTCGCGATCGGCTCGGGCGCGGCCGTGATCCCCTTGTCCAGCACCCAGTTGTGGTCGTACCCCTGGGCGGCGAGCAGCTGGGGGTGCCCGGCGCGCAGGTCCCGGCCGATCGGCTTGGACGCGCGGAAGTCGAAGGGGGTGGCGTCGACGGGCGCCAGCTCGCCGGTGGGGATCAGGCCCGGGCCGACGGGCGTGAAGCGGGAGGCGGCGAGCCGCAGTTCATGACCCTCGACGGTGCCGCCGCCCTCGCCGGCGAGGTTCCAGTAGACGTGGCTGGTGAGGTTGACGACCGTGGTCCGGTCGGTGACGGCCTCGTAGTCGACGCGCCACTCGCCCCGGTCGGTGAGGGTGTACGTCACCTGGGCCGTGAGGGTGCCCGGGTAGCCCATCTCGCCGTCGGCGGAGGTGTAGGACAGGCGCAGGCCGACGTCGGTGCCGTCGGTGAACGGCTCGACCTCCCACACCCGCCGGTCGAAGCCCTCCGCGCCGCCGTGCAGGCTGTGGTCCCCGTCGTCCGCGGACAGTCGGTACGCCTCGCCGTCCAGCGTGAACCGGCCCTTGGCGATGCGGTTGCCGTACCGGCCGATCAGGGCGCCGAAGTAGGGGCTGGAGTCGACGTAGTCCTCCAGCCGGTCGAAGCCGAGCGAGAGGTTCGCGTACACCCCGTGCCGGTCCGGTCTCGCCAGGCACTGCACGATCCCGCCGTACGACAGGACCTTCAGCCGGGTGCCGCCGTTCTCCAGCGACCAGCGGTGGACCTCGGTGCCGTCGGCGAGCTCGCCGAAGAGTTCCTTCACGGGTGCCTGTCTCCTCCCATGGGAAGGGCCCCGCCGTGCGACGGGGCCCGATCCGGTCGATCCGGTCTACGAACCGGACTTGCGCTTGTTCCAGACGTCGAAGCCGACCGCGGCCAGCAGGGCCATGCCCTTGATGACCTGCTGCCAGTCGGAGCCGACGCTGAGCAGGTTCATGCCGTTGTTGAGCACGCCGAGGACGAGACCACCGATGATCGCGCCGAGGACGGTGCCGACACCGCCGCTCATGGACGCGCCACCGATGAACGCCGAGGCGATGGCCTCGAGTTCGTAGTTCAGGCCCGCCTTCGGGGAGGCCGCGTTCAGTCGGGCCGCGATCGCCAGACCCGCCAGGGCGGCGAGCGCGCCCATGTTCAGGAAGACGAGGAAGACGACCTTCTTGTCCTTGACGCCGGACAGCTTCGCGGCCGGCAGGTTGCCGCCGATCGCGTAGATGTGACGGCCGAACACGGCGTTGCGCATGAGGTAGCCGTAGCCGACGACCAGGCCGCCCAGGATGAGCAGGATGATCGGCGCGCCCTTGTAGCTGGCGAGCAGCATCGTGACGACGAGGACCGCGGCGACGATCGAGACGAGCTTCAGCAGGAAGAGGTTGCGCGGCACCACGTCCAGGGCGAACTCCTGCTGGCGCTTGCGGTCCCGGAACTCCTGGAGGACCACGAAGACGATCAGGACCAGGCCGAGCAGCAGCGTGATGTTGTGGTAGTTGGTCTCCGGGCCGGTCTCCGGCAGGAAGCCGTTGCCCATCTTCTCCAGGCCGCTCGGGAACGGGCTGAGGGTCTGGCCCTCCAGCAGGATCTCCGTGAAGCCACGGAAGATCAGCATGCCGGCGAGGGTGACGATGAACGACGGTATGCCGAGATACGCGATGAAGAAGCCCTGGATGCCGCCCGCCACCGCGCCGACCACCAGGCTCAGCGCCACCGCGACCGGCCACGACACGCTGTGCTGCACGGTCAGCACGGCCGCGAACGCGCCCACGAACGCCGTCAACGAGCCGACCGACAGGTCGATGTGGCCCGAGATGATGACCAGCATCATGCCGATCGCGAGGATCAGCACGTAGGCGTTCTGGAGGACCAGGTTGGAGACGTTGCGCGGCTCCAGCAGGACGCCGTCGGTCCAGACGGCGAAGAGGGCGACGATCAGGCCGAGGGCGATCAGCATGCCGTACTGGCGCATGTTGCGGCGCAGGCCGTCCAGCATCAGCTGCAGCAACCCGGCGTCGGAGGACGATCCCCCGCTCTTCCCCGGGGGTGCCACCGCCGGGCTCTTGGTCACGTTCGTGCTCATCGGGTTACCTCTTTGTCCTTGGTCATCTGTCGCATCAGCGATTCCTGCGAGGCCTCGGCCCTGGAGAACTCGCCGGTCAGCCGCCCCGCGGCCATCGTGTAGATGCGGTCGCACATACCGAGCAGCTCCGGCAGCTCGGAGGAGATGAAGACGACCGCCTTGCCCTGGGCGGCCAGCTGGTCGATGACGGTGTAGATCTCGAACTTGGCGCCCACGTCGATGCCGCGGGTGGGCTCGTCCAGGATCAGCACATCGGGACCCGCGAAGATCCACTTGCTGAGGACGACCTTCTGCTGGTTGCCGCCGGACAGCTTGCCCACCGGCTCGAAGACGGTCGGCGCCTTGATGTTCATGGTCTTGCGGAAGCTCTCGGCGACCTTCCGCTCCTCGTGCTCGTCGACGATCCCCCGCTTGGCCACCTTGCCCAGGGCGCTGAGCGAGATGTTGCGGTTGATGGTGTCGATGAGGTTGAGGCCGTAGTGCTTGCGGTCCTCGGTGACGTACGCGATGCCGTGTCCGACCGCCTCGGACACGGTCTTGGTACGGATCTCCCTGCCGTCCTTGAGGACGGTGCCGCCCGCGTACCGGCCGTAGGAGCGGCCGAAGACGCTCATGGCGAGCTCGGTGCGGCCCGCGCCCATCAGGCCCGCGATGCCGACGATCTCCCCGCGCTTGACGTTGATCGACACGTCGTCGACCACCTTGCGCGCCTGGTCGATCGGGTGGTGCACGGTCCAGTCCCGGATCTCGAGCGCCGGAGCCTCCTCCGACTCGCCCTTGTACGCGGTGCGTTCGGGGAAGCGGTGGTCGAGGTCGCGGCCGACCATGCCGGAGATGATCCGGTCCTCGCTGGTCCCCTCGGCCTGCACGTCGAGCGTCTCGATCGTCTGCCCGTCGCGCAGGATGGTCACCGAGTCGGCGACCTTGCGGATCTCGTTGAGCTTGTGGGAGATGATGATCGAGGTGATGCCCTGCTTCTTCAACTCCAGGATGAGATCCAGGAGTTTGCCGCTGTCCTCGTCGTTGAGCGCCGCGGTCGGCTCGTCGAGGATGAGCAGCTTCACCTTCTTCGAGAGCGCCTTGGCGATCTCCACGAGCTGCTGCTTGCCCACGCCGATGTCGGCGACGCGGGTCTCCGGGTGGTCGCTCAGACCGACCCGGCGCAGCAGCTCACTGGCGTGCCGCAGGGTCTCGCGCCAGTCGATGAGCCCGCTCCTGGCGTGCTCGTTGCCGAGGAAGATGTTCTCCGCGAGGGAGAGGTAGGGCACCAGCGCGAGTTCCTGGTGGATGATCACGATGCCGTGATCCTCGCTCGCGCGGATGTCCTTGAACTCGCAGCGCTCTCCCTCGAAGAGGATCTCGCCCTCGTACGTGCCGTGCGGATGGACGCCGGAGAGCACCTTCATCAAGGTGGACTTGCCGGCGCCGTTCTCACCGCAGATGGCGTGGACCTCGCCCTGCCGGACGGTCAGGGTGACGTCCGAGAGCGCTTTGACACCGGGAAAGGTCTTGACGATCGAGCGCATTTCCAGGACGGGTCCCGCCATGGTCGTGCCTTCCAATCTCTGTTCTGTCTACAGGCGGGGCAGGACTACTTGAGGTCGCCCTCGGTGTAGTAGCCGCCGTCGACCAGGACCTGCTTGTAGTTGCTCTTGTCGACGCTCACCGGCTTCAGCAGGTAGGCGGGGACGACCTTGGAGCCGTTGTCGTAGGTCTTGGTGTCGTTGGTCTCCGGCTTCTTGCCGTTGAGGACCGCGTCGACCATGCTGCCGGCGACCTTGGCCAGCTCACGGGTGTCCTTGTAGACGGTCTGCGTCTGCTGGCCCGCGATGATCGACTTCACCGAGGCGAGCTCGGCGTCCTGGCCGGTGAGGACCGGCAGCGGCTTGGCCTTGGTGCCGTAGCCGTCGGACTTCAGCGCCGACAGGATGCCGATCGAGATGCCGTCGTACGGCGAGAGGACCGCGTCGACCTTCTTCTTGGAGTACGACTTGGTGAGGATGTCGTCCATGCGCTTCTGCGCCGTGGCGCCGTCCCAGCGCAGCGTGGTGACCTGGGTGAGGCCCGTCTGGCCGGACTGGACGACCAGCTTCTTGCTGTCGATGTACGGCTTCAGGACGCTCATCGCGCCGCCGAAGAAGTACTTCGTGTTGTTGTCGTCGTTGGAGCCGGCGAACAGCTCGATGTTGAAGGGGCCCTTGCCCTCCTTCAGACCGAGCTTGTCGACGATGTAGTTGGCCTGGAGCTCGCCGACCTTGGTGTTGTCGAAGGACGCGTAGTAGTCGACGTTGGCCGTGCCGAGGATGAGGCGGTCGTAGGCGATGACCGGGATGTTCGCGTCCTTGGCCTGCTGGAGCACGCCGTTGAGGGACTTGTTGTCGATCGCCGCGACGATGATCGCCTTGACGCCCTTGGTGATCAGGTTCTCGATCTGTGAGACCTGGTTCTCCGGGTCGTCCTCGCCGTAGACCAGGCTGGTCTTGTAGCCCTTGGCCTCCAGGTCCGCCACGACGTTCTTGCCGTCGGCGATCCAGCGCTCGGAGGACTTGGTGGGCATCGAGATGCCGATGGTGCCGCCCTTGGCGCTGCCCGATTCCTCCGCACTGCCTCCTTCGCTGTCCTGGCCGCAGGCGGTCAGGGTGAGGGCGAGGACGGCCGAGGTGGCTATGGCGGAGAGTGCGGCTCTGCGGTTCAGCATGATCATCTTCCTTGATGTTCTAGAGGCCATGGGCGATCCGGCGGTGCGGGCGCCTGTCGGTGGTGCGGTCGACCGAGAGAAGTTGTGTCGGAGTCTGTGTGACTCCGTGGACTTCTGTGAAGGGGCGTTGTCCGGAACGTTATGCAGGCGTTTCGAATCGCTTGAGCGCGCCCGGCAGCCGCGAGCCGAGCGGCGCCATGTCGCCGTCCGCTCCATGCCGTGCGAGCAGGTCCAGGGCGAGCCGTCCGCGCCGCACTCTTTCCTTGGCGGTGGACAGCGTGAGCTCCCGCAGGTGATGCCCGTACGGGTAGATCCCGGGGGCCTTCGACAGGCCGAACTTCAGGTACAGCGGCGCGCCGCGCCGGATCAGCTCGGCGACCTCGTACATCCGGATGTAACCGCCGAGGTCGTCGGGGGCCTCGATGTACATGTCCATGGGGGCGCCGGAGACCCGGCGGATCTCGGTGAGGTGATCGAGCGTCAGATCGCTCGGCACGTTGATCGAGTCGCCGCCGAGGTTCTCGTAGACGGCGTACGCGGTCGGGTTCACCGGTCCGATCAGCGCCGACACCTTCAGCGTGGTGTCCGCCGGGATGATCCCGGCGACGCGGGCCCGGTGCAGCGTCCACAGCACGCCCTCGTCCGCGACGAGCAGGCACTTCACGCCCAGCTCGGTGGCGCGCACGGCGTCCTCGACACACCCCGCGACCGCGTCGTGGCCACGGGCCCGCAGCCCGCCGCCCTTGGAGTCGGTCCGGGTGGAGCCGCCGATGTCCCAGGTGCCGCGGGGGCCGGTGAACAGGCAGAGCTCGATGTCGCGCTCGGCGGTCGCCTCCACCATCTCGGTGATCTCGGCGTCGGTGAGCATCCAGATGCCCGAGCCCTGGCTGATCCGGTGGACCGGCACATCGAGCCGCGAGGACTCCTTGAGGACCACGGCGAGGGCCTCGGGACCCTCCACGGAGGGCACTTCGGTGCGCCAGCGGCCGCCGCCGGGGAAGGTGTGCGGGGACGCGTCGGACGGGTCGAGGGCCGGTGCGTCCAGGCCCAGTGCGGCGAGTACCTGCTCGCCGGGTCGTCGGGCCGCTCTGGCGGGGGTCTCGGTCACAAGCTGTCCTTCAGGTTCGATATTTCGGACGAGGATCGCGGCTCTGGGTGCGCTGGACTGTGGATGTACGCCGGTACGGAGTCGTCAGGTACTCCGTACCGGCGTACGGCTCTCGGGGCGGGTCACGGCCGCAGCAGGACCTTGCCGACCTTCGGGTCGCCGGACCCCACCAGCGCGATGGCCTCCGGGAACTCCTCCAGCGGCAGCTCGTGCGTGACGAGCGGCAGCGGGTCGAGCAGTCCGGCGCCGAAGACCCGCACGGTGTGGGCCCAGGCCTCCGGCGGCGCCCCGAACACGGTGTGCACCTCCAGCTGGCGTACGACGAGGTCGGTGGGGTCGAGGCCGTCGGCGCCCGCGGCCGGGATACCGGTCAGGACCAGTCGCCCGCCGCGGCGCAGCAGCGCGGAGGCGGTGTTCGCGGCGGACGCCGAACCGGCGGTCTCGATGACCACGTCGAAGTCGCCCGGCAGCTCCTCGTCCCGGACGCGGAAGTCGGTGGCGCCGAACTTCTTCGACAGCTCCGCGCGGTCCGGGCGGGTGCCCACCACCAGCAGCTCCGCCGGCGAGCCCGCCTTGAGGAACTGCACGGCGAACATCCCGAGCGTGCCCGTGCCCACGACCGCGACCCGCTCACCGGGTCGTGCGTTCGCCTTGAGCGCGGCCGCGGCGATGCACGCGGCCGGTTCCAGGAGCGCCGCCGCCGTCAGGTCGGCGTCCTCCGGGAGAGCGTGCAGCAGCCGGGCCGGCAGGGTGAGGGTGGCGGCCATGGCGCCGGGCTCGGTGAAGCCCGTCTCCTCGTAGCCGGCCGTGCACAGCGTGGTCTCGCCCGCGTGGCAGCGGTCGCAGACCTGGCAGTTGCGGAAGCCCTCACCCACCACCTTGCGGCCGACCAGCGAGGCCGGGACGCCGGAGCCCACCGCTGCCACCGTGCCGGACCACTCGTGGCCGGGCGTCAGCGGGTAACGGACGTAGCCCTCGGGCCGGTTGCCCTGGTAGACCTCGCGGTCGCTGCCGCAGATCCCGACCGCGTGGACGCGGACCAGGGCCTCCCCGGCGCCGGGCTCACGAGGGGTGTGCTCGACGAGCCGGTGCTCCCCGGGCGCCTCGATGACGACGGCGGTGCTCACGCCTGGGTGCCCTTCGGCTGGCGCCGCTCCCAGCCCTCGGCCCACAGGTCGAAGCGGGCCTGCTGCTGCGGGAACTCGGCCGCCGCGTCGACGTCCAGCTCGACACCGAGGCCCGGGGCGTCGGAGAGGTGGAAGTAACCGTCCACGACCTGCGGGGCGCCCTTGACGACCTTCTTGATGTCGGCGTCGGCGAAGTCGTTGAAGTGCTCCAGGATCTTGAAGTTCGGCGCGGTGAAGCCGACCTGGAGCGAGGCGGCGGTCAGCACCGGGCCGCCGACGTTGTGCGGGGCCACCAGCATGTAGTGGGTCTCGGCGGTCGCGGCCAGCTTCCGGGTCTCCCAGATGCCGCCGATGTGGCCGACGTCGGGCTGGATGATGTCCACGGCCTGGCTCTCGAAGAGCTCGCGGAACTCGATGCGGTCGTGGATCCGCTCACCGGTGGCGACCGGCATGTCGACCTTGGCGGCGACCTTCTCCAGCGCCTTGAGGTTCTCCGGCGGGACCGGCTCCTCCAGCCAGGCGGGCTTGAAGGGGGCGAGGTCCTTGGCGAGGCGGACGGCGGTGGCCGGGGAGAAGCGGCCGTGCATCTCCAGCATCAGCTCGGCGTCGGGGCCGATGGCGTCCCGGACGGCCTCGATGAGGGAGACGGCGTACAGGCTCTGCTCGTGGTCCAGCTCGAAGTGGCCGGTGCCGAAGGGGTCGATCTTCAGCGCCTTGTAGCCGCGCTCCATGACCCCCCGGGCGGCCTTGTGGTAGGCCTCCGGGGTCCGCTCGGTGGTGTACCAGCCGTTGGCGTACGCCTTGACCTTGTCGGTGACCTTGCCGCCCAGCAGCTGCCAGACGGGGACGCCCAGGGCCTTGCCCTTGATGTCCCAGCAGGCCATCTCGATGACGGCGATGCCGGACATCACGATCTCGCCGGCGCGCCCGTAGTCGCCGTACTTCATCCGCTTGACGAGGTCCTCGACAGCGAACGGGTCCGACCCGAGAATGTGGTTGACCTCTGCCTCACGCAGGTATCCGAGCAGGGCGTCGGTGTGGCCCAGCATGCGGGTCTCGCCGATCCCGGTGAGTCCCTCGTCGGTGTGCACCTGGACATAGGTCAGGTTCCGCCACGGCGTCCCGACCACGTGCGTGCTGATTCCCGTGATGCGCACGTCAGCTACTCCCTAGACTTTCCGACTTGTTCGAAATTTCGGCTCACGTTCGAAATGCTGGCCCGACCGTAAGGACGACGTGGTCGGGGTGTCAATGGGTCGGGTGGTCGAACGGCGTAACGGTTTTGGTGGCGTGCACATCCGTCCGAGATCACGACTCCCGCAGCCTGCTGCGTTATTCAACCGTGACGACCCACCTTCTGCAGCCCTCTTGACCGCCGCGAATTGTTAGCGCTCACAATGACCTCCGCATTCACCGATCGATGCCGACCGGCATCCAAGGAGGTTCGAGCGTCGTGTCGGTAGTGCTCCCGCCCGTGACCGCCGAGGAGGTGCGGCCGTGAACCACTTACAGCTCCGGCCGCCCACCATGGCCGATGTGGCACGCCTGGCCGGGGTGTCGCACCAGACCGTGTCCCGAGTGCTGGGGGACCACCCCAACGTGCGGGACGAGACCCGGGCCAAGGTGCTGCGCGCGATCGAGGAGATGGGCTACCGCCGCAACTCCTCCGCACGGGCCCTGGTCACCCGCCGCACCCGGACCCTGGGTGTGGTCGCCTCCAACACCACGCTCTACGGGCCGGCCAGCACGCTGTTCGCCCTGGAGGACGCGGCCCGCGCCGCGGGGTACACCGTCTCGACGGTCAGTCTGCGCAGACTGGCGGTGGAGACCCTCTCCGAGGCGCTGGACCACCTCAGCGAGGGCGGTGTGGAGGGGGTGATCGCCCTCGCCCCGCAGCGTTCCGCGGTCGAGGCGCTCGCCGAACTGCGCCACCCCTTCCCGGTGGTGGCCGTGGGAACCGGCTCCGGCGCGGAGATCCCCAGCGTCAACGTGGACCAGCGGCTGGGGGCGCGGCTGGCCACCGGGCATCTGCTCGCCGCCGGGCACCGCACGGTCTGGCATCTCGCCGGACCCGAGGACTGGCAGGAGGCGGCGGACCGGGAGGCGGGCTGGCGGGCCACCCTGGAGGCGGCGGGCATCGAGCCGCCGCAGCCGCTCAGGGGGGACTGGAGTCCGCTGTCGGGCTACCGGGCGGGCCAGGAACTGGCCGGCTGGGTGGGCCGTGGACTGACCGCCGTCTTCGTCGCCAACGACCAGATGGCACTGGGGGCGTTGCGGGCCCTGCGTGAGGCGGGGGTGCGCACCCCGCAGGACGTCGCGGTGGTCGGCTTCGACGACATCCCCGAATCGGAGTTCTTCGCTCCACCGCTCACCACCGTCCGGCAGGACTTCGCGACGGTGGGCCAGCGGAGCATCGCCCTGCTGCTGGACCTCATCGAGGGCCGGGCCCCGTCCGGGACGCCCGGGGTCGCCATCGAGCCCCAGCTCGTCGTCCGCGCCAGCACCGCTCCCGACTGACCCGACCTCAGCCAGTCAAATTCGCACACCAGTGTGACCGATATTTCGAATAATGATCGACAGGCTGGACGCAGTGCGGTCGGTCCCCGAGTAACAGCGGTCCTTCCCGGGCCGGCTCTTCAAAGGAGAAGAAACATGCTCAACAGAAGGAACTTCCTCACTGCGGCGATCGGCGTGGCGGCGGCGGGCACCCTGGCGGCCTGCGCCAAGGAGGACGACAGCTCCGACACCGGCTCCTCCGGCGGCGGCAGCAAGGCCATCACCCTCGGCTTCTCCCAGGTCGGCTCCGAGAGCGGCTGGCGCACCGCCAACAGCGACTCGGTCAAGTCCGCGGCGAAGGAGGCCGGTTACACCCTGAAGTTCTCCGACGCCCAGCAGAAGCAGGAGAACCAGATCTCCGCCATCCGCAGCTACATCGCGCAGAAGGTGGACGTCATCGCCTTCTCCCCGGTGGTCGTCACCGGCTGGGACGCGGTGCTCAAGGAGGCCAAGGCCGCGAAGATCCCGGTCGTCCTCACCGACCGCTCCGTCGAGACCTCCGACGACTCCCTCTACGTCACCCTGGTCGGCTCCGACTTCACCGACGAGGGCCGCCGCGCCGCCAAGATCCTCGAGAAGGTCATCGAGAAGGCCGGCCTCAAGGGCCCCGTGAAGATCGCCCAGCTGGAGGGCACCACCGGTGCCGCCCCCGCCATCGAGCGCGCCAAGGGCTTCAAGGAGGTCATGGACGCCGACCACGCGGACGACTGGAAGATCGTCGTCAGCCAGACCGGTGACTTCACCCGCGCCGGCGGCAAGCAGGTCATGGCGGCCTTCCTCCAGTCCAACCCGGACGTCAACGTGCTCTTCGCGCACAACGACGACATGGCCATCGGCGCCATCCAGTCCATCGAGGCGGCCGGCAAGAAGCCCGGCAAGGACATCCTGATCGTCTCCATCGACGGCGTGAAGGACGGCTTCGTGGCCATGTCCGAGGGCAAGATCAACGCCATCGTCGAGTGCAACCCGCTGCTCGGCCCCCAGCTGATGGAGGTCGTCAAGACGGTTCACGAGGGCGGCAAGGTCGAGCGCTGGATCAAGACCAAGGAGGGCGACTTCATGCAGGACCAGGCGAAGGACGCGCTCCCCACCCGCAAGTACTGACCGACCGCACCCACCGGCGGGGAGCCCCCGGCCGGCCGACCACACCTCGGCCGGGACGGCTCCCCGCGGGCCCGGCCCGCCGCGGCCCACCACCGCCCCGGGCCGAACCGATTCCGTGAGGAGCGCTGCCATGGCAGAGCCGCAGCCCGTCCTGGAGATGACGGGCATAGTCAAAGAGTTTCCGGGGGTACGGGCTCTGTCGGGCGTCGACTTCCGGCTCTTCCCCGGCGAGATCCACGCCCTGATGGGGGAGAACGGGGCGGGGAAGTCCACCCTGATCAAGGTGCTGACCGGGGTCCACCCCCTGGACGGCGGCACCATCACCCTCGACGGCCGGCCCGTGCGGATCGACAGCCCGCTACAGGCGCAGCACGCCGGCATCAGCACGGTCTACCAGGAGGTCAACCTCTGCCCCAACCTCTCGGTGGCGGAGAACATCTTCATCGGCCGCGAACCCACCCGCGCGGGCCGCATCCAGTGGAAGCAGATGCGCCGGCAGGCCGCGGAGATGGTCGACCGGCTCGGCCTCGACATCGACGTGAGCGCCCCGCTGTCCTCGTACCCGCTCGCCGTGCAGCAACTCGTCGCGATCGTACGGTCGGTGGGCCACGGCGACAGCGACGGCGCGGGCTCCCGCACCAAGGTGCTGGTCCTGGACGAGCCCACCTCCAGCCTCGACCGCGACGAGGTCCTCGAACTCTTCCGCCTCATGCGGCAGTTGCGGGACGAGGGCGTCGCGATCCTCTTCGTCTCCCACTTCCTCGACCAGATCTACGAGATCTGCGACCGCATGACCGTGCTGCGCAACGGCACCCTGGTCGGCGAGCACATGGTCCGCGACCTCGACCAGGTCCAGCTGATCGAGCTGATGATCGGCAAGGCGCTCGACCAGCTGGAGGAGCTGCACGACCACCAACTCCACGCGGACGTCGGCGAGTCGCTGCTCACCGCGGAGGGCCTCGGCAGGAGCGGCGGCATCGCCCCCTTCGACCTCGACATCAAGAAGGGCGAAGTCGTGGGCCTGGCAGGCCTGCTGGGCTCCGGCCGCACCGAACTGGCCCGCCTGCTCTTCGGCGCCGACCAGCCCGACAGCGGCAAGGTCACCATCGGCGGCAAGCAGGTCTCCATGAGCGCCCCGAACGACGCCATCGGCGCCGGGGTCGCGTTCTGCTCGGAGAACCGCAAGGCCGAGGGCCTGGTCCCCGACCTGACCGTGCGCGAGAACATCATCCTCGCCCTCCAGGCCGCCCGCGGCTGGACCCGGCCCATCCCGGCCGCCCAGCGCGACGAACTGGTCGCCAAGTACATCAGGGCCCTCGACATCCGCCCCGCCAACCCCGAGGCCCGCGTGGGCCAGTTGAGCGGCGGCAACCAGCAGAAGGTGCTCCTGGCCCGCTGGCTGATCACCCAGCCCAAGCTGCTGATCCTCGACGAGCCGACCCGCGGCATCGACATCGGCGCCAAGACCGAGATCCAGAAACTGGTGGTCTCCCTCTCCGAGGACGGCATGTCCGTCCTCTACATCGCGGCCGAGCTGGAGGAGGTGCTCCGGCTCAGCCACACCATCGGGGTGCTGCGCGACCGCAAGCTGGTGGCGCGGCTCACCAACGGGCCCGACATCACCACCAGCAAGATCCTCGAGACCATCGCGAGCGGAGAACTGACGTGACCACCACCTCCCGCTGGCGAGCGCTGACACGCCACAACCTCTTCTGGCCGGTGGCCGTCCTGATCGCCCTGCTGCTCGTCAACGTCCCCTTCACCCCCGACTTCTTCGCGATCCACATGACGGACGGCCACCTCTACGGCAGCCTCGTCTCGATCGTCCTGTTCGGCTCGCCCCTGATCCTGGTGGCGGTCGGCATGACCCTGGTCATCGCCACCGGCGGCATCGACCTCTCGGTCGGCGCGGTCGTCGCCATCACCGGCGCCCTGACCTGCTCCTACATCAGCGACCAGAAGGACCAGGACGCCCTGTCGGGAGTGCTGCTGGCGATGGGCCTCGGCCTGATCGCGGCGGTCGTCTGCGGCCTGTGGAACGGCTTCCTGGTGGCCCGGATGGGCATCCAGCCCATCATCGCCACCCTGATCATCATGGTCGCCGGCCGCGGCGTCGCCCAGCTGATCACCGACGGCCAGATCATCACCATCAACAGCGAGCCGTACAAGCTCATCGGCGGCGGCTACTGGCTGACCCTGCCCTTCTCCATCTTCGTGGTCGCCGCCGTGGTGGCCGTGACGGTGGCACTCACCCGCCGCACGGCCCTCGGCCTGCTCGTCGAGTCCGTCGGCGGCAACGCCGAGGCCAGCCGCCTGGTCGGCATCCGCTCGCTGCGCATCAAGATCATGGTGTACGTCTTCTGCGCCCTGTGCGCGGGCATCGCCGGCCTGATGATCAGCTCCAACACCTCGGCGGCGGACGGCAACAACGCCGGCCTGTGGATCGAGCTGGACGCGATCCTCGCGGTCGTGATCGGCGGCACGTCACTGCTGGGCGGCCGCTTCTCCATCGGCGGCACGGTCGTGGGGGCCCTGGTCATCCAGACCCTGACCACCACGATCTACACCATCGGCGTCCCCACCCAGACCAACCTGGTCTTCAAGGCCGCCGTCGTCATCGTCGTCTGCCTGCTCCAGTCCCCGAAGTTCCGCACCAAGGTCTTCGGCGCCCGGGCGAAGACCCCGCCCGCGGCCGCGCCCGCCGTGGTCACCGAGCCCGCCGACCCCGCTCCCAAGATGGAGGTGTCGTGATGAGTACGACCACCAAGACCCCCACGACACCGCAGACCCGCACACCGTCCCAGGCCACGCGCCTGCTCGGTGACCGGCGGCTGCCCGTCCTGGTCACGGCGGCGCTGTTCCTCGCGATGTACATCGGCGGACTGAGCCGCTACGTGAACTACGGCTTCGGCGACTCGCAGGTCTTCCTCAACCTGTTCATCGACAACAGCTACCTCCTCGTCGCCGCCGTCGGAGCCACCTTCGTCATCCTCTCCGGCGGCATCGACCTGTCCGTCGGCTCCGTCATCGGCTTCACCACGATGCTCACGGCGTGGCTGGTCCAGGACGTCGGGCTGCCCCTGCTGGCGGTCATCCCCATCTCCCTGGGAGTGGGGGCGTTCGGCGGCTTCCTCATGGGCTACGTCATCCACAACTTCGAGATCCAGCCGTTCATCGTGACGCTCGCCGGACTCTTCCTCTTCCGCGGACTGTGCCTCGTCATCAGCAAGGAGTCGATCGCCATCAACGACTCCTCGGTCAGCAGCCTCGCGGAGACGCGGGTGACGCTGGGGCTGGGGGACCTGTCGATCGGCGCGCTGGTGGCGCTGGCCGTGCTGGCGGCCGCCTTCTACCTCCTGCACTACACCCGCTTCGGACGCCGGATCTACGCCATCGGCGGCAACGAGCAGTCGGCGCTGCTGATGGGGTTGCCGCTCGGCGGCACGAAGATCGCCGTCTACACGCTGAGCGGGTTCTGCTCCTCGCTCGCGGGCCTGCTCTTCATGCTCTACATCCAGTCCGGTGACCCGCTGCACGCCGTGGGCATGGAACTCGACGCCATCGCCGCGGTCGTCATCGGCGGCACGCTGCTCACCGGTGGCTCGGGGTACGTCCTCGGCACGCTGTTCGGCGTTCTGGTGCTGGGGCTGATCAAGAGCATCATCCAGTTCGAGGGGACGCTGAGTTCCTGGTGGACGAAGATCGCGACGGGTGTGCTGCTGGGTGTGTTCATCCTGATCCAGCGGGTGATGACGACCCGCAAGCCGACCTGAGCGGCGGGGGACCGGCTCGGTCCGGCGCGTTTTGGCGTGATGCCGGTTTCGGTGGGATGGGGTGGATCGTCCTCGGTCCGCCGCGCCGGAAGGGCTGGTTCCCCACACAACATTCACAGGCGGCTCTAGGAACGGCCCCGGTTCGGAACTTAACCTTCCCGCGTCATGGACTACTGCCTCCCGTGCCGACGGCACCTCAACGGCGCCCTCGCCTGCCCGGGGTGCGGCACTTCTGCCGAACAGCTACGCGCGTCCACGGACTTGGGGGCCGACCCGTATGCGGGGATCGGTGGCGGGGCGTATGAGGTCGAGGTCGACAGCGACGTCGCTGTCGACGCCTATGAGGACGACGTCGCTGGTGGTGTCACGAGTCGGCGTGACCGCAAGGCGGCGGCGCATCGGCGTCGGCGGCGTCGGACGTTGCTGATCGCCGCGGGGTTCATCCTCGCCGCGGGGGGTCTGAGTCTCGCGGAGCTGGGTCTGGACGCGCCCGGGTCGTCGCCCACGCCGGCTGCCGCGGGCGGGGAGTCGGCGGACGGGGGTGCGTCGGAGGCGGCCGACGAGACGGCGGAGCCTCTGGCCGACGAAAGCGGTACGGCTGCGGCTTCCTCCTCGGCTTCGCCGGACGCCTCGGCGTCTGCCTCTGTCTCGGCGTCGGTGTCCGCGTCGGAGTCCGTCGACACGGACGCGCAGTCGGCGGCGGCCTCTGCCCCGAACCCGGCCACGACGGCTCCTGCGGCCACGAGTCCGGCCGCGTCCGCGACGCCTACGGCCGCCCCTACGACGTCCGATCCCACGCCGGCTCCGTCGCCGAGCGAGTGCGACCGTTTTCTGTGGTGGTGTACCTGACGGTGCGTTGTGGGTCGGGGCCGCACCGGGGGGTGTCCGTCCTCGGTCGGGCGGTCCCGTAGGACCAAGCTGTGCCGCAAGTCGGACGCCCGACACTGCGGGCGGGCACCCCCCGGTACGTCCCCTCCTCGCCGTGGCGCCAGTGGCCCGTTCGTGGGGGGCGCACCTCTTCCCTTCCCGTCGTGGCGCCGGTGCGCATCTTTCAGCCCGTCCGGCGTTTGAGGACGAGGCCCCTTCAGGGCCGGTGGGGGGTCTGGGGGCGCAGCCCCCAGGACGGGGGTCGAAGGGGCGGCAGCCCCTTGGTATGGGACGGGTAGGGGCGGCGGGGGCGAGAAACGGTGGCGGTGCGGGGACCGCTACGCGGTCAGCATGCGTTGCAGCAACCCCCGAAGGACCCGCCGCTCCTCGTGCGACAACCCCGCCAACGGTTCGCGGGCGAAGCGCAGATCGTCCCTCAGGGTCCGGGCCACCCCCCGCCCTTCCTCCGTCACCGCGGCCAGCTTCACACGGCGGTCCGCCGGATCGGGGCGGCGTTCGACCAGCCCGCGGGACTCCAGCCGGTCCACGATCCCCGTGACGTTCGACGGCTCGCAGCGGAGTTTGTGGGCCAGCTTGCGCATCGGCAGCGGTTCCAGGGACAGCAGGCTCAGCAGCCGCGCCTGCGCCCCGGTCAGCGCGTGCTCCGCCGCCGCCTCCTCGAAGTCCGCGTGGTAACGCGCCACGACGTCGCCGATCAGCTCGACGACCTCGAGGGTCAGCGGGTCGGGGCGGGCGGTCTTCTCCGGGGTGGCCATGGCTTCACGATACCCCCATTACTTGACAACCTGAAATATTCAGGAGCATGGTTGTTTCAGGTACTGAAGTAAATCCGAAAGGCTCCTGTCATGATCAACCGCGAGTGGCACCTCCTCTCCCGCCCCGTCGGCTGGCCGAAGCCCGAGGACTTCGCCCTGGTCGAGGCGGAGGTCCGGCAGCCCGCCGAGGGGCAGGTGCTCGTACGGAACAAGTACCTGTCCGTCGACCCGTACATGCGCGGCCGGATGAGCGCCGCCAAGTCCTACACCGCTCCCTTCGAGCTCGGCAAGGTCATGCAGGGCGGTGCCGTCGGTGAGGTCGTCGCCTCCGAGGCGGACGGCGTGGCCGTCGGTGACCACGTCCTGCACTTCGGCGGCTGGCGCGAGTACGCCACGATCGACGCCCAGCAGGCCGTCAAGGTCGACCCGGACGCCGCCCCCCTGTCCACCTACCTCGGCGTCCTCGGCATGACCGGCCTCACCGCCTACGCCGGGCTGCTGCGCACCGCCGCCTTCAAGGAGGGCGACAGCGTCTTCGTCTCCGGTGCCGCCGGTGCCGTCGGCAGCCAGGTCGGTCAGATCGCCAAGCTCAAGGGCGCCTCGCGCGTCATCGGCTCGGCGGGTTCCGACGAGAAGGTCAAGCTCCTCGTCGAGGAGTACGGCTTCGACGCCGCCTTCAACTACAAGAGCGGCCCGGTCGGCGAGCAGCTGCGCGCCGCCGCCCCGGACGGGATCGACGTCTACTTCGACAACGTCGGCGGGGACCACCTGGAGGCCGCCATCGGTTCGCTGAACCTGCATGGGCGGATCGCCGTCTGCGGCATGATCTCGGTCTACAACAACACCGAGCCCGCCCCCGGCCCGCGCAACCTCGCCCGTCTCATCCAGACCCGCGGCCGTATCGAGGGCCTGCTCGTCGGCGATCACTACGACCTTCAGCCGCAGTTCGTCCAGGAGGTCGGTCCCTGGGTGGCCTCGGGCGCGCTCAAGTACCGCGAGACCGTCGTCGAGGGCATCGAGAACAACCTGGAGGCCTTCCTCGGCGTCCTGCGCGGCGACAACACCGGGAAGATGATCGTCAAGCTCTGAGCCTTCACTGGGTTTCCGACATGCGGTAACTTCTTTCCGAAACCGTCGGCGATCGTGGGCGCGAGTCGCGGCGGACCCAGGAGGTAGACACCGCATGTCCATCCAGCAGTCCGACGTCCTCTACACCGCCGTCGCCACCGCCGAGAACGGTCGCGACGGCCGGGTGGCCACCGAGGACGGCAGGCTCGACGTCGTCGTGAACCCGCCCAAGGAGATGGGCGGCAGCGGCGAGGGCACCAACCCCGAGCAGCTGTTCGCCGCCGGCTACAGCGCCTGCTTCCAGGGCGCCCTCGGCGTGGTCGCCCGCCAGGAGAAGGCCGACATCTCCGGCTCGACCGTCACCGCGAAGGTCGGCATCGGCAGGAACGACGACGGGTTCGGCCTCATCGTCGAGATCTCGGCCTCCATACCGGCCGTCGACGCCGAGACCGCCAAGGCCCTGCTGGAGAAGGCCCACCAGGTCTGCCCGTACTCCAAGGCCACCCGCGGCAACATCAGCGTGACGCTGGTCTGATCGCGTACGACGAGAGGCCGCCCCCCGGACGTGGGGTGCGGCCTCTCGTCCGTGTCACGCGCCCAGGGTCAGCGCCGCGCTGTGCACCGCCTTCACCAGCCGGTCGTTCTCCGGGGCCGCGCCGCCGGGGAAGGCGAGCCGACGGCGGGTGTAGCCGTAGGCCAGGCCGCTGCGGGCGTCCGCGAAGGCCTGGGAGCCGCCCGCGCCGCTGTGGCCGAACGTGCCGGCGCCCAGGAACCGGTGCCGGGTGTCGGCGATCGCCTGGAAGCCCAGGCCGTAGGCGCGGTACTCGCCGGCCACCAGGTCGTGGCCGCTGGAGTGGATCTGGCCGATCTCCGCGATCGTGTCCGGCTTGAGCAGGGGCGGCCGGTCACCCACCTCGCTGATCGCCGCCGCGTACATACCGGCCAGGCCCCGCGCCGCCGCCACCCCGCCCGCCGACGCCGGTCCCTTGGCGCGCACGGTGCGGGAGTTGGCGTGCTCCACCAGGTCACCGGGGTCCGGGACGTGCGTGTTGAACGCGATCGAGGCCAGGGTGTGCGGGCCGGTGGGCATGGCGTCGATCTGGACCTGCTGGGTGGGGGTGGGCAGCATCGGCTGCGCGGAGCGGAACCTCGGCTCCAGGGCCGCCGGCAGACCGAGGTGGAAGTCCAGGCCGTACGGGGCCCGCACGCGCTCCTCCCACTGCTCCTGGATCGAACGGCCCGTCGCCCGCCGGACCACCTCGCCGGTGAGCGCGCCGATGACCAGGGCGTGGTAGCCGAAGGCCGTACCGGGGCGCCAGAACGGGCGCTGATCGGAGAGGCGTTCGGCGATCACCCGGTCGTCGGCGAGCTCGTCCCGGCTGAACCCGGCGTCCAGGCCCACCAGTCCGGCCCGGTGCGTGATCAGGTCGCGCAGGGTCAGCTGGCCCTTGCCCTCGGCCGCGAACTCCGGCCAGTAGTAGGTCACCTTGCGGTCCAGCTCGAGTGTGCCGTCCTGGACGAGGAGAGCGACCACGAGATGCGCGGCACCCTTCGTCGACGAGAACACGGCGTGCAGCGAGTCGGCTTCGTTGCCGTCACCCGCCCACAGGTCGACGACCCTGCGGCCGTGCACGTAGGCGCACAACTGACCCTCGTAGTCGGGGCGTTCACCGGCCACGAACGCGGCGAACTCCTCGCGCACCGCCTCGAAACCGTCGGCGACGCTGCCGTGGATCTCCTGAGTCATCCGCTCTCCTTGACTGCTCTTACCGCCGGCCGGCGTCAGCCATGCTGAACAACGCCCTTGCGACCTGCGGGAATTCCCCCTTCGGATGATCCCGGAAGAGGGGTTCGGTGCCGAAGAGGACCGACTGCGGACCGCTGACGACCGAGGGCCGGCCGGCCGCGGCGGAAGGCCCGCCGGTGCCGTCCGCCGACGGGCGCCAGTGCCCGGAGACAAGGGGGTTCCCGGCCGCGTAGGACTGCTCCACGCGGACCTCGGGGCCGAGATCGGTGAACCAGACGGGCGCGTACACGAACCCGTGGCCGGGGGCACCGGCCGTCAGCCGTCCCGAGTTCACCACCCGCACCACACCGTTGGCGTCCCCGTTGCCCTCGACCGCCTTCGCCGTCGACAGGCCCGTGGCGGCGCCGAGTTCGGCTCCCGTGACACCCCGCCCGACCAGACCGTGGCCGTCCGCCAGGAAGGCGTCCAGGGCCGTGCGGGCGGCCGCCGTCAGGGCGGTGTGGTCCAGGCCCGTCGAGACGAGGAGGACATCGACCGAGGTCCAGTCGAAGCCGCCGTTGAGCACCGCCGTCGACACCGGTGTGACCTCGAAGCCCATCTCGCGCAGCGCGAACAGCTCACCGGGGGCGACCGCGGCGGCGACCCGGGTGCGGGGCAGCGCCCGTGCGCCGACGAGGGTCGTGGCGTCGAAGGCGACGTCGTAGGCGCGCGCCGCCTCGGCGGCCTGCGCGCGCGCCGACGCCGGGACGATCGCGCTGCCCCCGTCGCCCGTCTGCCGTACCGCGACACCCTGCCGGAGCAGGGAGTTGGCGGCGGCGACCGCCCGCGGGTCGTCCAGGCGCAGCCGCAGGGCGCCGCGCGGGGCGACGTACCCCACGGGCGCGGCCTCGCGCACGGCACGCAACGGCAGGCCGGTGAGGCTACCCCTCGGCACGGCCGTCACCTCGGCGCCCCACAGCCGGCCCAGGCTCCAGCCCGAGATGTCGTACATCACCGTGACCTTGTCGCTGATGTCCCGCCCGTCGGCCAGCAGCGCGTTGGCGAGACCGCGCTTGGGCTGGCGCATGTCGACGACGTAGGAGCCCTTCGGGTACGACCTCGCACCGAGTCGGAAGGAGTGGCTCGCGCGGGTGACGCGGACGTCGTTGGCGAGGAGGTGGTCGACCAGGCGGGCGGTCGCGGTGGACCCGCCGGCGGGCAGGACGTAGGCGCGCGGGAAGGTGGTCGTGTAGACGTCCTCCGGGCCGATGCCGGGCACCCCGGGGACCGTCGCGGCGGAGACCGGCACCTGGGCCGCGCCCGCGGCGCCGCGCCGGAACACCTCGATCTGGTCGGCGATCAGGCCCTGCCGCCGCTCCCGTACGAAGTCCAGGGTCGCGCGGAGCGCGGCGCCCGCCACGGCGACGTTGACCGCCGACCGGCGCCGCAGCTCCGCCACCGGCAGGCTGTCGTCGGCCGCGTTGTTCACCTGCAACGGGATCTCGACCGTGTGCGCGGCGACCGTGCCGTGGAAGGCCGCGTACTGCGGGGTGAAGACCGGCGGCCAGTCGTCCCAGCCCTCCTCCTGGTCCCGGAAGGGGATCTGCGCGGGCTCGACACCGTCCGTCCGCGGTGTGTACCCGAGGCCGTTGACCGCGGCCTCCATGCCGAGGGCGTTGGCGTAGGTGTTCTTCAGGAACAGGTCGTACTCGTAGTTCTCGCCGTGCGGGGGAGTGGTGGGCTCGATGAGCGTGCCGTTGACGTAACCGTGCAGGTCGAGCATGACGGCGGGCTGCTTGTCGATCTCGATCCGCCGCATGGCGCGGGTCTCGGGCTGCGAGGCGGTGACGAAGTCCCGGTTCATGTCGAACCCGTTGGCGTTCGCCCGGGTGCCGGCGATGCGGCCGTCCGGGTTGGCGGTGATGTTGAAGTAGAGGCGGGAGCGGGAGAGCAGCTCGCGGGTCCTCGCGTCCGTCGCGGTGGCGAGCTGCTCGATGAGCTTCAGGGAGGCGTCGGTGCCCTCCCACTCGTTGCCGTGGATGTTGTTGTTGAAGAAGACGGGCGCCTTGTAACCCGCCTTGATCTCAGGTGACTTGGCGGCCCGCGCGGGGGCGTTCTCGATGAGGTCGCGCATCCGCTCCTGGGCGCGGGCCTGGCGGGCCGTCTCGGGCGCGGTGACGGTGACCAGGTACAGGCGGTGCCCGCCGGCCGACCGCCCGGTGACCTCGACGCTGACCCGGTCGCCGAGTGCCTGGAGCACGTTCAGCTTCGGGGCGATCGCGTGGTACGGGGTGAGGCCGAGCTTGAGGGACTTGTCGGCGGGGTTCTCCAGGTCGGGGGAGAGGACCTGCTCGCGGGGGTAGCCGCGGACGGCTCCGCCGAGGGCGCTCTCCTCGGCGAGGGCCCTCCTCGCGGCGCTCGCGGGGGCCCGCGCCGCGCGCTGGTCGAGCGCGGCCCCCTCCCGGGTGACGGGCCGGGGGTCGGCACCGGCCGACTGCGGGCCGAGCAGCAGCGAACCTGCGGTGCCGAGGGCGAGGGCCGCGATCAGTACGGGTCTCGCAGGGGCGGTTCTCGTCGTGCGCACGCGTCGTACCTCCTCCGGGAGCTTCCTGAGATCGGTACGGCGACATGTACCTGTTCGACTCAACCGGAACAAGAGGGAGTTGGGTGAGGGCACGGGGGAGGACGGGGCCGATGGCGAGGTGAGGGCACGGGGGAGGACGGGGCCGGTGGGGTGGGGTGCGGCCCCAGGTCCGGTGTCGGTGCCGCCCGATAGAGTTCGGGCATGCGCGATCTCGGGGCGGGTTTCAGCTATCTCCTGAAGGGCCAGCGGTGGGTGGCCCGGCACGGCAAGCAGTACGGGTTCGGGCTGGTCCCGGGGCTCATCACCCTCGTGCTGTACGCGGCGGCGCTGGTCGCGCTCGCGATCTGGGGCGAGGACTTCGTCGTCTGGGCCACCCCGTTCGCCGACGACTGGTCCAGCCCCTGGCTCGGACTGTTCCGCGGTTTCCTGACCGTCGTGCTGTGGGCCCTCGCGCTGCTCCTGTCCGTCCTCACCTTCACCGCCGTCACCCTCCTGATCGGCCAGCCCTTCTACGAGAACCTCTCCGAGAAGGTCGACCGGGACGTCTCCCCGGACGGCACCGCGCCCGAGTCGGGGCTCCCCCTCTGGCGCGAGCTGCTGATCTCGGCGCGGGACAGCCTGCGGATCCTGGTCCGGGCCGCGCTGTGGGGCGTGCTGCTCTTCGCCCTCGGGTTCGTCCCGTTCCTCGGGCAGAGCGTCGTCCCCGTGCTCGGGTTCTTCGTCACCGGGTTCTTCCTCACCGAGGAGCTCGTCGCCGTCGCCATGCAGCGCCGCGGCGTCGAGCTGCGGGACCGGCTCGCCCTGCTCCGCTCCCGCAAGACCCTCGTCTGGGGCTTCGGCACCCCCCTGGCCGTGGCGTTCCTGGTGCCGTTCGTCGCGGTGTTCCTGATGCCGGGCGCGGTCGCGGGCGCCACCCTCATGGCCCGTGAGCTGCTCGGCGAACAGACCCGCGAGGACAACGACGACGAGGTCGAGGAGGCCATCGCATGACCGAGATACTCGCCGTCGCCGTCATCACCGTCCTGGCCGTCATCGCCCCCGGTGCCGACTTCGCCATGGTGGTCCGCAACAGCTACCTCCACGGCCGCCGCACCGGCCTGTTCGCCGCGATCGGCGTCGCCGCGGGCGTCCTCGTGCACGTCACCTACACGATGCTCGGCGTGGGCCTGCTGATCGCCTCCTCCACCTTCCTGTTCACGATCATCAAGCTGGTCGGCGCCGCCTACCTGGTCTACATCGGCGTCCGCACCTTCCGCACCCGCGGCGAGGTGCGGGTCGACCTGGAGACCCGGTCCGACCTGACCCCGCTGAAGGCCCTGCGCTCGGGGTTCCTCACCAACGTCCTCAACCCGAAGACGACCCTGTTCGTCGTCTCCACCTTCGCCCAGGTCGTCAGCCCCGGCACCCCGGTCTACCAGCAGGTGGGCTACGGCCTGTTCATGTCGCTGGCCCACCTGCTGTGGTTCGGCGTGGTCGCGGTCTTCTTCTCCCACGACCGCATGCGATCCCTGATGCTGCGCGGCCAGAAGGTCCTCAACAAGGTCATCGGCTCGGTCCTGGCCGGCCTCGGCGTCAGCCTCGCGTTCGCTCCGTCGCACTAGCGTCCGCGGCGGTGGCGTCCGCGGCCACGGTGAGGATCGCCCGGACCTGGCCGATGATGTCCAGCCGGTTGCGCACGAACTCGGGGTCGGTGACCTCGGTGGTGTTCCCCGTCCCGAACTGCAGCACGGGCGTGTGCACATGGCCACCCGGCAGGACGTCGTGCAGCCCGAGCCGGTCCCGCAGCAGCGTGGCCCGGTAGGCGATCTCGTTGGAGAGGTAGTTCCCACCGCCCCCGGCCCGGGCGGTCGACCCCGCCGTCGGCCCGTCCGGCCGTACGACGGCCTCGGTGCCGCCCGCCGGTATCTCGGTCACGCTCGTGTTGTCGTAGACCGGGAACGGACCGGTGCCCGCCGCGACGATGGCCGCGTACGGCAGGGTCGTCGTCGTCCACTGCGGCTGCGAGGCCGGATCGCCGACCGGGACGATCTCGGTCAGCCCGACGTTCTCGTTGTCCGGGAACCCGCCCCGCCAGGCCCCGTTGGTCCGCTCGACGTCGAACCGGCCGACCCGCCCCTGGCTCACGGTCGTGAACAGGTCCACCCGCCGGAGATACGGCCGCAGGGTCCGCTCCACCGTCCCCTCGGTGAAGTCCCGCCACCGCACCGGGAACACGGCCGTCTCCACCCGGGCCGGTCCGTGCGCGGTCTCGATCACCGTGCCGTCGAGCGCGAGCGCGGTCGCCCCGGACGGGTTGGAGATCCGGATGTCCCGGTCGAGCGTGAACGGGTCGAAGCCGGTCACGAGGATCCGCCTGACCCCCTTCCCCGACGGGTACCGGATCGCCGTCTGTCCCCGCGAGGTCCGCTCCAGCTCGTCGAGGAGCGCGGCCCGGCGCGGCTCGCTCAGCCCGAACGCCGGCTCCCACGACCGCACCTGCCGGGTCATCCCCAACCGCGCCCAGTACAGCGGCCGGTCGTCGTCCCGGCTCAGATCACCCCCGGCCGGCCCCCGCCCCTGCGCCCGGTCCACGGCCCGCTTCCACAGCGCCGCTCCCTCGCGTACGACGACCCGGCGGGCCTGCGCGTAGCTGTGCGCCGAGCCGAGCGCCCGCGCGAACTCCGGTGCCACCGCGTCGAATCCGGACCGCCGGAGGATCTCCTGGGGCACGGCCTGCTCCAGCCGCCGCTCCTCGACGGTGGTGGCCGGCGCGGTGGCGGCCGGCGCGGTGACGGCACCGGCCGGACACGGGGTGACCGTGAGCCCGGCGGTCAGGGCGAATCCGAATCCGAGGACGACTGTCCGAACACGTAGTGCGCTCACGGGAGTTCAGCCTCCGTCTGGTGTGGGGGAGAGGGCTGAAGTATCGCGTGACGGAAGTGCTCCACGCCATGGTGCGGGACCCGGGGGAGGGTGTGGGAACGGGCTCATGAGTGCGAGCAGCACGAACACCGGCACCGCCTGGAAATCGGCCGCACACTCGGCCCGGTTGTCACGTTCCCGGGTGCCGGTTGTCACGTTCCCGGGTGCCGGGTGCCGGGTGCCGGGTGCCGGGTGCCGGGTGCCGGGTGCCGGGTGGCAGCCGTCCCAGCACCCCCGCCGACCCGCGACCGAGTCACCGCCGCTCCGGCGCCGCGACCCGTCCCGCACCCGGCGCGCCCACCCGCCCCTCCGCCCCGCCCCCAGGGCCCGCGCCCACCCGCCCGGCCGCCTCCCGCAGCGCCCGTACGAACGCCTCCGCCGCGGGTGTCGACGCCCGCCCCCGCGCGGTCGCCGCGTACACCGCTCGGGCCGGGGCGCCCTCGTCCAGCACCGGCACCAGCGCGACGTCCGGGCGTACCGACGTGGCGGCGAGGGCCGGGACCAGGGTCACGCCGAGGCCCGCGGCGACGTAGCCCTGCTTGGCGGTCCACTCGGCGACCACGTGGGCGACGCGGGGGCGGAAGCCCTGCCGCAGGGCCGCGTCGAGCAGGGTGCCCTCCGGGCGGGCGCTGCCGGAGATCCAGTCGGCGTCGGCGAACCGGCCGAGCCGCACCGGACCGGAGCCCGCCAGTTCGTGCGCCGTGGGGACGGCGACGTACAGGGACTCGTCGAGGAGGTGGTGGAGGTCGTAGGAGTCCAGGGGCGCGCGGCCCGTGGTGGAGACCACCGCCAGATCGAGGTGGCCGGCGGTGAGCCGGTCCAGGAGGGCGGGCGTGAGTCCCTCCTCGCGGGTCAGCCGGACCCGGGGGTGCCGGCGGCTGAACGCGGCGAGGGCGAGCGGCACCAGCGCGGCGTCGGCCGTGGCGAACGCCCCGAACCGCAGCCGCCCGCCCGCCACCTCACGCAGCGCCGCCAGCTCCCGCCCGGCCCCGTGCAGCGCCTCCACGACGGTCTCCGCGTGCGGTACGAGGACCCGGCCCGCCTCGGTGAGCCGTACGCCCCGCGGCAGCCGGTCGAACAGGGGCGCCCCGCCGAGCGCCGCCTCCAGCGCGGCGATCTGCCGGGACACCGCGGACTGGGTCCAGCCGAGACCGCGCGCGGCGAGCGTGAACGAACCCTGGCGGGCGACCTCGAGGAAGGCGCGCAGCCAGACGGTGGAGACATCGGCACTGGGATGCGGACTCGGCATGGCGACCATGCTAGACATTCGCTTGTCGCATCCCGTGAGCGGATCTAGCGTCGGCGCCATGGAGCACATCGCATTCCTCGGCCTGGGACGCATGGGCGCCCCGATGGCCCGTCAACTCCGCGCCGCAGGACACCCTTTGACCGTCTGGAACCGCACCGCGGAGAAGGCGGAACCGCTGCTCGCCGAGGGCGCCCGGGTGGCCGGGTCGGCGGCCGGGGCGGTCCGGGACGCCGACGTCGTCGTCAGCATGCTCGCCGGTCCCGAGGCGCTCGCCGCGGTCGCGGAGGCCGCCGCAGCGGCCCTGCGCCCCGGCACCCACTGGATCGAGATGTCGACCGTCGGCCCGGACGCGGTGCGTGCGCTGGCGGCCGGGCTCCCCGCGGGGGTCACCCTCGTCGACGCGCCCGTCATGGGCAGTACCGACAAGGCGGCCACGGGTACTCTCGGCATCCTCGCGGGCGGTGACGCGACCGGCGTGGAACACGTACTCGCCCACCTCGGGCACGTCACCCGCACCGGCCCCCTCGGCTCCGGCGCCGCCCTCAAGCTCGTCCTCAACTCGGCCGTCATCAGCGGGGTCGCCGTGGTCGCCGAGGCCCTCCGTCTCGCCGACGCCCTGGGCCTGGACGACGACACCGCCCGCACCGCCCTCGCCAACGGCCCCCTCGCCCAGGTCGTCGCCCGCGCCTTCGCCGAGAACGTACACTTCGACGCCCCCCTCGCGGTGAAGGACCTCGACCTCGCCACGCGCACGGCCCACCTGCCCGTGACCGAAGCCGCCTTGGCGCACTACCGCCGGGTCGCCGCACCCGGCGAGGACCTCGCCGCGGCCGCCGCCCGCATCCGCACCGGCCGACCCCCGACGACAAGGACCCCCATGAAGGTCACCCTCGACAACCCCGCCGGCGCACCCCAGCCCCTGAGCCCGTACTACTCGCAGGTCGCCCGTGTCGAACAGGCCGACGGCGGCGCCCTGTTGTTCGTCTCCGGTCAGATCGCCGAGGGCGCCACCCTCGCCGAGCAGAGCCGCGGTGTCTTCGAGACGCTCGACGCCCTGCTGAAGGCCCACGGCGGCACGCTCGCGGACATCGTCAACATCCGCACGTACCTCACCGACATCGGCAAGCTCCAGGAATACGGCGCCGTGCGGCGGGAGTTCCTCACCGGCACCCCACCCACCAGCATGACCTTCGAGGTGCCGAAGCTGTTCAGGCCGGAGGCACAGATCGAGGTGGAGGTCGTCGCCGTCGTCGGCCAGGCCGCTCGCCCGGCGGCCTGAGCAAGTCCCGGACCGTGCCTGCCTGTCCACCGTGTCGGGAGTTGGCGGTCCGGGCCTTCGAGACCGGGAACGAGGAGGAGGGGGCGTGGTCGTTTGTGAAGGGTTCGTACGAGATCCGGATCGGCCGCTCGATCACGGTCCGCAGGCGCACCGCTACGATTAACGTCTCATCCGGGACACGTCTCCCCACAGAGCAGCCCCGGTCCGGGACCTGACACCCGGACCGGGGCTGATGGCTGTGTCCACGGCTAGCGCGCGGAGAACGCGTACACCGTCTCCGAACGGAACACCTCGCCCGGCCGCAGCACCGTGCTCGGGAACTCCGGCCGGTTCGGGGAGTCGGGGAAGTGCTGGGTCTCCAGCGCGACCCCGTCGCAGGGCGCGAACGGCCCGGTCAGATGGTCGGCGGTGTACAGCTGGAGGCCGGGCTCGGTGGTCGACACCGTCAGCACCCGCCCCGACGAGGGGTCCCGCAGTTCGGCGACCTCGACGGGGGAGTCCGTGACCCCCTTGTCGAGCGCGAAGTTGTGGTCGTACCCCGACCCCACCTCCCGGCTCTCCCGGAAGTCGAAGCGCCCCCCGGTCACGTCCTGGAGCACCCCGGTCGGGATCAGATCCGCGTCGACCGGAGTGAACCGGGAGGCGGCGATCCGCAGTTCGTGACCGCTCGCGCTCCCGGAACCGGCCAGGTTGAAGTAACTGTGGTTGGTCAGCGCGAGAACCGTCGGCGCGTCCGTCACCGCCTCGTACGCGATCCGCAGCGCGCCGTCCGCGTCCAGCGTGTAGGTCGCCGACACCTCCAGACGGCCGGGGAAGCCCTCCTCGCCGTGCGGACTGACCCGGGAGAGCCGGATGCCGTGCTCCACCGGCTCCACGTCCCACACCCGCTTGTCGAAGCCGCCCTCCCCGCCGTGCAGGGAGTTGGGCGCGTTGTTGGGCGCCAGCGAGTACGTCACCCCGTCCAGCGTGAACCGGCCACCGGCGATCCGGTTGGCGTACCGGCCGATCAGCGCGCCGAAGTAGGGCTCGGTGTGGGTGAGATAGCCGTCCAGACCGGCGAACCCCAGCACCACGTTCCCGGTCTGGCCTTCCCGGTCGGGGACCTCGACGCCCTGCACGATCCCGCCGTACGACAGCACCCCGACACGCACGCCGGCCCGCTGAAGGATCCAGCGGTGGACCTCGGTGCCGTCGGGAAGTGTGCCGAAGCGTTCGTTCATGGTGAAAACTCTAGGTCACGCCCCCGGCGGCCGTGACCTCCCGGTAGGCGATCTCGGCCAGCCTGGCCTGTCCGTTCACGCTCGGATGGAACCAGTCCCAGTGGCTCAGCTGATCCGTGCCGAACCGGAACTCGTACACCGCGCCGCCGTCGAAGCGGCACCGCTCGTCCCGGGCGCAGACCTCCTCGAGCACCTCGTTGTACGCCTCCACCCGCTGCTGCACGGTGGCCCGCCGCTGCGTGGCCGCCGCGTCCAGGGCGTCCGCGTCACCCAGCATCGACGGGCATATCCCGAGCTTCCACACCTGCTTGCCCATCGGGTTGGCGCGCCCCTCGGACCACAGCCGCTTCAGGTCCGGCACGCTCGCCACGTACACCTGCGCCTTGGGGGCCGCCTTGCGCAGGGTGCGCAGCGCGTCCTCGAACTGCGTCCGGAAGTCCGCCACCGACGTCATCGCCGCGGTCGAGTCCCGGCACGCGTCGTTCGCGCCCGCCATCACCGTCACCAGCCCCGGCCGCTTCGCCGCAGCCTGGGCCATCTGCCCGGCCAGGTCCGCCATCCGCGCCCCGCTGACCGCGTAGTTCCAGCTGCTGGTGGCCGCCTTCGCCCTCCCCAGCAGCCGTACGGCGAGACTGTCGACCTCGGTGCTGCTACCGGTCGCCCAGGAGGCCTCCGGGCAGTCCTGGAGGACGGAACAGGCGTCGAAGGCGCGGGTGATGGAGTCGCCCACCGCGGCCAGCGAGGCGGGGCTGGGGTCCCAGACGGGTCCGGTCGGGGTCGCTCTGCGCGCCGCGGAGCCGGACGGCCCCGGCTCGTCGCCACCGACGGCGTCACAGCCGGCGGCGCCCAGCACGGCCGCCGTCACGACGGCGAGCACGGCGCGCGCACGCTGCCTTCGCTTCCGCATCCCCTCGAGATCCCCTTCGGTCGACATGGCATCCCCCGCGAACTTCGTCCCCCTCCATGACAACGCGCGGGAGTTCCCGACCCCTCCGCGTGCGACGGCTAGCGTCCTGGCGGGTGAATGGCGGGCGTTTCCGGGCACCGGGACCGACGGTACGTCACACTCCTTGCGCCGTCGCACGGTAGCCTCGCCATCAACGTGGCTGCCGCCACCACCGTTCCGCCCATTCGCACAATGGTCCCGCTCTGCCCGGAGGTCCCGGTGACGACACGTGGAGTTCTGTACGTGCACTCCGCGCCGCGCGCGCTGTGCCCGCACGTCGAGTGGGCCGTCGCCGGGGTGCTCGGCACGCGCGTCAACCTCGACTGGATCCGGCAGCCCGCGGCCCCCGGCACCTGGCGCTCGGAGTTCTCCTGGCAGGGCGAGGTGGGTACGGCGTCCAAGCTGGCGTCGGCGCTGCGCGGCTGGCACCTGCTCCGCTTCGAGGTGACGGCCGAACCCTGTCCCACCGCCGAGGGCGAGCGCTACAGCTGCACCCCCGACCTCGGCATCTTCCACGCCGTCACCGGCATCCACGGTGACATCCTCATCCCCGAGGACCGTCTGCGCGCCGCCCTGAGCCGCTCGCAGGCCGGCGAGACCCAGCTGGAGTCGGAGATCGCCAAACTCCTGGGCAAGCCGTGGGACGACGAACTGGAGCCGTTCCGCTACGCCGGCGAGGGCGCCCCCGTGCGCTGGCTGCACCAGGTGGTCTGAGCGCGCGCGGCCGGCAACGGTCGGGAAACGGCGAGTGGCCCGGCCTCCTCACGGAGACCGGGCCACTGTCGTCACAGGCGCTGTCAGACGGTACGGAACGCCAGCACCACGTTGTGCCCGCCGAACCCGAACGAGTCGTTCAGCGCGGCGATCCGGCCCTCGACGGGCAGCTTGCGCGCCTCACCGCGTACGACGTCGGCGTTGGCCTCCGCCTCCGGGTCGAGGTTCTCGACGTTGATGGTCGGCGGGGCGAGGCGGTGGTACAGGGCGAGGATCGTCGCCACCGACTCCACACCACCGGCGCCACCCAGCAGGTGACCGGTCATGGACTTAGTACCGGACACCGCGAAGTGGTCGGTGTCGTCGCCGAACACCTTGCGCAGCGCCTTCAGTTCCGCCACGTCACCGGCCGGCGTCGACGTCGCGTGCGCGTTGACGTGCACGATCTCCGCCGGGTTCAGGTCGGTGCTGTCGAGCAGGTTCTGCAGGGCGTGGGCGATACCGCGCCCCTCCGGCTCGGGCTGCACGATGTCGTGGCCGTCGGCGGAGATGCCCTGGCCCACGGCCTCGGCGTAGACCCGCGCACCGCGCTTGGCCGCGTGCTCCGCGGACTCCAGGACGATCACGCCGGCGCCCTCGCCGAGGACGAAGCCGTCGCGCGCGACGTCGTAGGGACGCGAGGCGCCCTGCGGGTCGTCGTTGTTCTTGGACATCGCCATCATGTTGCCGAACGCGGCGATCGGCAGCGGGTGGATCGCCGCCTCCGTGCCACCCGCGACGACGACGTCGGCGCGGCCGGTGCGGATCATCTCGATGGCGTAGCCGATGGCCTCGGCGCCCGAGGCGCAGGCGGAGACCGGGGTGTGCACGCCGGCGCGCGCGCCCACGAGGAGACCCACGTTGGCGGACGGGCCGTTCGGCATGAGCATGGGGACGGTGTGCGGGGAGACGCGGCGGACGCCCTTCTCCTTCAGCACGTCGTACTGGTCGAGCAGCGTCGTCACACCACCGATGCCGGAGGCGATGACGGCGCCGAGGCGGTCCGGGTCGACGCTCCGGTCGTCCCCGGCCTTGCCCTCGAAGCCCGCGTCCTTCCAGGCCTCCTGGGCCGCGATCAGCGCGAACTGCGCCGAGCGGTCCAGGCGCCGGGCCTGCGGCCGCGGGATGACCTCGGTGGGCTCCACGGCGACGGGCGCCGCGATACGGACGGCCTGGTCGGCCGCCCACTCCTGCTCCAGGGGCTTGACGCCGGACTTGCCGGCGACCAGGCCTTCCCAGGTAGAGGCTGCGTCGCCACCCAGCGGTGTGGTTGCGCCGATACCGGTGACGACCACGGTGCGATTGGTCGGGCTCACGGGAAATCTTTCTCCAACGATTACGAGGATTCAGCGGCGCCACCGCCGGGTGGCGGCAGCCGGACCTGAGATCAGGCCTGGTGCTTGAGGATGTAGTCGGTCGCGTCGCCGACCGTCTTGAGGTTCTTCACGTCCTCGTCCGGGATCTTGACGTCGAAGCGCTCTTCGGCGGCGACGACGACCTCGACCATGGACAGCGAGTCGACGTCCAGGTCGTCGGTGAAGGACTTGTCCAGCTGGACGTCCTCGACCGGGATGCCGGCGATCTCGTTGACGATGTCGGCGAGACCGGCGACGATCTCTTCCTTGGTGGCGGCCATGTGAGGCGCTCCTTCGTAGATATCCAGAGGGTTGGGCGGTTCACCGTGTCCGGACCGGGTGATCCGGCACGGAGTGCCTAGGGGAGGGTAACGACAGTCGCGGCGTAGACGAGACCCGCCCCGAAGCCGATGACGAGCGCGGTGTCGCCGCTCTTCGCCTCGCCGGTCGCCAGGAGCCGCTCCATCGCGAGCGGGATCGAGGCGGCCGAGGTGTTGCCGGTGGTGCGGACGTCACGCGCGACCGTGACGGACTCCGGCAGCTTGAGTGTCTTCACCAGCGAGTCGATGATCCGCTCGTTGGCCTGGTGCGGAATGAAGACGTCCAGGTCCTCCGGCGAGACGCCGGCGACATCCAGCGCCTCCTTGGCGACCTTCGCCATCTCGAAGACGGCCCAGCGGAACACCGCCTGGCCCTCCTGCGTGATGGCGGGGAACTTGCCCGTGCTGTCGTACTCGGTCCACGCCACGGTCTGCTTGATCGTCTCGGACTTGTCGCCCTCGGAACCCCACACGGTCGGGCCGATGTGCGGCTCGTCGGAGGGGCCCACGACGACCGCGCCGGCACCGTCGCCGAACAGGAAGGCCGTCGCGCGGTCCTCCAGGTCGGTCAGGTCGCTCAGCCGCTCGACGCCGATGACGAGGACGTACTCTGCCGAACCCTCGACGATCATGCCCTTGGCGAGGGTGAGACCGTAGCCGAAGCCCGCGCAGCCGGCCGAGATGTCGAAGGCGGCGGCCTTGTTCGTACCGAGCTTGTCGGCGATCTCGGTGGCGACGGCAGGGGTCTGCTTGAAGTGCGAGACGGTCGAGACGATCACGCCGCCGATCTGCTCCGCGGCGATCCCGGCGTCGGCGATCGCCTTGCCGGACGCCTCGATCGACATCGCGGCGACGGTCTCCTCGTCGTTCGCCCAGTGCCGGGTCTCGATGCCGGAGCGCGAGCGGATCCACTCGTCGGACGAGTCGATCGTCTCGAGGATCACCTCGTTCGGCACGACCCGCGTCGGACGGTAGCCGCCGACACCGAGGATGCGCGCGTACGGGGCGCCCTTGCTGGGCTTGATCTTCGACATTGCTCTCGGGCTCCTTTTCAGGCGCTCTGCTCGGCGAGGAGCTCGCGAGCGGCGTCGAGGTCGTCGGGGGTCTTCAGCGCCAGCGTCTTCACGCCGGGCAGCGCGCGCTTGGCGAGACCGGTGAGGGTGCCGCCGGGGCACACCTCGATCAGCGCGGTCACGCCGAGCTCCTTGAACGTCTCCATGCACAGGTCCCAGCGCACCGGGTTGGCGACCTGGCCGACCAGCCGTTGCAGCACCTCGGCGCCGGTGGCGACGGTCTGCCCGTCCTTGTTGGAGACGTACGTCAGCGTCGGGTCGGCCGGCGTCAGGTCGGCGGCGGCCTTGGCCAGCGCGTCGACCGCGGGAGCCATGTGGTGCGTGTGGAAGGCGCCGGCCACCTTCAGCGGGACGATCTTGCGGACGCCCTCGGGCTTGTCCTCGTTCAGCGCGGCGAGCTGCTCCAGGGTGCCGGCCGCCACGATCTGGCCCGCGCCGTTCACGTTCGCCGGGGTCAGGCCGAGCTTCTCCAGGTGCGCGACGCTCACCTCGGGGTCCCCGCCGAGCAGCGCGGACATCCCGGTCGCGGTGATCGCGGCGGCCTCGGCCATCGCCAGCCCGCGCTTGCGCACGAGGGTCAGCGCGGCCGTGTCGTCGAGGACACCGGCGAAGGAGGCGGCGGTGAACTCACCGACGCTGTGCCCCGCGACGGCGCCCGGGGTGACGGCACCGAGTGCCGAGGCGGACAGGATTCCGGCGGCCACCAGCAGCGGCTGGGCCACGGCGGTGTCACGGATCTCGTCCGCGTCGGCCTGGGTGCCGTAGTGGGCGAGGTCCAGGCCGATGGCGTCCGACCACGCGGCGACGCGGTCGGCGGCACCGGGGAGTTCGAGCCAGGGGGTCAGGAAGCCGGGCGTCTGGGCGCCCTGGCCGGGAGCGACGAGTACGAGCACTCTCACACTCTCTCTTGTGGACGGGCACGGCCGCCCGTGGGGACAGGGACGAAGAACACGAGGGGGTTTTGTAGACCCCCGACAAAAGCCTAGAGCTGGATATCCCCGTCGACCAGACGCCCGAGGATGAGCGCGATCCGCAGCGTGAACGCCGAGCGTACGTCGGACGGTGACCAGCCGGTGACGTCAGTCACACGTCGAAGCCGGTAGCGCACGGTGTTGGGATGCACGAAGAGCATACGGGCGGCGCCCTCGAGACTGCTCGCCTGTTCCAGATAGACCGAGAGCGTCTCGAGGAGAGCTGAACCCGCCTCCTCCAACGGTCTGTAGATCTCCTCCACCAGCTGCTCGCGCGCGTTCGGGTCACCCGCGATGGCGCGCTCCGGAAGCAGATCGTCCGCCAGCACCGGGCGCGGGGCGTCCTGCCAGGCCGAACAGGCCTTGAGCCCGGCCGCGGCGGCCTGCGCGGAGCGGGTGGCGGCCTGCAGATCGGGGACGACGGGCCCGGCCACCACGGGTCCGGCGGCGTACGGCCCGATCAGCGACTTGGCGACGGCGAGCGGGTTGTCGCTGCCGCCCGCGATGACCACGAGCCGGTCCCCGAGGACCCCGGTGAGCACCTGGAGCTTGGCGTGCCGGGCGGCCCGCCGGATCGCCTCGACGGTCAGCTCGGAGTCACCGTCGGGCGCGGTGCCGAGGACCACGCACACATGCTCGGGCGCGTTCCAGCCGAGCGCGGCGGCCCGGCTGACGGCGCCCTCGTCGGCCTCGCCGCTGAGCACGGCGTTGACGACGAGGGACTCCAGACGCGCGTCCCAGGCACCGCGTGCCTCGGCGGCCTGGGCGTAGACCTGGGCGGTGGCGAAGGCGATCTCGCGGGCGTAGACGAGCAGGGCCTCGCGGAGCACCGACTCGTCGCCGGGTGCGGCGACCTCGTCGATGGCGGACTCCATGACCTCGATGGTGGTGCGCACCATCTCCACGGTCTGGCGCAGCGTGATGGCCCGGGTCAGCTCGCGCGGGGCGGTCCCGAAGACGTCGGTGGAGATCGCCTGCGGCGCGTCCGGGTGCCGGAACCACTCGGTGAACGCGGCGATGCCGGCCTGCGCGACCAGCCCGATCCAGGACCGGTTCTCCGGGGGCATGGCCCGGTACCACGGCAGCGTCTCGTCCATCCGCGCGATGGCCTGCGCGGCAAGTGACCCGGACGACTTCTCCAGCCGCTTCAGGGTCGCGGAGTGGGAATGGAGGTCGCGTGCGACGGCTTCGGTGTTGCTGGCTTCGGGTTCGGGCACGGGGACAAGACTGCCTTATCCGGACGTGAGTGCGCTCCGCCGGGTGCCGGGTCAGGGCTACGGTGGTGCACGTGACGGACGTACGGCGCGCCGCTGAGCGCTATCCAGGGGGCGAGCCGGCGGCCGGGATCGAGTCGTTCCACGCCTTCTCCTTCGGGCCCCACTACGACCCCGACAACCTCCGGTTCGGCGCGATGATCGCCTGCAACGAGGAGCGGCTCGCCCCCGGCGCCGGGTTCGACGAGCATCCGCACAGCCACACCGAGATCGTGACGTGGGTGGTCGACGGCGAGCTGACGCACCAGGACTCCGCGGGGCACGTGACGACCGTGCGCCCCGGTGACGTCCAGCGCCTCAGCTCCGCGGCGGGCGTCCGGCACGTGGAGCGGAACGACGGCGCGGGCCCCCTGACCTTCGTACAGATGTGGCTGGCCCCCCGGGAGCCGGGCGGCGACCCGTCGTACGACGTCGTCCGCGGCATCGCCGACTCCACGCCGTACGCCGTCCCGGAGGCCGCCGCGATACTGCACGTACGGCGGCTGAGGGCGAACGAACGAACGGCGATGCCGGACGCGCGGTGGCTGTACGTCCATGTGGTACGCGGCGAAGTCCGCCTGGACGCCGTCCAGTTGGGCCCGGGCGACGCGGCCAGGATCACCGACGCCCGGGACCTGGAAGCGGTGGGGTTGATGCCGGCGGAGCTACTGATGTGGGAGATGCAGTAGGTGCCTTTCAGCCCGTCCGGCGTTTGAGGACGAGGCCCTTTCGGGGCCGATGGGGGTCTGGGGGCAGAGCCCCCAGGGGGCGGCGGGGGCGAGAAAGGCCCGGCATGCCCCCGCGCCACCCCTCACCCCCGCAGCTCCGCCAGCACCGCGTCCGTGAACGCCGGCCACGCCTCGACCGCCCACGGTCCGAAGGCCCGGTCGGTCAGGGCCACGCAGGCCACCCCCGCGGCGGGGTCGATCCACAGGAACGTGCCGGACTGGCCGAAGTGCCCGAAGGTGCGCGGGGAGGACGAACCGCCCGTCCAGTGCGGGGACTTGGCGGCGCGGATCTCGAAGCCGAGGCCCCAGTCGTTGGGGTTCTGGTGGCCGTAGCCGGGCAGCACGCCCTTGGTGCCGGGGTACTGGACCGTCATCGCCTCGGCGACCGTGCGCGGGTCCAGCAGCCGGGGCGCCTGCACCTCCGCCGCGAACCGCAGCAGGTCCCCGACCGTGGAGACACCGTCCTTGGCCGGGGAGCCCTCCAGGGAGGTCGCCGCCATCCCCAGCGGCTCCAGCACCGCCTGGCGCAGATACTCGGGGAACGGGATGTCCGTGGCCTTCGCGAGGTGGTCGCCCAGCTGCTCGAACCCGGCGTTGGAGTACAGCCGCCGCTCGCCGGGCGGCGCCTGCACCCGGTGCTCGTCGAAGGCGAGACCCGAGGTGTGCGCGAGCAGGTGCCGCACCGTCGACCCCGCGGGCCCGGCGGGCTCGTCGAGCTCGATCGCGCCCTCCTCGTGGGCGACGAGCGCCGCGTACGCCGCGAGCGGCTTGGTCACCGAGGCCAGCGGGAAGCGGTGGTCGGCCGGGCCGTGGGTGCCGAGCACCGTCCCGTCCGCCCGGACGACGCCCGCGGCGGCGGTCGGGACCGGCCAGTTCTCGATCATGGTCAGGCTCTTCAGCGACATGCGCCGATGCTAACCACCGGCTCCCGGGGAATTCTTACCGGTTCCGCTTGCCTGGAGTGCACTCCAAGGTCATAGCGTTGAGGGCATGACGGTGATGGAGACCACGACCACCACGGGTACCAGGACCGACAGCTGCAGCGCCCCGCCGCACCCGCACCGGCGCCCCCTGGGCCAGGACAGCTACACGATCAGCGAGGTCGTCGCCTTTACCGGCCTGTCGGCGCACACCTTGCGCTGGTACGAGCGCATCGGCCTGATGCCGCACATCGACCGCTCCCACACCGGCCAGCGCCGCTACAGCAACCGCGACCTGGACTGGCTCGACTTCGTCGGCAAGCTCCGGCTCACCGGCATGCCGGTCGCCGACATGGTGCGGTACGCGGAACTGGTCCGCGAGGGCGACCACACCTTCGGCGAGCGCTTCGAGCTGCTGGAGTCGACCCGCCGGGACGTACTGACCCGCATCGCGGAGCTCCAGGACACCCTCGCCGTGCTCGACCGCAAGATCAGCTTCTACGCCGACGCCGGACACACCTATGAAACGGAGAAGGCCGGATGACCGACAGCAGGATCCCGACCGTACGACTGGGCGCCGGCGGCCCCGAGGTGGGGGTGCAGGGCCTGGGCTGCATGGGCATGAGCTTCGCCTACGGCCCCACCGACGCGGGGCAGTCCCGGGCGGCCCTGGAACGCGCGCTGGAGCTGGGCGTCACGCTGTACGACACCGCGGACGCCTACGGCGCGGGGGAGAACGAGAGGTTCCTCTCCCCGTTCTTCAAGGCCCACCGCGACGAGGTCGTGATCGCCACCAAGTTCGCCCTGTCGATCCCGCCGGACGACCCGACCCGGCGCGTCATCCGCAACGACGCCCCGTACATCCGCCAGGCCGTCGAGGCGAGCCTGCGGCGGCTCGACGTCGACGTGATCGACCTCTACTACATGCACCGGCGCGATGTGAACGTGCCGATCGAGGAGACCGTCGGCGTCATGGCCGAGCTGGTCCGCGAGGGCAAGGTCAAGCACCTCGGCCTGAGCGAGGTCACCGGCACGGAGCTGCGTACGGCTCAGGCGGTGCACCCGATCGCGGCCGTGCAGTCGGAGTGGTCGCTGTTCAGCCGGGACATCGAGGCCGGTGTGGTGCCGGCCGCCCGCGAGCTGGGCGTGGCCCTCGTGCCGTACTCCCCGCTCGGCCGCGGCTTCCTCACCGGCTCCTTCGCCGACGCCGAGCAGGATCTGACGGCCGGTGACTTCCGCCGCCAGCAGCCCCGCTTCACCGGCGAGAACGCGGCCGCCAACGTGGCCCTGCTGGAGCCGGTCCGCGCGGTGGCCGAGGCGCACGGGGTCTCCCTGGCGCAGGTCGCGCTGGCGTGGGTGCAGCGGCAGGCGCGGGTGCACGGGCTGCCGGTGGTCCCGATCCCGGGCACCAGCAAGCCGGGCCGGGTGGCGGAGAACGTCGCCGCGACCCGGGTCGAACTGACCGAGGATCAGCTGGCCCTGCTGGAGCCGATCGCCGGGAAGGTGGCGGGCGAGCGCTACGCGGACATGGCGTTCACCTCCGCCGGGCGGGAGTGACTCACAGCTCCGCGAGCAGCTCCGCCTTCTTCACCGAGAACTCCTCGTCGGTGACCAGCCCCGCCTGGTGCAGTTCCCCGAGGTGACGGATGCGCTCGGCGATGTCGGCCGGATCGCGCCGCGGCGCCCCGGCCGGCACCGCGGCGACGGGTCCGTTGCTGCGGACGGCGGCCAGGACCGCCGCGGCGAACGGCAACGACTCGTGCACCGGCCCGTAGCCGAGCCCGAAGACCACGGCGGCGGGGTCCTGGTCGGCCTGCGCGGGCGGGGTGCCGCCGTCCCGGGGCAGCAGCCGCAGATGGCCCTCGAACACCTCCGGGGAGCGCCACTCCACCCCGCCGAGGTCGGTGACCGGGAAGCTCTGGTCACCGGCCTTCCACTTCGCCGAGGACGCGCCCGTCCAGAACCACCGGAAGCGCACGGTGCTGCCGTCGAAGGACGCCTTGCCGTCGTAGGCCTTGAAGGACAGCGGCACTTCGGGCGCCGGCACCAGGAAGCGCTCGGCCGGCTCGTCGTCCGGGCGCAGCAGGCCGCGCAGTTCGTCGGCGTAGTACTCGGCGAGCACCTCCCGCTCGGCGGGCAGCACCAGCCGGTACGGATCGCACCCTTCCTTCAGCTGTCCCGCGGCCGCCTCCATCAGCGGGTCGGCGCCGGGGCGGGGCACGGCGCGCAGCACGACGGTGCCGCGCTTGCCGGGCGTCAGCGTCACGCCGGCCAGCGCCGAGAAGGGGATGCGTCGCTCTCCCAGGGCCTGGAAGAGCTTGGGTGTTCGAATCCCCCGTTCGTAACGGATGAGCACGGAGTCGGACTCGAACTCCCAGGCAGCATGAAATCCGGCCAGTACGTCACCCATGCGGCTCATCGTATGCGGCACGAGCTCCTCCGTCGCCTCCCCGCGCAGACCGTGGTTCTTGCGGCCTCTACGCGCGTCAGCCCGCCATGGTGCCGGACAAACCGGCCCGGCAGGCCTCGTCGGTCTCCGCACAGTGCACCGAGCGGTACGCGCCCACGCCGATCTCGGCGAAGTTCGTGAGGCTCTCGGTGCCCGGCTCGAAATAGCCGCTGTGCCCCTTCGCGTCCGCCGCCGACAGCACCCGTGCCCCGAACGCGGAGGACACCGGGTCGGCTCCGTGGCCCAGCCCGCCCAGCTCCAGGTACGGCACGTCCTGGATCCAGTCGTCGGCGTCCCGCATCGCCCACACCTGGGCCGAGGTGTGCAGCTGGGAAGCGTTGGTGACCCGCATGCCCGGGCTGCCGGCCACCGCGATGTCGGCCACCCGCTCCGGCAGCCGGTGCGCGGCGACCCCGCACACCACCGAGCCGTAGCTGTGGCAGAACAGGGAGACGGGCGCCTCGCCGGGCAGCGCGCGCACCAGCGCGTCCAGCCGGACGGCGCCGTTCTGGGCGCGCATCGCGGTCGCCGAGTCGAGGCCGAGACCGCCGGGCGTGGTGTAGTCGGCCCAGGCGATCACGGCCGTACGCGTCGAGGGGCTCGCCGCCTTCTCCGCGGCGTACAGCGACTTGGCCATGCCGACCGGGGCCGAGTACTTGCGGTAGGTGCGCTGGAAGGTGAGCAGGTCGGTGTCGACGCCGGGGACGACGACCGATACCCGCTCCGCCCGCGTCAGGTCGCCGAAGACCTCCGCGACCCGCCCGGAGCCCTCCGGGTCGAAGGCGAGGATCTTGCGGTTCGCGCTCATCAGCGACTCGAACCGGTGCATCCGCTGGCCGGCCGCGCGCTGCCCGTTGGCCGAGAGCCGGTGGTCGTGCATGCGCTTGAGCTCGACCTTGCGGGCCTGGCCGAGGGCGACGCGGTTGGCGCGGTAGCGCAGCTCGACGGGGGCGCCGTTCATGTTGCCGACCGCGAGGGGGTAGCGGCGGGCGAGAGCGCCGCGCTGCTGTGCGGTGAGCGAGGCGAAGAAACGGGAGAGCTTCGCCGGGGCGGCGTCCGGGGCGGGCAGCCGGTGTCCGGCTATCCGGCCGTGCTCCCAGGCGCTGATCGAGCTCTGGAGCGCGGTCGTGTTCCGCTGGTTGCGCAGGGCTGTCCAGCCGGTGGTCGCCAGCATCACGAACACCACGGCCAGCGCGAGCAGTCCGCGCCAGACGTTCAGTTGGGGAGAGGTGTCGAAGGAAGTCACTGAAAGGACACACTAGGAGAACGGGAGGGTCTCGCGTCAACTGAGTGACGGAGGTCACGTTTCGATCGGTAGGGGGATGACCTCAGTCGGTCCGCCAGTTCTCCGTCAGGGCTGGACCCACCTGTTCGAGATGCGAGACGGTGAGCGTCCGCATCGCGTCCAGGCTGACGTCCGCGGCCAGGTTCCACCGCCGCTCCGTCACCCGCATCACCCCGCTGAAGACCGCCACCGCGAGCCGCGGTCGCGGATCGGCGTCCACGTCGAGCCCCTCCCGCTCGGCGATCACCCGCGCGAGTGTCTCCTCGACCTCCATGGACCGGCGCAGATGCGCCGCGAGCAGCACCGGCGTCGACTCGACCACCCGGTACATCCGCAGGTAGAGCTCCACCGGTACGACGGACTCGATCACGTCGTTGAGCGTGTCCCAGCCCTCCAGGACCGCCTGCCGCAGCGCCTCCAACGGTCCCTCGTGCGCCGGGCGGCCGCGCACTGCCGCCACGAAGTGCTCCACCGTCATCGCCTCCGCGGCGAGGGCGGCCTCCTCCTTGTTGGCGAAGTAGCGGAAGAAGGTCCGCTGCGAGACCTCGACCGCCTCGGTGATGTCGTCGACGGTCGTCCCCTCGTACCCCCGGGTCGTGAACAGCTCCAGGGCCGCTCGAATCAGCGCCTCTCGGGTGCGCTGCTTCTTGCGTTCGCGCAGGGTTTCCATGGGGTGTCAGTTACCGACTTATGAATTGGATTGTCAACTGTCAGTGGCTGTCATTAGCCTCGCCGTATGACTAGTCAGACCACGCTCGACAAGACGGGGCCGGGGGACGGCAGGCCGGCCGCCCCGTCGGACGGAGCCCGTGCCTCGGGGCTGCGCGGCCACCCCTGGTTCACGCTCATCACCGTCGCCGTAGGCGTCATGATGGTGGCCCTGGACGGCACCATCGTCGCCATCGCCAACCCGGCCATCAAGGAAGACCTCGGCGCCACGTTCGCCGATGTGCAGTGGATCACCAACGGCTACTTCCTGGCCCTCGCCGTCTGCCTGATCACCGCGGGCAAGCTCGGCGACCGCTTCGGCCACCGCCAGACCTTCCTGATCGGCGTGGTCGGCTTCGCGGGCGCCTCCGGTGCGATCGGCCTGTCCGACAGCGTCGCGGCCGTCGTGGCCTTCCGTGTCGTCCAGGGCCTGTTCGGCGCCCTGCTGATGCCGGCCGCGCTCGGCCTGCTGCGCGCGACCTTCCCGGCCGAGAAGCTCAACATGGCCATCGGCATCTGGGGCATGGTCATCGGCGCCTCCACCGCGGGCGGCCCGATCCTCGGCGGTGTCCTCGTCGAGCACGTGAACTGGCAGTCGGTGTTCTTCATCAACGTGCCCGTCGGCGTCCTCGCCCTGGTCCTGGGCATCCTGATCCTCCTGGACCACCGCGCCGAGAACGCCCCGCGCTCCTTCGACCTCCTCGGCATCGCCCTGCTGTCGGGCGCCATGTTCTGCCTGGTCTGGGCCCTGATCAAGGCCCCGACCTGGGGCTGGGGCGCCGGACAGACGTGGACGTTCATCGCCGCCTCCGTCCTCGGCTTCACGCTCTTCGCCTTCTGGGAGACCAGGGTGAAGGAGCCGCTGGTGCCGCTGGGCCTGTTCCGCTCGGTCGCGCTGTCCGCGGGCGTCGTCCTGATGATCCTGATGGCCATCGCCTTCATGGGCGGCCTGTTCTTCGTGACGTTCTACCTCCAGAACGTGCACGGCATGAGCCCCATCGACGCCGGTCTGCACCTCCTGCCGCTCACCGGCATGATGATCGTCGGCTCCCCGCTCGCGGGCGTGCTGATCACCAAGCTGGGCCCGCGCATCCCGCTGGCCGGCGGCATGGCGGCCACCGCGATCGCCATGTACGGCATGTCGACCCTGGAGACGGACACCGGCAGCGCGGTCATGTCCCTGTGGTTCGCCCTGCTGGGCCTCGGCCTCGCCCCGGTCATGGTCGGCGCCACCGAGGTCATCGTCGGCAACGCGCCCCTGGAGCTCTCCGGTGTCGCCGGCGGTCTCCAGCAGGCCGCGATGCAGATCGGCGGCAGCCTCGGCACCGCCGTCCTGGGCGCCGTGATGGCCTCCAAGGTCGACAGCGACCTCGCGGGCAACTGGAAGGACGCCGGCCTGCCGCCGCTCACCGCCGCTCAGGAGGCCCGGGCCTCCGAGGCCGTCCAGGCCGGAGTGCCGCCCATCGCCCCGGGCACCCCGCAGGCGGTCGCCGCGAAGATCACGGACGTCGCCCACGACACCTTCATCTCCGGCATGAGCCTGGCCTCCCTGGTCGCCGCCGCGGTCGCGGCCGTCGCCATCTTCGTCGCCCTGCTCACCAAGCGAGGCGTGAACGCGGAGGCGGGCGCGGGAGTGGGGCACATCTAGGACCGGTCCGCGGGCCCCCGACGGGAGGCCCGCGGACCGAACTGACGCGATGTCAGGCGACTTCGCCTATCAGGGTGAAGAGGCTAAAGATTCCTCGCCCCGGGTACGCGCCACAGGTCACAGTTAGTCAAGCCCTCCGCACGGCACGGCATATGCCGGGGAGGGCGGACCGGTGCTGCGGCGCGCTGCCGGAGGGGGGCGGCGCGCCGCAAGGCCGTAGCAGCGAAGCAGGATTGAAGGTCCTATCGGGGGTTACCCGCCACATCGAGCCCAGACTGCCCAAGGGTTGAGGGAGTTGGTGACGATGGCGGGCTTCGGACACAGCACGCGCAGGCACCCCCGCTCACGTGGCCGGACGTGGTCACGGACCGGGCCGGATCGCGCGACCCTGGGGCTTGTCGGAGTCATCTGCGCGATCGCCGGGTTCTTCGTCCTGGGGATCATCCTCGGACCCGTGGCGGTCGTCGCCGGCTGGCTCGCGATGGGCCGCAGCTGGAACGGCTCCCGCCAAGTGACGCCTGTGGTCGCCGTCGTCCTGGGCGCCATCGACACGCTCCTGGCCGTCATCTGGCTGGCCGGAGCGTCCCCCGGCACCGGCGTCTTCTGAGCCGGGGGGAGTGAGGGGAGGGCCCCCGGTGGATGGGCCGGGGGCCCACCTCAGTGTCTGACCGACTGCTCCTGGAGCGCCGCGACCTGGGCCCGCAGCGCCTTCACCTCCTCGGTCAGCGCCACGATCGCCTCCGTCTGCCGCCGCTCCTCCACGTCGTCCTTCTCGAACCGGGCGATGAACCACGCCGCGATGTTCGCGGTGACGACACCGAGCAGCGCGATGCCGGACAGCATCAGCCCCACCGCGATGATCCGCCCCAGTCCGGTGGTCGGCGCGTGGTCCCCGTACCCCACGGTCGTCATCGTGGTGAACGACCACCACACCGCGTCACCCAACGTCCGGATGTTCCCGTTCGGTGAGCCCCGCTCGGCCGACAGCACCGCCAGCGAGCCGAACATCAGCAGCCCGACCACGGCCCCCGCGACATACGTGGTCAGCTGGATCTGCGAGGCCATCCGGGCCCGCCGCTGCACCAGCAGCAGCGTGGCGACGACCCGCAGCAGCCGCAGCGGCTGGAGCAGCGGCAGCAGCACCGCGCACAGGTCCAGCCAGTGCCTGCGCACGAACGTCCGCCGGTCGCGCGCGAGCGACAGCCGTACGACGTAGTCGACGGCGAACGCACCCCACACCGTCCACTCGACCGCCGTGCACACGGTGGTGAGCGACCGGCCGGCCGTGTCGTCCACGATCGGCACGGCATAGGCGACGGCGAACAGCACCGCGAGCGCCAGCAGGGGCCGCTGGGTGAGGTGTTCCCAACGGACCTGGGCCGATTGTTCCTTCATGAACGCATCGTAAAGAAGCGGTAAGGGCGGTGGGGCCATGAGCCCCACCGCCCTTCACCTCACCGCGGTGCCTACGCGTCGCCTCCGGCGGCGCCCGGGTCGGCCGCCGCCACGTCGAGCAGCTGGTACCGGTCGATGGCCTGCTTCAGCGCCGACCGGTCGATCTTGCCCTCCCTGGCCAGCTCGGTCAGCACGCCCAGCACGATCGACTGCGCGTCGATGTGGAAGAAGCGCCGGGCCGCGCCCCGGGTGTCGGCGAAGCCGAACCCGTCGGCGCCCAGCGACTGGTAGGTGCCCGGCACCCAGCGCGCGATCTGGTCCGGCACCGCCCGCATCCAGTCGGACACCGCGACGAACGGACCCTGCGCACCCGACAGCTTCCGCGTCACGTACGGCACCCGCTGCTCCTCCTCCGGGTGCAGCAGGTTGTGCCGCTCGACCTCGACCGCGTCGCGGCGCAGCTCGTTCCAGGAGGTGGCCGACCAGATGTCCGCCCTGACGTTCCACTCCTCGGCGAGGATCCGCTGCGCCTCGACGGCCCACGGCACCGCGACACCCGAGGCGATGATCTGCGCCGGGATCGAGCCGGAGGTGCCCTCGGAGAAGCGGTGGATGCCCTTGAGGATGCCTTCGACGTCCACGTTCTCGGGCTCGGCCGGATGCTGGATCGGCTCGTTGTAGACCGTGAGGTAGTAGAAGACGTCCTCGCTGTCCGGGCCGTACATCCGGCGCAGACCGTCCTTGACGATGTGCGCGATCTCGAAGCCGTAGGCCGGGTCGTAGGCGACGCAGCCCGGGTTGGTCGAGGCCAGCAGCTGCGAGTGGCCGTCGGCGTGCTGGAGCCCTTCACCGGTCAGCGTCGTACGCCCGGCGGTCGCACCCAGGACGAAACCGCGCGCCAGCTGGTCGGCCATCTGCCAGAACTGGTCACCGGTGCGCTGGAAACCGAACATCGAGTAGAAGACGTAGACCGGGATGAGCGGCTCGCCGTGGGTGGCGTACGCCGAGCCCGCCGCGATCAGGGAGGCCGTGCACCCCGCCTCCGAGATGCCGTCGTGCAGCATCTGACCGGTCGGCGACTCCTTGTACGCGAGCAGCAGATCGCGGTCCACGGCCTCGTACTGCTGGCCGAGCGGGTTGTAGATCTTCGCACTCGGGAAGAAGGAGTCCATGCCGAAGGTGCGGTACTCGTCCGGCGCGATCAGTACGAACCGCTTGCCGAGCTCCTTGTCCCGCATGAGGTCCTTGAGGAGCCGGACAAAGGCCATGGTCGTCGCGATCGACTGCTGACCCGAGCCCTTCTTCACGCTCGCGTACGTCTTGTCGTCCGGCAGCGCGAGCGGCTTGGCGCGCACCACGCGCGTGGGGACGTACCCGCCGAGCGCGCTGCGGCGGTCGTGCATGTACTGGATCTCCTCCGAGTCCCGGCCCGGGTGGTAGTACGGCGGCGCGCCGGACTCCAGCTCGCGGTCGGTGATCGGGATGTGCAGCCGGTCGCGGAACCCCTTGAGGTCGTCGACGGTCAGCTTCTTCATCTGGTGCGTGGCGTTGCGGCCCTCGAAGTTGGGACCCAGCGTCCAGCCCTTGACCGTCTTGGCGAGGATCACCGTCGGCTGGCCCTTGTGCGCCTTGGCCGCCGAGAACGCCGCGAAGATCTTCTTGTGGTCGTGACCACCGCGGCCCAGGTGCAGGATCTGGTCGTCGGTCATGTTCTCGACCATCGCGCGCAGCCGCTGGTCGTCACCGAAGAAGTGGTCGCGGATGTACGCGCCGGTCTCGGTGGCGTACGTCTGGAACTGGCCGTCCGGCGTGGTGTTCATCCGGTTCACCAGCACGCCGTCGCGGTCCTGGGCCAGCAGCGGGTCCCAGGAGCGGTCCCAGACCAGCTTGACCACGTTCCAGCCGGCGCCGCGGAAGACCGACTCCAGCTCCTGGATGACCTTGCCGTTGCCGCGCACGGGGCCGTCGAGGCGCTGGAGGTTGCAGTTGACGACGAAGGTCAGGTTGTCCAGGCCCTCACGGGCGGCGATGGTCAGCTGGCCGAGCGACTCGGGCTCGTCCATCTCGCCGTCGCCGAGGAAGGCCCACACGTGCGACTTGGAGGTGTCGGCGATCCCGCGCGCGTGCATGTACCGGTTCATCCGCGCCTGGTAGATCGCGCCGATCGGACCGAGGCCCATCGACACGGTCGGGAACTCCCAGAAGTCCGGCATCAGACGCGGGTGCGGGTAGCTCGACAGGCCGTGCGGCGCCTTCGACTTCTCCTGGCGGAACGCGTCGAGGTTCTGCTCGCTGAGGCGGTCCAGCAGGTACGCGCGCGCGTAGATGCCGGGGGAGGCGTGCCCCTGGAAGAAGACCTGGTCGCCGCCGTCGCCCTCGTCCTTGCCGCGGAAGAAGTGGTTGAAGCCCACGTCGTACAGCGAGGCCGAGGAGGCGAAGGTGGCGATGTGGCCGCCGACGCCGATGCCGGGGCGCTGCGCCCGGGACACCATGACCGCGGCGTTCCAGCGGGTGGCGTTGAGGATCCTGCGCTCGATCTCCTCGTTGCCCGGGAAGAACGGCTCGTCCTTGGTGGCGATGGTGTTGACGTAGTCCGTGCTGCGCATCTCGGGCACGGCGACGCGCTTCTCGCGGGCCCGCTCGATCAGCCGCAGCATGAGGTAACGGGCCCGCTCGCGGCCCCGCTCGTCGACGGCGGCGTCGAGCGAGTCGAGCCACTCCTGGGTTTCCTCGGGATCGAAGTCAGGAACCTGACTCGGAAGGCCGCCAATGATGATCGGATTGCGATCGGATCCGGAAGCCACGCTGTTCCTTCGCTGTCAGAGGGCTGTTTTCCATGGGTATGCGGGATGCCTGCACCGCTCCCCATCGTGTACCTCGGAAAAGCAAACGTCATCTCTACCGATTGGTAACCAAGGCTCTTTGTGGGCTTCTCCGGTCCCACCCGGGTTCCGAAAGCCGCAAAGCGGGCACAAAGGTGTGGTGTAGGTCACTTATCGCCGCAATCGCGTGCCTGGAGTTGCGGTGACACGGCCAGGAACGTCACCGTTTCGGCGGTCTGAACGGCCGGGTACTTGCGCGATCCGTCCCGCCCGTGTGGACTACGGCCAATGCTTCGCGCACGCGCGTGGCTGAGTTATTCCCAAAACATGATCAGGAGGCAACCCGTGAGCGCGACCGCGGACCACGCGGAGGAGCGGACGAACCCTGCCGCAAGGCTGGGGTTCCAGCCCGAGCAGGTGGTCCAGGAGATCGGCTACGACGACGACGTCGACCAGGAGCTCCGCGAGGCCATTGAGGAAGTCATCGGCAGCGAGCTGATGGACGAGGAGTACGACGACGTCGCCGACGCCGTCGTGCTGTGGTTCCGCGATGACGACGGCGACCTCACCGACGTACTGGTGGACGCCACCACGTACATCGAGGAGGGCGGCTCGATCCTGTTGTTGACGCCGAAGACCGGCCGCGACGGCTACGTCGAGCCCAGCGACATCTCCGAAGCCGCGACGACGGCGGGACTCTCCGCCTCCAAGAGCGTCAGCGTCGGCAAGGACTGGAGCGGCAGCAGGCTCGTGACGCCGAAGGCGGCCAAGCCCAAGCGCTAACCTCCGCGCCCAAGCGCCAGACCTCCGCCGAGCAAAGGACGGGCCGGGTTCACCCGGCCCGTCCATCAGTCTGTCGTGAGCGCTGCGTAGGGTGTTCTCACCCGAACAGCCCCACCCGAGAGGGATTCACGACGATGGCGATCCAGGTCGGCGAAAAGGCCCCCGACTTCGAGCTCAAGGACAACCACGGCAGGACCGTCAGGCTGTCGGACTTCCGTGGGGACAAGAACGTCGTCCTGCTCTTCTACCCCTTCGCCTTCACCGGCGTGTGCACCGGCGAGCTCTGCGAGCTGCGCGACCACCTGCCGCAGTTCTCCGACCGCGACACCCAGCTGCTCGCCGTCTCCAACGACTCCATCCACACCCTGCGCGTCTTCGCCGAGCAGGAGGGCCTCGAGTACCCGCTGCTGAGCGACTTCTGGCCGCACGGCGAGGTCTCCCGCGCCTACGGCGTCTTCGCCGAGGACAAGGGCTGCGCGGTGCGCGGCACCTTCGTCATCGACAAGGAGGGCGTGGTGCGCTGGACCGTCGTCAACGCGCTGCCCGACGCGCGTGACCTGAACGAGTACGTCACGGCTCTCGACAGCCTCTGAGTCGGCACACCCGGTGATTCTTCGGTTCCAAGGCCTGCGGGCCACGGGAACCCGTCACTAGGATCGACACGTTGATCCGGTATCACACGCATGGCGGGGCTCCCCGCCCCTGGACACCAATGGAGGACTCGTGGGAGTCAGCCTCAGCAAGGGCGGCAACGTATCGCTGACCAAGGAGGCCCCGGGCCTGACCGCGGTCATCGTCGGTCTGGGGTGGGACGTCCGCACCACCACCGGCACCGACTTCGACCTGGACGCCAGCGCACTGCTGCTGGACGCCTCGGGCAAGGTGAGCAGCGACGCGAACTTCGTCTTCTTCAACAACCTCAAGAGCCCCGACGGCTCGGTCGAGCACACCGGCGACAACATCACCGGTGAGGGCGAGGGCGACGACGAGCAGATCAAGGTCAACCTCGCGGGCGTCCCGGCCGAGATCGAGAAGATCGTCTTCCCGGTCTCGATCTACGACGCCGAGAACCGCCAGCAGTCGTTCGGCCAGGTCCGCAACGCGTTCATCCGCGTCGTGAACCAGGCGGGCGAGGCGGAGATCGCGCGCTACGACCTGTCCGAGGACGCGTCCACCGAGACCGCGATGGTCTTCGGCGAGCTGTACCGGCACGGCGCGGAGTGGAAGTTCCGCGCCATCGGCCAGGGCTACGCCTCGGGCCTGCGCGGCATCGCGCAGGACTTCGGCGTGAACGTCTGAGACGTCCTTCAGACCTGAGCCACCCCGTCCGGCGCCGCACGGTTTGCGTGCGGCGCCGGACGCGCAGGACCACCAGAGACAGCAGTACTACGGGGAGGGACCAGCATCATGGGCGTCACGCTCGCCAAGGGGGGCAACGTCTCCCTGTCCAAGGCCGCGCCGAACCTCACTCAGGTGATGGTCGGGCTCGGCTGGGACGCGCGCTCCACCACCGGAGCCCCGTTCGACCTCGACGCCAGCGCACTGGTCTGCGACAGCGGACGGGTCCTGGGCGACGAGTGGTTCGTCTTCTACAACCAGCTCAAGAGCCCGGACGGCTCGGTGGAGCACACCGGCGACAACCTCACCGGTGAGGGCGAGGGCGACGACGAGTCGATCCTGATCGACCTCTCCAAGGTGCCGGCCCACTGCGACAAGATCGTCTTCCCGGTCTCGATCCATGACGCGGACAACCGCGGCCAGACCTTCGGCCAGGTCAGCAACGCCTTCATCCGCGTGGTGAACCAGGCCGACGGCCAGGAGCTGGCCCGCTACGACCTCAGCGAGGACGCCTCCACCGAGACCGCCATGATCTTCGGCGAGGTCTACCGGTACCAGGGCGAGTGGAAGTTCCGTGCCGTCGGACAGGGGTACGCGTCAGGGCTGCGGGGCATCGCCCTGGACTTCGGGGTCAACGTCTCGTAACGCGTTATGAGCAAAAGCCGGGGCCGGGTGGGGTGTGGAGGGGGGCCGACTAGACTCCGCTTCAAAGTTCGGTAAAAAGCCGAGTACGGCAGCGGGGGAGACCCTCCCCCAGACTTCGTCTGGGAGGCGCCCCCAGACAGGATTGGGTAGCCAGTGGTTCTGAAAACCTTCGGCTGGTCGTTCGCGGTCACCGCGCTCGGCCTCGTGGCGGCGGTCTTCTACGGGGGGTGGACCGGGTTCGGCATCGTGGCGATCCTGTCCATCCTCGAGATCTCGCTGTCCTTCGACAACGCGGTGGTCAACGCCGGAATCCTGAAGAAGATGAGTGCCTTCTGGCAGAAGATCTTCCTCACCGTCGGTGTCCTCATCGCCGTGTTCGGCATGCGACTGGTGTTCCCGGTCGTGATCGTCGCCATCAGCGCCAAGATCGGCCCGATCGACGCGGTCGACCTCGCGCTCAACGACAAGGATCACTACCAGGAGCTCGTCACCGACGCCCACCCCGCGATCGCCGCGTTCGGTGGCATGTTCCTGCTGATGATCTTCCTGGACTTCATCTTCGAGGACCGGGACATCAAGTGGCTCGCGTGGCTGGAGCGCCCGCTCGCCAAGCTCGGCAAGGTCGACATGCTGTCGGTCTGCATCGCGCTCGTCGTCCTGCTCGTCACCGCGATGACCTTCGCGACCCACGCCCACCAGCACGGCGGCGCGCACGTCGACAAGGGGGAGACGGTTCTCCTCTCCGGTATCGCGGGTCTGATCACCTACATGATCGTCGGTGGTCTCTCCGGCTACTTCGAGGACAAGCTCGAGGAGGAGGAGGAACGCGAGCACGAGGAGGAGGAAGAGGCCGCGCGCAGCGGCAAGCCGCGCTCGGCGGTCGTGCTCGCCGGCAAGGCGGCGTTCTTCATGTTCCTCTACCTGGAGGTCCTGGACGCGTCCTTCTCCTTCGACGGTGTCATCGGCGCCTTCGCCGTCACCAACGACATCGTGCTGATGGCGCTGGGCCTGGGCATCGGCGCCATGTACGTCCGGTCGCTGACCGTGTACCTGGTCCGCCAGGGCACCCTCGACGACTACGTCTACCTGGAGCACGGCGCCCACTACGCCATCGGTGCGCTGGCCGTCATCCTCATGATCACCATCCAGTACCAGATCCACGAGGTCATCACCGGTCTCGTCGGAGTCGTCCTGATCGCCTGGTCCTTCTGGTCCTCGGTGCGCCGCAACAAGGCACTCGCGGCCGCCGAGGGAAAAGCCGAGGGCTCGAAGACTGAGATCTCCGTCTAGCACCCGGACCCCCGGCCGGGTGTGACAGCCCTCCGGGTGAGGAACGCTCTGAGCGGGGCGGCGTCGACTCCTCGACGCCGCCCCGCCGGTCTTTGACGTGAAACGTGGGGCGGGAACATGGGCTTCTTCGACGGGCTTAGGGGCGGCCGCGAGGCCGACTTCGACTCGGGCAACGCGGCGACCAACGCCATCGAGCTGACCAAACGGCACGACCGGGTCTCCCTGAGCAAGCAGGGCGCGGAGACCGGGCATCTGCGCATCAACCTGGCCTGGCGCATGCGAACCTCCGACATCGGCGGCTCCCAGCGCGAGAGCCTGTTCCGGCACCCCTTCCGGGCGCTCAAGCCGCCGGAGGTCATGGGACACAGCCAGAGCATGGTCAACGTCGACCTCGACCTGGGATGCCTGTACGAGCTGGCTGACGGCACCAAGGGCGTGGTGCAGCCGCTCGGCGGGCTCTTCGGCGACGTCAACGCGGCGCCGTACGTCAAGCTGAGCGGGGACGACCGGTTCGGGTCGGCGTCGGGCGAGACGATCTACGTCAACCTCGACCACAAGGACGCCATCAAGCGGATCCTGGTGTTCGTCTACATCTACGACCAGACCCCGGCCTTCGACCGGACGCACGCGATCGTGACCCTGTACCCGAGCAACGGCCCCCGGATCGAGATAGGCCTCGACGAACGCCATCCCCAGGCCCGGTCCTGCGCCGTGGTGATGATCGAGAACGTCAAGGGCGAGATCCTCGTCCGGCGCGAGGTGAAGTTCGTCTACGGGTTCCAGGCCGAACTCGACCGGCTGTACGGGTGGGGACTGCAATGGGGGCGGGGCTACAAGACCAAGGCGGGCCGGTGACGGCCCCCCGCCCCGGCGCCCCTACGGCCGGATGAACTGCGGTCCCTGGGGCGGCAGGCGGAAGTCGGGGTCCGGGGCCGCGGCGGGCGCCGACTGCGGGTAGCCGTATCCCGACGCCCCCGCGGCCGCCGGGACCGGGGCCTGCGGATAGCCGTAGGCGGAAGGGTCGGCGGACTGCGGGTAGCCGTAGGCCGACTGGGTCGGCGGCGGCGCCTGCGGCGCCGGGGGGTAGCCGTAGGACGGCTGGGACGGGACCGCCGTGGTCGGCTGCTCGGGCGGCAGCGGCTGGGAGGGCTCGGGGGCCGGTGCCGGCTCCTGGGCCGCGTCCGACTCGTCCACCGAGATGCCGTAGTCCCCGGCCAGGCCCTCCAGGCCGTTCGAGTAGCCCTCGCCCAGGGCGCGGAACTTCCAGCCCTCGCCGCGGCGGTACAGCTCCCCGCAGATCAGCGCGGTCTCCTGGCCGGTCTCCGGCTTGATGTCGAAGTAGGCCAGCGGCTCGCCGTCGGGAGCCTTGCCGTCGTACAGCAGTATGCGCAGGGCGGGTACGCGGTCGAAGGTGACGCCCTCCGCCGATGCGACCAGGAGAATCTGGCCGACGGCGGACTCGACACCGGAGAGGTCTGTCTGGATCGTGTCGGTGAGGCCCTCGGCCACGCGCTTCTTGCCGAGCAGCCGTACCGTCCCGGAGGGGTGCCGGGGCTGGTTGTAGAAGACGAAGTCCTCGTCGGAGCGCACGCGACCGTCGGGGCCGAGGAGCAGCGCGGAGGCGTCGACATCCGGGACCTCCTGCCCGGGCGTCCAGCGCACCACGGCGCGCACCGTGGTGACCTCGAGCGGGACGTTCGACCCCTTCAGCATGGCGTGCGTCATGCGGTCATCCTGCCTTCTCGGTCCTGGTCACGACAACGCGGGGGTGCAGGTTCCGCGGGTCGGATCCGCCCCACCTGTGCTCGGCCGCGTTACCTGGAATTCATGCCCGACGGGAACCCCTGTCATGGGTTTGTACGTACTATTACCGGCCACCTGTGAATCGTTCACAGAAGGCCCGTCACCACAGGGGAGTCCTATGCGTCATTTCGGGCACATCGCCCCTGAGGTGCGTCAGCGCCTGTTCCACCAGGAGCCGTGCGAGTTCACCGCCGACTCCCCGGCCCGGCTGCTCTCCGCGGCCCTGGGCGCCACCCTGTACAGCCCGGCCACCCGGCCGCGGCTCGCCGACGACATCCTGAAACAGGTCGGGCGTGGCGTGGTCTCGATGGTGCTGTGCCTGGAGGACTCGATCGGCGACGACGACGTCGTGGAGGCCGAGGAGAACCTCGTCCGGCAGTTCACGGAGCTGGCCCGGCGCGCGCCGGCCGATCTGCCGCTGCTCTTCATCCGGGTCCGCCACCCCGGACAGATCCCCGACCTCGTCGAGCGGCTCGGGTCCACCGCCCGGCTGCTGTCCGGATTCGTGCTCCCGAAGTTCACCGAGGAGCGCGGCATCCCCTTCCTGGAGGCGCTGTCCGGCGCCGAGGTGGCGAGCGGGCACCGGCTGTTCGCCATGCCGGTCCTGGAGTCGCCTGAACTGATGTACCGCGAGTCCCGGGTGGAGACCCTGGAGGGCATCGCCCGCGCGGTCGAGAAGTACCGGGACCGGGTCCTCGCGCTCCGCCTCGGCGTGACCGACTTCTGCTCCTCCTACGGCCTGCGCCGGGCCCCCGACATGACCGCCTGGGACGTCCAGATCGTCGCCTCCGTGATCGCCGACGTGGTGAACATGCTGGGCCGCGCCGACGGCACCGGCTTCACGGTCACCGGGCCGGTCTGGGAGTACTTCCGGGTCCAGGAGCGCATGTTCAAACCGCAGCTGCGCCGCAGTCCCTTCCTGGACGGCCAGGCCGAGGAGCTGCGCGAGGCGCTCATCGAGCACGCCATGGACGGGCTGCTCCGGGAGATCGCCCTCGACCAGGCCAATGGTCTGATGGGTAAGACTTGTATTCACCCCTCGCACGTGCTGCCCGTGCACGCGTTGTCCGTGGTCAGTCACGAAGAGTTCAGTGACGCGGCGGACATCCTGCGCCCGGAGCGCGGCGGCGGGGGAGTGCTGCGCTCGCAGTACACGAACAAGATGAACGAGGTGAAGCCGCACCGGGCCTGGGCCGAGCGCACTCTGCTGCGCGCCGAGGTGTTCGGGGTGGCCAACGAGGACATCGGCTTCGTGGAACTGCTGGCCGCCGGAATCCCGGACTGAGCCGGTTCGACCCGAGGGACGCATGAACAACGCAGTGAACAACGAGGTGCCGGACACGACGTGGTCCGGGACCTGGGTCGCCGAGCGGCTCGGGGTCGAGCTCCTGGGCGACGACGAGCTGACCGGCCTGCTGGGCCTCGCCCTGCGCCGCAACCCCAAGCGGGCCCATCTGCTGGTCTCCAACGTGCTCGGCAAGCACGTCCCGCAGTCACCGTCCGTGGTTTACGGCTCCGGCCACGCCCTCGGCCTGCGCGTGCGTGAGCTGCTGGGCGCGCGGGAGGCCGAGCGGGCGGTGGTCCTCGGCTACGCGGAGACCGCGACCGGTCTCGGCCACTGCGTCGCCGACGGCATCGGCCTCGCCCCCTACCTCCACTCCACCCGCCGCCCGGTCCCCGGGGTGGCCCCGGCGGGCGGCTTCGAGGAGTCCCACTCCCACGCCACCTCCCACCTGCTCCTCCCGGAGGACCCGGCCCTGCTGGTCGGCGACGGCCCGCTGGTCCTGGTCGACGACGAGTTCTCCACCGGCAACACGGTCCTGAACACCATCAGGGACCTCCACGACCGGTATCCGCGCCGGCGGTACGTGGTGGTGGCCCTGGTCGACATGCGCTCGGAGGCGGACGCGGGCCGCCTGGAGGCCTTCGCCCGGGAGATCGACGCGCGGGTGGACCTGGTGACGGCGGCGTCGGGGACGGTCAGGCTGCCGGAGGGGGTCCTGGAAAAGGGACAGGACCTCGTGGCGCGCCACGAGGTGACGGGCACGGCGCGACCCACCCCCGCCGGCCCGCCTCCGACCTACAGGCGCATCGACCTCCACTGGCCCCACGGCCTCCCCGACGGCGGCCGCCACGGCTTCACCCCCGCGCACCGAATACGCCTGGAAGCCGCCCTCCCCGCCATGGCCGCCCGCCTGGCCGAGGCCCTCCCGGCGAACGCCCACCGCGTCCACGTCCTCGGCTGCGAAGAGCTGATGTACGCCCCGCTCCGCCTCGCCCACGAGCTGGAGCAGGCCGCCGAAGGGGTCCAGGTCACCTACTCCACCACCACCCGCTCACCCGTCCTCGCCGTCGACGACCCCGGCTACGCCATCCGCACCCGCCTCGCCTTCCCCGCCCACGACAACCCCGCCGACGGGCCGGGCGAGCGCTACGCCTACAACGTCGCCGGCGCCGGCTTCGACGCCGTCGTCGCCGTCGTCGACTCCGCCGCCGACACCCCCGAACTGCACGCCCCCGACGGCCTGCTCGCCCAACTCGCCGCCCACACCCCGCACGTCGTCCTCGCGGTCGTCCCCAGCTATGTCCCCGAGCCGCTGTACGTGCCCGAAAGGCCCCCGATGCTGCCCGAGCCCCTCCGCGGCCCCGCCTTCTCCTCGTACCCGCCGGAAGAGGTCGGCTGGCTGCTCCAGGACCTCTCGGACGTGACGCTGGAGGCGCCGACCGAGGAGCGCGAGGAGGCCATCCAGAGCGGCGGCGCGCACTACGCGGAGTCGCTGCCGGTGGAGTACCAGCCGAGCGAGCAGTACCAGCGGCTCTTCCACACGGCCCTGGACGGCGCGGCCCCCCGGCTCGCGCAGGCGGTCGGCGCCGTGACCGAGCTCGTGCTCACCGAGCGCTCACCGCGCCCGGTCCTGGTCTCCCTCGCCCGCGCCGGCACCCCGATCGGCGTCCTGATGCGCCGCTGGGCCCAGTTCCGGCACGGCCTCGAACTGCCGCACTACGCCGTGTCGATCGTCCGCGGCCGCGGCATCGACGCCAACGCGCTGCGCTGGCTCGCCGCCCACCACGACCCGGCCGACGTCGTCTTCGTCGACGGCTGGACCGGCAAGGGCGCGATCACCCGTGAACTCGCGGACGCCATCGAGGAGTTCGAGGCCTCCGACGGCATCACCGGCTTCGACCCGGAGATCGCCGTGCTCGCCGACCCGGGCTCGTGCGTGCGGACGTACGGCACCCGCGAGGACTTCCTCATCCCCTCCGCCTGCCTCAACTCCACGGTCTCCGGCCTGATCTCCCGCACGGTCCTGCGCGCGGACCTCGTCGGCCCGCACGACTTCCACGGCGCGAAGTTCTACCGCGAACTCGCGGGCGCCGACGTCTCCGTGGCCTTCCTCGACGCCGTCGCCGCCGCCTTCCCGGAGGTCGTGGAGGCGGTGGACGCACAGGTCAAGGAGCTGCTCTCCAGCGACCGCAGCCCCACCTGGGAAGGCTGGGCGGCCGTCGAGCGGATCAGCGAGGAGTACGGCATCCACGACGTCAACCTCGTCAAGCCGGGCGTCGGAGAGACCACCCGGGTGCTGCTGCGCCGCGTGCCCTGGAAGATCCTGGCACGGGCCGGCGCGGGCGCCGACCTGGACCACGTACGCCTGTTGGCCGAGCAGAGAGGTGTCCCGGTGGAGGAGGTCGGCGAACTCCCGTACACCTGCGTGGGGTTGATCCACCCCAAGTACACGCGGGGCGCGACGGGCGCCGACGGCCGGGCGGTGGCCCTCTGATGCCGATGCTGGTGGCGAGCGACCTCGACCGTACGCTGATCTACTCCTCCGCGGCCCTCGCGCTGACCATGCCGGACGCGCGGGCGCCCCGGCTGCTCTGCGTCGAGGTCCACGAGAGCAAGCCGCTGTCCTACATGACCGAGACGGCCGCCGCACTGCTGGCCGACCTCGGTGACGCGGCGGTGTTCGTGCCCACGACCACCCGGACCCGCAAGCAGTACCAGCGCATCAACCTCCCCGGACCCCCGCCCGCGTACGCGATCTGCGCCAACGGCGGGCACATCCTGGTGGACGGGGTGACGGACGCCGACTGGCACACGCGTGTGCAGACACGGCTCGCCGACGAGTGCGCGCCGCTGAGCGAGGTGCAGGAGCATCTGCTGCGGACGGCCGACCCGGTGTGGGTGCGCAAGCACCGGGTCGCCGAGGACCTCTTCGCCTACCTCGTCGTCGAGCGTGAACTGCTGCCCGAGGACTGGGTGAAGGAACTCGCGGTGTGGGCGGAGAACCGCGGCTGGACGGTCTCGCTCCAGGGCCGCAAGATCTACGCCGTCCCCAAGCCCCTCACCAAGAGCGCCGCCCTGCACGAGGTCGCCCGCCGCGCCGGCGCGGACCTGACGCTCGCGGCCGGGGACTCCCTCCTCGACGCCGACCTGCTGCTCGCCGCGGACCGGGGCTGGCGCCCGGGGCACGGCGAACTCGCGGACGAGGGCTTCACCGCCCCGAACGTCAGCGCGCTGCCGGAGCGGGGCGTGCTGGCGGGGGAGCGGATCCTGCGGGAGTTCCTGCGCGCCACCCGCGGGGCACCGGCGGCCCCTACGAGTTGACGCGCGTGTCCCGCGCCCGCCTGCGGCGGCGGCCGGACCCCGGTCGCCGCACCAGTCGTACGACGACGAACGCCACCACCGCCAGCGCGGCACCCGCCAGCACCACCTTCGAGTACGCGGACACGATGTCGGTGACCTGCGTCCAGTTGTCGCCCAGCAGATAGCCCGCCATCACGAAGGCGGTGTTCCACAGCGCGCTGCCCAGTGTGGTCAGGCCGAGGAAGACGGGCAGCGGCATGCGCTCCACGCCGGCCGGGACCGAGATCAGGCTGCGGAAGACGGGGATCATGCGGCCGAAGAAGACCGCCTTGGTTCCGTGCCGCAGGAACCACGCCTCGGTCTTCTCGACGTCGGAGACCTTCACCAACGGCAGCCGCGCCGCGATCGCGACCGTGCGGTCCCGGCCGAGCAGCGCGCCGACGCCGTACAGGGCGAGGGCGCCGACCACCGAGCCGGCGGTCGTCCACACCAGGGCGGCCAGCAGGTTCATCTGACCCGTGCTGGCCGCGAACCCGGCGAGCGGCAGGATGACCTCGCTCGGCAGCGGGGGGAAGAGGTTCTCCAGGGCGATGGCCAGCCCGGCGCCGGGCGCGCCGAGCGTGTCCATGAGTCCGTTGATCCACTGCGGTGCGGCTGTCATGCCGTCCACGGTAGGAAACCGCGGCTGAAGGTTTCCTGAAGCCGCCGCCCGCGGGGCCGTCAGCCGCAGCAGCCTCCGCCGCAGCAACCGCCGCCGCCTGAAGGCGGCGCCTGGGCCGGTGCGGAGGCAGAGCCGCCGACGGCCACCGTCGACAGCAGCTTCACCGTGTCGTCATGACCGGCCGGGCAGTCCGCCGGGGCGGACGACTCCGCCATCGGACGGCTCAGTTCGAAGGTGTCGCCGCAGGTGCGGCAGCGGTACTCGTAGCGAGGCATGAGCACAGGTTAACCGGGCCTCAGTGGCCGGCGCCGCGCTCCTCGCGGATCTGCGAGACCACCCGCGCCACCGTCTGCCGCACCGCCTCCGTCTCGGTGAGGAAGTGCCAGTAGTCGGGGTGGCGGCCCTCCAGGGTGCCGATCGCGCGGTCCAGGCGGGCCACCGAGTCGTCCAGCGGGCGCGCGTGGCGCGGGTCGGGGGTGGTCCGGCCGGTCATCGCGAGCCGCTGGGCGTCCCGGATGGCGAACCGGGTCCGGTCGATCTCCTGCTGGGGGTCCTTCTGCACGGCGTTCAGGCGCCGCAGCCGGTCACCGGCGGCCGAGACGGACTCGTCGGTGGAGTTCAGCAGGGCCCGCACGGTCGACAGCAGGGCGGTGGCGTCCGGCCAGCGCTGCTCGTCGCGCGCGGCGCGGGCCTCCGCGAGCTTGCGCTCGGCCTGGCGGACGTTCTCCGTCGCCTGGTCCGGGACCTGCTGGAGGTCCTGCCAGCAGGCGACGGTGAAGCGGCGGCGCAGCTCGCTGAGGACCGGGTCGACCTGCCCGGCGCGGGTGGTCAGGGCCTGGGCGCGGGTGCGCAGGGAGACCAGCCGGTGGTCGATCTCGGCGGCCTTCTCCGGCAGCCGCTCGGCCTCGACCCGGACCGCCTCGGCCTCGCGCGCGACCCGCTCGGCACGCTCCAGGGTCTGCGGGACGCCGTGCTGCCCGGCGCCCTGGTTCAGCTTGGTCAGCTCGGGGCCGAGAGCGGCCAGCCGGGCGGCGAGGTCGTCCGCCTTCAGCCCCGACTCCCGTACCGCGTCCAGGGCGTTGGACGCGGCCAGCAGGCCCTGCCGGGCGCGCTCGACGGCGGGAGCCAGACGGGCCAGCTGCGTCTCGGCCTTGCCGAGCAGCGGGCCGAGGCCGTCGCCGAAGCGGTCCAGGTCCCGCTTGACGTTCGCGAGGTCGTCCTTGGCCTTGGTGAGTTCGGTCCGCGCGCGGACGGCGACCGAGGCCTCCAGGTCGTCCCGGTCGAGGTCGTGCGCGTCGACGGCTTCGATGTACTGGCGGCTGGCCTCGTCGATCCGCCTGCCGAGCCCCTCGAAGTCGGCGACGGCGCGCCGGGCGGCGGGGGAGTCGTCGACCGCGATGATCGTCTCGATCGAGATCCGCAGATCACGCTGGGCGGTGTCCAGCTCGTAGAACGCGGCCGCGGCGGCGTCCTTCGCGGCCTGCGCCTCGGCCCGCTGGCTCTCCGAGCGGCCCCCGAACCAGCGCCGGGTGCCGCCGCCCGCGAACGCGGCCGGCAGCGCGAGCGCGGCGAGCAGGGGCAGGGCGGCGAGGGTGAGCGCGTCGCGCAGCACCTCACGCGCGCGCGGCTCAGACGGCGAGTACGGCTGCGCTGGTGTCGCCGTCACATCCCTCTCCCGTGCTGTGATCCGTCCCTGCCCGGTGTCATTCTCCCACCGTAAGGACGAACACACGGGCCCGTTAGTTCGCGGTGCGGACCGTGACTTTGCCGTCGCCGGTGCGGGCGGTGATGACATGGGTGCTGGAGTCGGCCCGGGGGACGGACACGTCCACACCGCCGTCACCGGTCTCGGTCGTCACCTTGTACGTCGCCTCGGGGACGTCGATGGTCACGGACCCGTCGCCGCTTCGGGACTCCACCCGGTCCGGTACGGCGCCCAGTTGGAGGTGGACGGAGCCGTCGCCGGTCTCGGAGCGGATCCGGCGCGAGGTGACCTCGGCCCGCACGGAGCCGTCGCCGGTCTTCAGGTGCAGCGGGCCGCTGGAGTCGGTGACGTGGACGGAGCCGTCCCCGGTACGGATGCTCAGCGCGTCCTCGAAGCCACGCGCGCGTACGCTGCCGTCGCCGTCCTGGACCGTGACGACGACACCGCGCGGGACCTCGATGCGGTGCTTGGCGGCGCAGTCGGCGACGACGCCGGTGCACTTCATCCGCAGTTTCAGGGTGTCGCCCTTCATGGACCAGGTGACCTTGGGGTCCTTGCCCATCGCGACCGTGCCCCGGAACCAGCGGGTGACCTCGATCCGGCCCGCCTCGTGATCGTCGGCGGCGACGATCTCCAGGGCGGAGTCGTCGGAGTCGATGGTGAGGGTCCTGCCCTGAAGCGCGAACGAACGGTGGTCGGGCTCCTTGTCGTCCGAGGCGGAGGCTCCGCAGGCGCTGACACCCGCGACGAGAGCGACCGCCCCGGCGGCCAGGGCGACGCGGGCGGTGACGGAACGGGCCATTGGGATCTCCCCCTGAGACAGACTGATGAGGCTCTTCGACCGTACGGAGCGGAAGGCCGTCGCGGGATCCGGGTCGCTCCCGGATGCGGGGTGGGGAAAACCCCCGGGTCCACCCGCGCGAGCGGCTCCCGCGATACGGGTTTGCAGACCAGGGGCCGGGGCGATGTAGGCTGTCGACTCGTCCTGGACACGGCTGTTCGGGACCCGGGTGCGTAGCTCAGGGGTAGAGCGCCTGCCTTACAAGCAGGATGTCGGCGGTTCGAAACCGTCCGCGCCCACAGGAACGAAAAGGACCCCGGTCGATCAGACCGGGGTCCTTTCCTTTTTCTCAGTTCCCCGCGTTCCCCGCGCTCTCCACTTCCCGTTCCTGTTCCTGTTCGCGTTCGTGCGCGTGCTTCAGCCTCATGCGGGCTTCCACGCGGTCCGCGCCGGTGACCTCCGCCCAGAAGCGGTGGCCGCTGACGAAGACGGCGAGTTCGTGCTCGCGTCGGCGGAGCTTCTCCACCTCGGCCTGTTCGTCGGCCGTCCAGCCGGGGGAGGCGGGGCGCTCCACCTTGCGCCAGCCGGCGGTGTCACTGAATCCGTCCAGGGGCTCGACCGACCAGGGCAGCCGCTTGAGCAGGGCCGACAGCTCGGCCCGGACCTGATGCAGCTCCTCCTGACCGGCGAGGAGGTCACTCGGAAAGTCATAGGTCGTAGCCACGGCGCAATGCTACGCCTGTTCGATTTAGGGGTGCGAGTTTCTGGGGGTAGTTCGTGTGTTCGGGCGTGCCGCCGAGTCCGTCTGTTCGGGCGTACCGCCGAGCCCGTCCCACCCCGCGGGGGCACGGCGTCAGTGGCGGGCGGCCTCCAGCTCCGCCACCAGCCGCGTCGTCACCGGCACCGGAACGCCGTGCTGGTCCGCCGCGCGGAGCAACGCCCCGCCGATCGCGTCCAGTTCGAGCCGGTGGCCCGCCTCGGCGTCGCGCTGCATGGACGACTTGGTCCCCGCCGGGAACGCGTCGTAGCGGGCCAGCGCCTGAACCGGGTCCGCCGGGCCGCCGCAGGCGCGACTGACCGCGGCCGTCTCCTCCACGAGCGCCGTCAGCTCCTCGCGGTGGCGCGTGCGAACGTCGCCCAGCGGCAGCCCGTACCGGGTGGTGAGCAGGGCGAACGGGGCCAGGAACGACATCTTGGCCCACAACGCCGCCGTCTCGTCCGGCAGCACCCGCGTGGTCGGCCCGGCCGCGCCGAGCACCGCCGCCAGCGCCTCCAGACGCTCCCGGGGCACCGTGTCCCCCGCGAGGTCGACCTCCGCGAACGGGCTGCCGTGGACGATCTCCCCCGGTGCCACCCGCGTCGACTCCACCCGGATCACCGCCGGCGCCACCACGTCCTCGCGGTACCGGGCCCGCAGGGTCGCCGGGTGCTCCACGCCGTTCAGGAACGGCACCAGGAGCGCGTCGCCCAGCGCGGCCGGCGGGACCCGGTCCAGGGCCGCGTCGAGCGCGGTGTGCTTGACCGCCACCAGACAGGCGTCGACCCGCGTCCGCAGCTCGGTCTCCGCCTCCACCTGCGCGGTGAAGTCCCCGAACACCGCACTGCGGACGCGGATCCCACGGGTGCGCAGGGCCGCGGCCGTCTCGTCCCCGGCCAGGCAGATCACCCGGTGTCCGGCCCGGGCCAGCAGCCCGGCGAGCAGACCGCCGATGCCGCCCGGCCCCAGCACCGCCACGGTCGATCCGCCGTCGTACGTCAGTTTCTCGTCGTGCGTCGTCACACGAAGTCCCTTCGTCGGTCGGCCCCTTGAACGGTGGCCGCCTCGCGGAGGATCATCCCAGACCTCCTCGCGACCGGGGCTCCCCGGACCCGGTTCCGCGAAGCCCCGGGCGGTATTTCCCGAGGGAGGCGAGACTGGGGGTATGTGCCGCAGCATCAAGACCCTTCGCCCGCCCGCGCTGCCCGAGGAGGCGACCGAGGACGAGATCCGCGCCGCCGCCCTCCAGTACGTACGGAAGGTGTCCGGATTCCGGGCACCGGCCGCCCACAACAGGGAGGTCTTCGACCGAGCCGTGGCCGCGGTCGCCGAGGCCACGGCCGACCTGCTGGACGGCCTGGAGGTGCGGGGCGCCGCCCAGAAGGCGGGCTGAGCGGACCCGACGTGGACGACGGCGTCCCGAGCGGGGAGGCGCGCGAGCCGTCTGAGAGGCGGCTGCGGTCGCCCGAGCGGGTGCCGCGCGTCATGACCGTCGCCGGTCAGGGTCCCTCCGCGCGTGCCGCGTGCCGCGTCCGTCGCCGGTCAGGGTCCCCCGCGCGTACCGCGTCTCACGACCGTTCCCGGTCACGGCCCTCCGCGCGTGCCGCGCGCCACGACCATCCCCGGTCACGGCCCCCGGCGGTTCGCGCTACGACCGTCGCCGGTTACCGCCCCCGGTGCGTGCCGCGTGCTGCGACCGTCGCAGGTCAGGGTCCCCCGGCGGTTCGCGCGCTACGACCGTCGCCGGTCAGGGTCCCCCGGCGGTTCGCGCGCTACGACCGTCGCCGGTCAGGGCCTCCCGGCGGTTCGCGTGCCACGACCGTCGCCGGTCACGGCCCTCCGCGCGTGCCGCGCGCCACGACCGTCCCCGGTCACGGCCCCCCGCACGGCACCCGACCGGCTGCCACCGCGTCACGGCCGCCGTCCGGCTTACGCCGGCTGCCGCCGCATCACGTACGCCGCCCCGGCGCCCGCGCCGAACAGGGCCAGCACGGAGACGCCGGTCGCCAGCCAGGTCGTGCCCAGCCATTGGGCGCCGTAGTAGCCGAGGCCGACGCTGTACGCCGCCCAGGCCAGGCCCGCCAGCGCGGACCAGGGGAGGAACTCGCGGACGCGGCGGTGGGCGGCGCCCGCGACGAAGGAGACCACCGAGCGGCCGGCCGGGGCGAAACGGGCGAGGACCATCAGGGGGCCGCCGCCGCGCGCCAGCGCCGAGCCGAGACGTTCCTGCGCGGAGGTGAGGCGGCGGGACCGGGCGATCGCCCGGTCCAGTCGGGCCCCGCCGCGCCAGGCCAGCCGGTACGCCACCAGGTCGCCGAGGACCGAGGCGGTGGCGGCGACCAGGGTGAGCAGCAGGAGGTCGGGGACCTCGCCGGGCACCTTTCCGGTCGCCGCGCCGGGCACCGCCGCCGCTGCCGTGGCGGCGGTGATGACGAGGACGCCGCTCGGCAGGACCGGCAGGAACACGTCGAGCAGCACCGACGCGGCCACCACCGCGTAGATGATGCCTGGGCTGCCGATCAGCGTGCCCACACTCCCGAGACTCTCCAACACCGTCACTCCCCGTTTTCCCCCGTAACAGCCCTACAGCGTACGCCCGGGGTGTGACAGCGGGTTCATGGGGGGCGCGTGTGTTCAGCACAGGATGTTCACGCGGCCGACACGTTCGGGCGGACACAGCCCCAGCCGCAGACACCGACGGCGCCCGTCCTCCGTGAGGGCGGGCGCCGTCGGGTGCGGGCGCGGGTCAGACGGCCACGGGTGTCTGGTCCGAGGCGGGCCGACCTGCGACCGTCGAGCGCTTCTGGAACAGCCGGTCCAGCCCGAAGGCGCCGGAGCCGGTGAAGACCAGCAACAGGAAGGACCAGCAGAACATCGCCGCGCCCTCGCCGCTGTTCTCGATCGGCCACAGGGCGTTCGGCTGGTGCACCTTGAAGTAGGCGTAGGCCATCGCGCCGGAGGCGATGAACGCGGCGAAACGGGTGGCGAGGCCGATCATCACCAGCGAACCGCCGACCAGTTCGATCGCGGCCGCGTACCAGCCGGGCCAGGTACCCAGTTCGACGGTGCCGCCCTTGCCGTCCGCGCCGCCGAGCACTCCGAAGAGCGCGACGGCACCGTGGCAGGTGAAGAGCAGTCCGACGACGATACGGAACAGGCCGAGGACGTACGGCTGGGCGCTGTTGAGGCGTCCGGTCATGTGGGGGGTACTCCTGCGGTCGGGCCGGTCCGTGGGGCCGGACCGGTCGGGGGGACAGAACCGTTCGAGCGCCCCACCGTAGGCAGCCCTCACCAATGCTTTCAAGTTCAACATTTGGCCACGGCTTTGCTTCCGTTTGGCCGTCCGTCCCTGTCGTAGCCGCACGTGGAGCCGTTCCGGCCACCGCCGTTCACGACCGAAAGTGTGTCCGAATCCACACCAGACCGCGCTGCGCGGCGGTCACCCGGCGCCGCGTCCCCCGTCACCACCCCGTACGCGGACCGCCGCGCGCACGGCCGACACCGACCGGTCCCCGGGTCAGGCGTTGCCGGTGGCGATGCTCAGCCAGGGGGTCCAGGTCGAACAGTTCTCCCAGCCGATGTCGTTGGAGTAGTTGCGCAGGCACACCTTGATCCGGACCTTCTTGTCCTCGTCGAAGTTGTAGTTGCACTCCTCACGACCGCTGAACGCTCCGCCGGTCGCCTTGCACTCGCCCTCACGGCCGTAGTCGGTCTCCCAGCGGGTGACGGTGCTCTTGTGGTCCTCCCCGATGTCGTTCGCCATGATCCAGTCGCCGTCGGCCTGGAAGGCGCCCTCGCCCTTGTTGTCGGACGTGTAGGCGTGCTGCGGCCACCCCGTCGGGTACCAGGTGGCGTGCGCCGGTACGGCCATGAGGCCGACCCCCGCGCCGGCGGCGACGAGCGAGAAGCAGATCTTCTTCAACAAGGCGTGTCCTTCGAGCGGTTGGGCCGTCCGTGCGGGCCCGAATGCCGAGGAGCGTAGGGTCGGGGACGGGTTTACAGAAGCTTCAGCCGTGCACAACTCGCCCTTTCCGGGGCTCATGTGTGCACGCCCGGTCACTTCTCGCCCAGCACCGTCTCCGTCACCACCTCCAGCCGAGGGGCGCCGCCCCGCACCGCGCGGGCCTGCTCCATCCGCAGCAGGGCCGAACGGCCTTCGAGGGTCAGGGTCATGAGCTGGTTGCCGAACCAGGGGCCGCCCGTGCGCCGCCAGTCCACCGACGGCCGTGAACAGCGGCCGTGCCGGGCGAACCCGCGTCCGAGCGCGCGGCCCACCCCGCTCCAGCCGAAGCGGAAGCCGAGGCGCATCGACAGCGGGATGGAGTTGTGGACGGGGGAGCAGGTCAACTGCACGACGTGGGCGTCCGGTTCGGCCTCCGCCGACCAGCTCGGCTCGGCGACGTAGGCGTGGTGGACGTCCCCCGACAGCACGCACACCGTCGCCGGCGCGTCCGGCCCGGACCCGGCCTCCGCGATGAGCGCGGCCAGCGCCTCGAAGGAGTCCGGGAACGCCGCCCAGTGCTCCAGGTCCGCCCCGCGCCGCACCTTCTCCCCGAACCGCGCCCACCGTTCCCCGCGTTCACCCCGGCACAGCGCGGCGTTCCACGCCTCGGCGTCGTGCACCAGGTTCGGCAGCAGCCAGGGCAGCGAGGTCCCGATCAGGAGATGGTCGTACGATCCCGGCCCGTCCAGCACCTGCTCGCGCAGCCACTGTGCCTCGCCGGGGTCGAGCATCGACCGCTTGTCCTCGTCGAGGACCCGGGCCGCCCGCGAGTCGACCATCAGCAGCCGGGCCCGCCCGAAGTCCCGCCGGTAACTCCAGCGCACGGAGGCGGGTTCGGTGTCGGCCCGGACGGCGAAGGCGCGCAACTCGTCGGTGCCGTCGGCGCTTTCGCACACGGCGGCGTAGAGCGGGTCGGCGGCCAGCTCCTGCGGGGAGAGGTTCCCCAGGTGCTGGTAGACCCAGTACGACATCAGCCCGCTCTGCACCCGCTCGCCCCACCACGAGGTGGCCCGCATGTCCTCGACCCAGGCGGCGGAGGTGTTCCAGTCGTCCACGACGTCGTGATCGTCGAAGATCATGCAACTGGGCACGGTGGACAGCAGCCAGCGGATCTCCGGGTCGAGCCAGGACTCGTAGTAGAGGTGGGTGTACTCCTCGTAGTCCGCGACCTCGTTGCCCGGCGGCTCGCTCACGTCCCGGCGGGCGGCGAGCCAGCGCTGGGTGGCGGGCGAGGTCTCGTCGGCGTAGACCTGATCGCCGAGCAGCACCAGCGCGTCCGGGCGCTCCCCGTCGGGGGCGGCCGCGATCCGGGCCGCGAGGGTGTCCAGGGCGTCCGGTCCGACGGGGTCCCGCTCGCCGTGGGGTGGAGCGGCCCAGCGGCAGGAGCCGAAGGCGATCCGGACGGCCCCGCCCTCGGGCGGCGTGCGGATCACCGGGTCCGGGAACGGCGAGTCGGGCGGCGGCCACACGCGCTCCCCGTCCAGCAGGACCTCGTACGCCGACGAGGTCCCCGGCGTCAGCCCGGTGACCTGGACCAGCGCGTAGTGATGGCCCGCGACCTGGAAGGTGCGGGTCTGTCCGCCCGCCCCGTCCGCGCAGCGCACCTCGGCCGCACACGGGCGGCTCGCCTCGACCCACACGGTCGCGGACGAGCGGTCGGTGTACCTGAGCAGCGGTCCCAACCGAAGTTCGGCCACGATCACCTCCTCCGTCGTCCCGTACGGTACGGAACGACGGAGGCCGCTGGGGAGGTCCCTCACCGAATCGTCAGCAATTGGCCAGGTATCCGGTCAGCGCGCTCTTCTCCGCGGAGTCCACGGACAGGTCGTAGTAGTACTTCACCTGGACCCAGGCGCGGACGTAGGTGCAGCGGTACGCGGTGCGCGACGGCATCCAGGTGGCGGGGTCCTGGTCGCCCTTGGCCTGGTTCACGTTGTCCGTGACGGCGATGAGCTGCGGGCGGGTCAGGTCGTTGGCGAAGTTCTGGCGCTGGGTGGAGGTCCAGCTGTCGGCGCCGGAGTCCCAGGCCTCGGCGAGCGGGACCAGGTGGTCGATGTCGAGGTCGGAGGCGGCGGTCCAGGTGGCGCCGTCGTACGGGGAGTACCAGCTGCCGCTGGTGGAGGCGCAGGCGGAGTCGGTGACGACGTTCGTACCGTCGCGCTTGAGGACCGTCTCCCGGGTGTTGCAGCTGCCCGAGATGGTGATCCAGTGGTTGAACAGGTCACGGCTGTAGCCGGTGCGGTCCTCGGTCGCCACGGTGAGCGAGGCGAGGTAGGTGCGGGCCGTGGCGGCGCTGACCGGAGTGGGCAGCGCGGCGGAGGCGCTCGGACCGTTGAAGAGCCCGACGGAGGCTATGAGCCCGGTGAGCGCGGTGAGTATGCTGAGCCGTCGACGCGCGTAGAACTTCGCCATGCGAACTCCCTTGAGGGGTGGGGGTGTTGAGCGCGAGCGAGGGAATGCTCGCGGCGCCGCGTTGCGGGGAGATGTGCGCCGGGTAAGAAGCTAATGACGTGTACATGACACAACAAGGTTTACGGCGAAACGATCTCGTATGATGGTCGGAGCAGAAGGGGAGTAGCTCTTCGCCGGACCGTCGACATACTGCTCAGCTCGTCTGAGCCGGCGCCCGGAGGCAGGTCTTCTCGAGGACCGGCCAGCGAGACCTTCGGCAAGCAGTGCACAGGTGTATCCGTGTGCTGCCGTGCCGAGGTGTCGTAGTGCAGCAACACTCTCGGTGGGGCAGCCCTACCGATTGAGGAACCTTGATCAGCTTCACCGTGACGGCCGTCGTCTTCGGCGTCGTCTTTCTCGCGGAACTGCCGGACAAGACCGCGCTTGCCGGCCTCGTCCTCGGCACCCGCTACCGCGCCTCGTACGTCTTCGCCGGCGTGGCGGCGGCCTTCGCCCTCCACGTGGCGCTGGCCGTGGCGGCGGGCAGCGTGCTCACGCTGTTGCCGCAGCAACTGGTCCACGCGCTCACGGGGCTCCTCTTCCTGGGCGGTGCCGCGGTGCTGCTGCTGAAGAAGGAGGAGGACGACGAGGAGATCCGGCGCCCTCAGGACCAGTCCTTCTGGAAGGTCGCGGGCGCGGGCTTCATGCTCATCCTGGTCGCCGAGTTCGGCGATCTGACCCAGATCATGACGGCGAACCTGGCCGCCCGCTACGACGACCCGCTCTCCGTCGGTCTCGGTGCGGTGCTCGCGCTGTGGGCGGTGGCCGGGCTCGGGATCGTCGGCGGAAAGGCGCTGATGAAGCGGGTGCCGTTGCGGTTGATCACGAAGGTGGCGGCGCTGCTGATGCTGGGCCTCGGGGTGTGGAGCCTGTGGGAGGCGGCCACCGGCTGAGCTGAACGGCGGATGAACAGTTCAGCCATGCGCTGGCGCAAACCGGTCACGGTTTTGTACCGTGGAGAAACAAAGTGGTTCCCCGCCCGTTCTCCCTGACCGGCGGGCGGGGGCCGCCTTGTCCCTCCGGGTCACCCCCGGTCCCCTCGTCCTGGAGCTGCCGATGACGGCCACCGCCGTACCCACCGTGCTGACCGCCCGTGCCCTCCTGCTCGACATGGACGGCACCCTGGTGAACTCCGACGCCGTCGTCGAACGGTGCTGGCGGCGGTGGGCCGAGCGGCACGGCCTGGACGGCGGCGAGATCATGAAGGTCGTCCACGGACGGCAGGGCTACGCGTCGATGGCGCTGCTGCTGCCGGACCGCCCGATGGAGCAGAACCACGCGGACAACGCCCGCATGCTCGCCGAGGAGACGGCGGACATGGACGGCGTGGTGGCGATCCCCGGCGCGGAGGCCTTCCTCGCGTCACTCCGAGGGGTGCCGCACGCCCTGGTCACCTCGGCCGACGTCGCCCTCTCCACGGCCCGGATGGCTGCCGCCGGCCTGCCGCTCCCCGACATCCGCGTCACCGCCGAGTCCGTCGGCGAGAGCAAGCCCCACCCCGAGGGCTTCCTGAAGGGGGCCGCGGAGCTGGGTGTGGCGCCGGAGGACTGCATCGTCTTCGAGGATTCGGGGGCGGGGATCGCGGCGGGGCGCTCCGCGGGGATGCAGGTCGTGGGGGTCGGGCCGCGGGCGGACTTCCACGAGCCGGACGTGGTCGTACGGGACCTGACCCAGGTCCGGGTGGAGCGGGACGAGGACGGAACGGTCCGGGTGTACGTGGGCTGACCGCCGCGGCGGGGGCGGCCGGCGAGTGTCCCTCGCCCCCGCCGCCCCTACCCGTCCCATCCCCAGGGGCTGCCGCCCCTCCACCGCCGCCCAAGCCCTGGGGGCTGCGCCCCCAGACCCCCATCGGCCCTGAAGGGGCCTCGTCCTCAAACGCCGGACGGGCTGAAAAACACGGGCAGGCGCCCCCAACCGGAAGGCGAAGCGCCCCGCACCGGCGCCACGGCGGGAAGGGCAGAGGCGCGCCCCCGCGGACGGGCCACTGGCGCCACGGCGGAAGGGGACGTACCGGGGGGTGCCCGCCCGCAGTGTCGGGCGTCCGACTTGCGGCACAGTTTGGTCCCACAGTTCCGCCCGACCGAGGACGGACACCCCCCGGTGCGGCCCCGACCCCCCACGCACCGCGCCGGCCTACGGCTCCCGCGTCTCCGACTCCAGACGCTCGCGCGTGGTGAGGTCGTACACGCCGTATTCGTCGACCTGGATCCCCCGCGCCCACTGGTAGCGCGTCACCGCGTCCTGGACGCCCTCGTTGTACTGGCCGCTCGCCTTCCTGGTGTACAGCCCGAGCTGGGTGAGGCGCAGCTCCAGTTCCACGACCTCCTCGCCCGCCGAGCCGCGGCGGAGCACCGGCGGGGTGCCCTCACGGGCGCCGTCGGCCTCGTCCGCCGCCCCGGTCGTCGCGGCGGAGGTGGTCACCGGCGCCGACGGCACCGCGGAGCGGGACGGGGACGGGGAGGCGGAGCTACGAGAGGGGGACGGGGAGGCGGAGGGGCTGGCGGAGGCCGACGCGGAAGGGACAGCCGCCGGGGGCGGCGCGGAGGCCGTGCTCGGGGTCGGAGACCCGGACGCCGAGGGCGTCGTAGCGTCCGGGACGCTCGCCCGTACCTGCTCCGGCAGGGCCCCGTCACGGCTCGGCGCCTCGTAGGAGAAGAACCCGCTCGCCAGCCCGGCCGCGGCGATCACCGCCACCACCCCACCGGCCGCGCCCAGCAGAAGCGTTCGGCGAGGTCGCCGGGCCCCGGCGACCTCGCCGTCGTCCGACGGGACCCCCGCGGCGGCCCCGTCGAACAGGCTCAGATCGATGGTGCTCGGCGCCGACGGCGCGGGCAACTCCGCGGACACCGCCCGCAGCGGCATCGTCGCGTCAGCCCCGGCCGGCGCCCCGGCCGCCGCCTCCCCCTCCAGCTCCACATAGGGACGTATCCGCAACGGATCGAAGTCCTCCGCCGCGGCAGCCTCCGCCGTACGCGCCTCGCGCAGGGCGTTGGACGCCCGCTGCGTGCAGCCGCACGACGGCGTGTGGTCGGCCCCTCTGGGCGCCCCGCACTCCGGGCACAGATGGCCGCTCGGTTCCGCCATGTGTTCGTCCCTCCCCTCGCGAACTCCAGAGATTATGCAGACCCTCTCCACACGCCCACCCCACAAGCCCCCGGAATGTCGGGTTCCGACAGGACTCAACAGGCCATAAACGGTCACACCAACCACGATGGAGAGGTAACGAGACCGCCAGGAGGTCTTCATGGCCGAGGACGCGCACGGTATGACGGGAGATGTGCGAGACCCACAAGACGGGCCCCAGGACCAGACGCACGCCCGAACCCCCGATCAGGCCCCCGGCCTCACACCGGGCCGCCCGCAGGACCCGCCCCAGGACCCACCCCCGGGCCCGCCCCAGGACCGCACCCAACGCCGCCCCGGCGACCCCCACCCCTCCGGCGACGTCCTGGTCTCCATCGGCGCCCTGCTCCTGGGGATGCTCCTGGCCGCCCTGGACCAGACCATCGTCTCCACCGCGCTGCCCACGATCGTCAGCGACCTCGGCGGTCTGGAGCACCTGTCCTGGGTGGTCACCGCGTACCTGCTCGCCTCGACCGCGGCGACCCCCCTGTGGGGCAAGCTCGGCGACCAGTACGGCCGCAAGAAGCTGTTCCAGACGGCGATCGTGATCTTCCTGATCGGCTCGGCGCTGTGCGGCATGGCGCAGAACATGCCCCAGCTGATCGCCTTCCGCGCCCTCCAGGGACTCGGCGGCGGCGGTCTCATGGTGCTGTCGATGGCGATCGTCGGCGACATCGTCCCGCCGCGTGAACGCGGCCGCTACCAGGGCCTGTTCGGGGCGGTCTTCGGGGCGACCAGCGTCCTCGGCCCGCTCCTCGGCGGCCTGTTCACCGAGCATCTCAGCTGGCGCTGGGTGTTCTACGTCAACCTGCCCGTCGGTGTGGTCGCGCTCGCCGTGATCGCCACCGCGCTCCGCATCCCGCGCAGGGCGACGCGGCACGTCATCGACTACCTCGGCACGTTCCTCATCGCCGCCGTCGCCACCTGCCTGGTGCTGGTGGCGTCACTCGGCGGCACGACCTGGGGCTGGGGCTCGCCGCAGATCATCGCTCTGGCCGTCCTCGGTGTCGTCCTGGCCGTCGCCTTCGTGGCCGTGGAGCGCCGAGCCGCCGAACCGGTCCTGCCGCTGAAGCTGTTCCGCGTCCGCACCTTCACGCTGTCCGCGGTCATCAGCTTCGTCGTCGGTTTCGCGATGTTCGGCGCGATGACCTACCTGCCGACCTTCCTCCAGGTCGTCCAGGGTGTCAGCCCGACCATGTCCGGCGTGCACATGCTGCCGATGGTGGCCGGCCTGCTGCTGTCGTCGACCGCGTCCGGGCAGATCGTCAGCCGCACGGGCCGCTGGAAGGTGTTCCCGATCGTGGGCACCGGTGTGACCACCCTCGGTCTGCTCCTGCTCCACCGTTTGGACGAGAACAGCTCGACCGCGGAGATGAGCGCGTACTTCTTCGTGTTCGGTCTGGGTCTCGGCCTGGTGATGCAGGTGCTGGTCCTCATCGTGCAGAACGCCGTCCCGTACGAGGACCTGGGGGTGGCCACGTCCGGCGCGACCTTCTTCCGCTCGATCGGCGCCTCGTTCGGCGTGGCCGTCTTCGGCACGGTCTTCGCGAGCCGGCTCGGTGACAAGCTCACGGCAGCCTTCCGCGGCGCCGAACTCCCGCCCGGCGCGTCGGTGGACGGCCTGGAGTCCGACCCGCGCGACATCCTCGAACTGCCGGGCGCGCTCCAGCCGCCCGCGGTGCACGCGTACGCCTCCTCCATCACGGACGTCTTCCTGTACGCCGCCCCGGTCGCCCTGCTCGGCTTCGTGCTGGCCTGGTTCCTGAAGGAGGACCGGCTGCGCGCCTCGGTCACGGCGCCGGACCTCACCGAGACCCTCGCCAGCAACCCGGTCGAGCGGTCCTCGTACGACGAGGTGTGCCGGGCGCTGTCGGTGCTCGGCACCCGGGAGGGGCGCCGGGAGATCTACCGGGAGATCACCGAGCGGGCGGGCTACGACCTGCTGCCGGGGGCGAGCTGGCTGCTGCTGCGGATCAGGAGGTACGGCTGGGCGGAGCCGGCCGTCCTCGCCGAGGGCAGTGCCGTCCCGCTGCACGTGGTGATCGCCGCCGCCCGCCAGGTCGAGGAACGGCGTCTCGCGACCCGGCAGGGCGTAGACCTCGTCCTGACCGACACCGGCCGGGAGGTCGCCGAGCGTCTCGCCGCCGCCCGTGAGGAGTCCCTGGCCGCGCTCCTCGGCGACTGGTGGGGCCCGGACCGCCCCACGGACCTGGCGCAGCTGGTGAAGGACCTCAACGCCGAGCTGTGCGGATCGGACCGGGAGCAGCCGCACAACGGGACGGCGTCCCGCACCGGCTGAACGGCCCACGACGACCGCCGACGCCGTACCGAACCGCAGGGCCGTTCTACAGGGTCTTGCCGAACCAGTGCTCGGCGTAGGTGTCGTCGTTGTGCGGCTCGGTCTCCTCGAAGCCGAGGCGCGCGTACAGGGCCCGCGCCTCGACGAGGTCGTGCCGGGTGTCGAGGATCATCCGTACGGCACCCAGCGCGCGGGCGGCGTCCTCGGCGGCCCGCACTAGGACCTCGCCGCCGCCCCGGCCGCGCAGCTCCTCGCGGACGAACACCCGCTTGAGCTCGGCGGTGTCCGCGTCCAGCAGCTGTACGCCCGCGGTGCCGGCGGGTTCGTCCCCGTACCGGCCGACCAGGAGCCGCCCCTGGGGAGGGGTGAGCGCGGACCAGTCCGCGCGGGCGACCTCCCGTTCCAGCTCCTCCGGCGCGGTCCGCCGCCCCTCGCGCAGGAGGTAGTACCGGTCGCTGACCTCCGTGTAGTACGCCCGCCAGAGCGCGGCGGCGACAGGGGAGTCGTAGGGCTCGGGGGCCACGGACCAGGTCGTCATGGCGCCCATTGTCGGACACGGCGTGCCCCACCGGCCCCACCAGCCTTTCCGCCCCCGGCCCGCACAGACAAGGTGGTTGCCGGTTTGAGGACCCGGTCCGGGGCTACCCGGTATACATGTCAACAGGCCTGATCATCGCTCTGATCGTGATTGTCCTGGCCGTCCTTGTGGGGGCGGCCGTATTCGCCCGGCGTGCCCGGGGCCCGCAGCGTGGCCGCAGTCTGCAGCACCGCTTCGGCCCCGAGTACGACCGGGCCGTGGCCCGGCACGACGGTGACGCGCAGGCTGCCGAGCGCGAGCTCGCCCAGCGTGTCGAGCGGCACGGTTCGCTGCGCGTGCGGTCCCTGGAGCCGGCCCAGCGGGAGCAGTACGAGGCCCGCTGGACCGCGGCCCAGGAGCGGTTCGTGGACTCGCCGCGCGAGGCCGTGGCGGAGGCGGACCGGCTGCTCGCCGAGGTGGCCGGGGCCAAGGGGTTCCCTGACGGCGGCCAGTACGAGGAGCAGGTCGCCGCGCTGTCCGTGCACCACGCCCATCACGTGGACGGCTACCGGCGCGTGCACCGCGCCGCCCATCTGCGCGGGGGCGAGACGCAGGACGGCGCCACGGCCGGCACCGAGGAGTTGCGCGAGGCCATGGTCGAGGCTCGGGCGCTGTTCGAGGACCTGGTGGGCGAGGGTCGCCACCGTGAGTCGTCCCGGACGGTCGAGCGGGCCGATCGTGCCGAGATCCAGCAGGAGTCCGAGGGCGGCAACCTACACGCCCGCACCGACGGCCGCGGTCATCAGCCGTGGGCGTTCAACCGCCGTCACGCGAAGGGGAGTTGAGTGACATGAGGGACGCCACAACCGGCCCGGGGGCCGAAGGCCCGCTGCACGGGGACAAGCTCACGGGCACCACGGGCACCACCGGCTCGACAGGCACCACGGGCACCGACCGGACGGGCACCGACCCGACGGGACGTGGCTACGGCACCGGCGCCCGCTCGGCCGATCCGCAGGACCAGGAGAGCGCGCCCCTGGTGGCGGGCCACGACACGGCCCACGACACCACCCGCGACAGCGCCTTCCGCGACACGTCCGACGCCGCGCAGGCCGAGAAGGGCGACAACTCCAGGTCCCCGCTGGTCGCCGGGGAGAACGGGCACGAGAGGGCGGTTCAGGGCGAGGGTGCCCACCGCGGCCGACTGCTCCCGCACGACGAGATAGACAAGCTCTCGCTGCGGCTCCAGCACGCGGTCGCCGGGTTCGTCGACGGACCCCGCACCGCGGTGGAGGAGGCCGATCACGTGATGGAGGAGATCGCCTCCCGCCTCACGGACGCCCTGACCCACCGCCGCCGCACCCTGCGCACCTCCTGGCAGCAGGACGGCGCCGGCAAGAACGCCGACGCCGGCGACACCGAGCAGCTGCGCCTCGCCCTGCGCGACTACCGCGAGCTGGCGGACCGGCTACTGCACCTCTGAGTCATCCGCCGCCGCCCGGCGCTCCCGCCACAGCCGTACGACGTCCTCGACGTCGTACGGCTTCATACCCAGCGGGGGGCCGGGCGGCGGTCTGAACATCATGTCGCGGATCTTGACGTTGACGTCCGTGAGCAGTTTCCGGACGATCCGTTCCGACGGTGCCGCGTACGCCGCGGCGAGCGTGTCCTCCGCCTCCTTGCGCAGCGCCAGCGCGGGCGGCAGGACGGCCAGGCCCTCACGGGCCATCTTGCGCCTGATCCACCACAGTTCGTCGTACGGGGCCTCCAGGGCGGCGGGCAACGGCTCGCCCGCGCCGGGCAGCCGGTCGAACTCGCCGCGCCTCTGCGCCTCTCGGATCTGCTGGTCCACCCAGGACTCGAACGGGACGCCGGGTGGCTTTCGCTCGGTCATGAGCCCATTGTGCCGGACGTGGGGTGGCCGGGCGATTTATCATGCGGCCGCTGTGCAAGGACACTTGCTCGGGAACGGTTCAGGAACTGCAAAGGGAGCGCACGTGCTCGAACTCACCATGGCCGCCGTATCCGCGGCGGAGGAGGGTGCCACGGCCGGCATGCAGATGGCCGACGCGCCCAGTGACCCGGGTGCCGTGCTGCGCGTCGGACGGGACCAGTCCGTGTGCCGGCTGTCGACGCCCGACGACTGGCTGTTCGTCTCCCGGGTGCATCTGGAGTTCCTGTGCGGCCCGGAGGGCGGCTGGCAGGTGACCTGGCTCCAGGGCTCACAGGCCGAACCGTCCTCCGAGGTGCACCTGGTCGTCGGCCAGTACGCCCAGCCCCTGGTCTACGGCGGGACCATCCCGCTGCCCCGGGGCGGCAACGGGGAGATCGTCATCCGGGACCGCACCGCCCCCCGTACCGTCAACGTCGGTTTCTACCACGAGGGTTGATCGGCGTCGGTGGGCGCAGGGCTACGCGACCACCCGCGCCAGCGCGAAGCCGTCGTAGCCCTTGGCGCCCACCGTCTGGATCGCCGTCCCGCTCAACCTCGGGTGGGAGCCGATCAGTTCGATGGCGGCCCGGGTGCCGGTGATGTCCGGCGCGGCGCTGTCGGGGTCGGCGACGCGGCCGCCGCGCACCACGTTGTCGACGATGATCAGGCTGCCCGGTCGGGTGAGCTTCAGCGCCCACTCCACATAGTGCGGGTTGTTGTCCTTGTCGGCGTCGACGAAGACCAGGTCGAAGGGGTCCGGGTCCTCCTCGGCCAGCTTCGGCAGCGACTCCAGGGCGGGGCCGACGCGGACCTCCACGAGCCGGTCGAGGCCGGCCCGCGCGATGGCGCCGGTCGCGACCTCCGCGTGCCTCGGGCTGTACTCCAGGGAGACCAGCCGCCCGTCGGCGGGCAGCGCGCGGGCCAGCCAGATGGTGCTGTAGCCGCCCAGGGTGCCGATCTCCAGGATCCTTCGGGCGCCCTGGATCTGGGCGAGCAGCTGGAGCAGCTTGCCCTGGGTGGCGCTGACGGCGATCCGCGGAAGTCCGGCGGCCTCGCTGTCGCGCAGGGCGGCGGACAGCGCCTCGTCGTCGGGTGTGAGGTGGGTGGCGAAGTAGTCGTCGACGTCGTCCCAGACCTGCGACTCACTCATGTGTCTGTGCCTTTCCCGCGGCTGATCGGAGCTGCTCACCCCTGGGGCTGACGAACGGACGCCCCGCCGAGTTCCCGGCGGGAGCGCCGCACGGCGAGCAGGGCCGTGGCCGTGACGCCCAGCGCCAGACCGCCCCGTCGATGAGGGACGGCGTCGGGAACTCCCGGCCCATGGCGGTCAGGAAGGGCGCGCCCCACGACAGCTCGGCCAGCGGCCCGGACCTCGCGCTCACCGCCCCGCGAAGGTCACCCGGGGGACGCGAGCCGCCGCCCTCGCCGTACTCCGACCATGTCTCCCCAGCCCCTCCGCGTCGACGGCTTCAGACGGTAGTACGGCGGGAGCACACGGTTCCGTTCCGCCGTACGCCGTACGTGAGCCAGGTCGCGCCTCGCGCGCCGCCGCACGCGGCCGCGGACTATCGTCATTCGGACAAAAGCGGGACAGACGTCAGGTGAAACCGGAGTCGCCGCGTCTCTCTCCGGGGGCGGTGCGAGGCTGAGAGGGTTCGCAGAACAGCCCACACGCGGGCAACGCGTGGAAGAACGGGGCGGGAGGCCTACGAGGCGTGCTGAATGCGGAACACGGCGGACGACCCGCGCAGGCGCTCGGAGCGAGTGCCGCGGACACGGTGCGGGCGCGGGTGCACCTGGCCCGCCTGGGGCTGTGGCTGGTCGCCGCGATACTCGCCGTCCGGCAGGTGGCCGTCGTCCTGAGCACCCCCGAGGGGGAGCGGCTGACGGACCTGGAGACCTGGGTCGGCCCCGACGGCGTCCTGCATGTGAAGGGCTCGCTGTACGACTCCACCCTGTTCACGGGCACGCCCTTCGGGGGGCTCGTGCTCAAGCCGCTGACGCGTGCCGCCGAGCAGGCCCTCGGCTGGGGGTGGACCTTCGGCACGCTGCTGCTGGTGGTCCTCCTCGGCCTGGTCGCCGCGCGCGCCCTGCCGCAGCCGGTCGGCCGGCTCACGGCGCTGCTGGCCGCGCCGGTCGCGGTCAGCCTGCTGATGCTGTCGCTGCCGGTGCGCAACACCCTCTGGCTGGGCCAGACCAGCATCATGCCGGTGCTGCTGGTCCTGCTGGGCTGCTTCGTCGTCCGCGGTCAGGGGGCGAGCGGGGCGCTGATCGGTGTCGCCGCCGCGCTCCAGCCTCCGGTGCTGCTGTTCGCGGCGCTGCTGTGGTTCACGGGGCGGCGACCGGCCGCGCTGTGGGGCGGCCTCAGCTTCGCCGCGTGCACGGCGATGGCCTGGCTGGCGATGCCGCACGACTCGTACACCTACTGGGTCCACCACATGGCGGGCACCGGGCTCGGCGGCCCGGCGGACGACCTGTCCAACCAGTCGCTGCACGGCGCGCTGCTGCGCGCGGGCCTGTCCGGTCCGGTGGAGATCGCGCTGTTCCTCGCGCTCGGCGCGGCCGTGACCGTGCCGGCCCTGCGCCGGGCCGTGCGGTACGCCCGTGACGGCCAGCTGCTGCTGGCGGTCGCGATCACCGGCTGCGCGGCGATCCTGGTCTCGCCCACCACCTGGCAGCACCAGCTGCTGTGGGTGCTGCTCGCGGTGGTCGGGCGGGTCGGGAAGCGGGCCTCGGACCGGTATGTGTGGCCGGTGGCCGTGGTCCTGGTCATGACGCTGCCGGCGAAGATGATGCTGCCGAACATGTCCGCGCTGTACCCGGTGCGCGACAACGTCGTCCTGCTGGCGGCGCTCGCGGCGGCGACGGTCGTGCCGTTCCTGCCCCGGACGTCCCCGCACTACGCGAGCCCGATCCCCGCGGAGCACGCCGAGCCGGTCCCGGCGCGCTTCCGGCGGGTGCCGCTGCTGCCGTTCCTCAAGAGGGTGTCGACCCGTCCGAACCTGCTCCTGGAACTGCTGCTGATCCGGGTGACGTACGCGGCCTACCAGAAGGTGCGGCTCGCGGCGACGGGCGGCAGCAACTCCGAGGGCCGGGCGCGCGCGGAGGCGCACGGCCGGCAGATCCTCGACCTGGAGCGATGGCTGCACATCGACATCGAGCACTGGGCGAACCACGCGGTGGTCGAGGTGCGCTGGCTGCGTGACTTCCTCGACTTCTACTACACGTCGTTCCACTTCGTGGTCCCGCTGTCGGTCCTGGCGGTCCTGTACTGGCGCCGCCCGGTCGACTACCGCTGGGCCCGCGCCTCGCTGGGCTTCACCACGCTCCTGGCCCTGGTCGGCTTCTGGCTCTACCCGCTGGCCCCGCCCCGGCTGATGCCGGGCCTCGGCATCATCGACACGGTCCACGGTGCGCAGGACTTCTCCCAGCCCGACTACGGCACCCTGACCCACCTGACCAACCAGTACGCCGCGATGCCGTCCCTGCACTTCGGCTGGTCGCTGTGGTGCGGCCTGGTCATCGTGATCATCGCGCCCCGGGGGTGGCTGAAGGCCCTGGGCCTGCTGCACCCGCTGTGCACGCTGACGTCGATCGTGGCGACGGGCAACCACTGGATTCTGGACGCGGTCGGCGGCGCCCTGGTGGTGGCCGGCGGCTTCGGGCTGGCCTATCTGTTCCAGGGGCCCAGGGCGCGTACGGCGGAGAAGGCCGGGGCCGAGTCCCAGGGGCGGCCGGTGGCGGTGGGCCACGGGGGAGGCGGGAGCGGGACGTAGGGATGGGGGTGCCCCCTGCCTCCCCCGGGTCAGGACGGGCCGGCGGCGCCGGGAAGCCACCGGCCCGGGTCGCGGGTCAGGCCACGCTCACCTGGAGTTCCTTGACGCCGTTGATCCAGGCCGAGCGCAGGCGGCGCGGGTCGCCGGTCAGATGGAGGCCCGGCATGGCGTCGGCGATGGCGTTGAAGATCAGGTTGATCTCCAGCACGGCCAGGGACTTGCCCAGGCAGAAGTGCGGACCGCCGCCGCCGAAGCCCAGGTGGGGGTTGGGGTCGCGGGTGATGTCGAAGGTGTCGGGCCGGTCGAAGACCTCCGGGTCGTGGTTGGCCGAGGCGTAGAAGATGCCCACCCGGTCGCCCTGCTTGATCTTCTTGCCGCCCAGCTCGGTGTCCTGGGTCGCGGTGCGCTGGAAGCTGACCACCGGGGTCGCCCAGCGGACGATCTCCTCGGCCGTGGTGGCCGGACGCTCGCGCTTGAACAGCTCCCACTGCTCGGGGTGGGTGAGGAAGGCGTGCATGCCGTGGCTGATGGCGTTGCGGGTGGTCTCGTTGCCGGCCACCGCCAGGGCGAGGACGAACATGCCGAACTCGTCCGAGGCCAGGTTGCCCTCGTCCTCGGCCGCCACCAGCGTGGTCACGATGTCCTTCGCCGGGCACTTCTTGCGCTCCGCGGCCATGGTCATGGCGTACGCGATGACCTCCATCGCCGCCTGCTGGCCGACCTCCTCGGTGATCGCGTACTCGGGATCGTCGTAGGAGATCATCCGGTTCGACCACTCGAAGATCTTCAGCCGGTCCTCCTGCGGGATGCCGATCAGCTCGGCGATGGCCTGGAGGGGGAGTTCGCAGGCGACCTGGGTGACGAAGTCGAAGGAGCCCTCGTGGGCCAGGGCGCGCTGGACGATGGAGTGGGCGCGGTCGCGCAGGGCGTGCTCCAGGGCGCGGATCGAGCGGGGCGTGAAGCCGCGCTGCACGATCTGGCGCACCCGGGTGTGCTCCGGCGGGTCCATGTTGAGGATGATCAGCCGCTGGGCGTCGATGGCGTCGCGCTCGATGCGCTCGTTGAAGCGGATGATCGCGGTGTTGAGCGTGGAGGAGAAGAGCTCGGGGTGCGTGGAGACGTACCTGACGTCCGCGTGCCGGGTGACGGCCCAGTAGCCCTCGTCCCGGAACCCGGCGACATTGCCGGACTGGGGGATCCAGTGCACCGGTTCCGTCCGGCGCAGCTCGGCGAACTCCGGCAGCGGGACACGGTGTTGCAGCAGGTCGGGATCGGTCAGGTCGAACCCGTCGGGCAGCGCTGGACAGGGCATGGGCAACTCACTCCAGCCGTGGCTCTGACAGTCGTGTTCTGACGGCCCATCAGGTCGGGTTGCCGTGAAGGTAGTAACGGGTTCTACAAGAGGCAAGGGGTACGGCGAGCCCAATTGCGTGCACGACCCTTGCGGTTGTGGACGCGAAGTCAGCAGACTGCACAGGGAACTAGAACACGTACTAGTTCCGCGTGGCGGGCCGGGCCGGGACGCCCCCGCGCCGCGCTCTTGAGGAGGAGAGGAACTCCCCATGGCCGCGGAACCCGTGATCGTCGAAGCCGTACGCACCCCCATCGGCAGGCGCGGTGGCGCGCTCGCCAACCTCCACCCCGCCTATCTCCTGGGCGAGACCTACCGTGAACTCCTCGGCCGCACCGGCATCCCCGCCGACTGCGTCGAGCAGATCGTCGGCGGCACCGTGACACACGCCGGCGAACAGTCCATGAACCCCGCGCGCACGGCCTGGCTGACGATGGGCCTGCCGTACGAGACGGCGGCGACCACCGTCGACTGCCAGTGCGGCTCCTCGCAGCAGGCCTCGCACATGACGGCGAACCTCATCGCCGCGGGCGTCATCGACGTCGGCATCTCCTGCGGGGTGGAGGCGATGTCACGGGTGCCGCTCGGGTCCGGGTCCAAGCACGGGCCGGGCAAGCCGTTCCCCGACGAGTGGAACGTGGACCTGCCCAACCAGTTCGAGGCGGCCGAGCGGATCGCCCGGCACCGGGGGCTGACCCGCGGACACGTCGACGCCCTCGGTCTGATCTCGCAGGAGCGGGCCGCGGCGGCCTGGGGCGAGGGGCGCTTCAAGCGGGAGACGTTCGCCGTCCAGGTGCCCACCACCGAGGACGAGCAGCAGGCCGGACAGGGCATGTGGCGGCTGGTCGACCGGGACGAAGGGCTGCGCGACACCTCCATGGAGGCGCTGGCGCGCCTGAAGCCGATCATGCCGACCGCGGTGCACACGGCCGGCAACTCCTCGCAGATCTCCGACGGCGCCGCCGCGATCATGTGGGTGTCGAAGCGGATGGCGCGGGCGCTGAAACTGCGGCCCCGGGCGCGGATCGTGGCCCAGGCGCTGGTCGGCGCCGACCCGCACTTCCACCTCGACGGACCGATCGACGCGACCAGGGCGGTGCTGGGCAAGGCCGGGATGTCGCTGAAGGACATCGACCTCGTGGAGATCAACGAGGCCTTCGCGTCCGTGGTGCTGAGCTGGGCGCAGGTCTTCGATCAGGACCTGGAGAAGGTCAACGTCAACGGCGGCGCCATCGCGCTCGGGCATCCGGTGGGGGCCACCGGGGCCCGGCTCATCACGTCGGCACTGCATGAACTGGAGCGCGTGGACAAGGAGTTCGCGCTGGTGACGATGTGCGCGGGGGGCGGGCTGGCCACCGGCACGATCCTCCAGCGCGTCTAGCTCTGACGTCCGGCAGATTTTGGCTCGACAGAGTTGACGCGCTCTGATCAACTTGCCCGATGTTTCTCAACCTCATCCTCCGTGTCCTGCCCTTCTACCTGCGCGAGCCCCTGGTCATCGGCATCTGCCTGACCATGGCCGGGGCGTGCTTCTACTGGTTCGTCCAGGTGGGGGGCCTGGGCCGGGGCGGTTTCGGGCTGCTGTTCCTCGGGATCGCGGTCCTGCGCGGCTATCTGTTCCGCAAGGAGTGGAGAGCCCACCAGGCGGCCAAGGCGCTCGCTCCGGTACCGCAGGCTTAGCGCCGCGCCGGTCGCCCCGCCGCGGCCGTGAGCAGTACGGCGAGCAGCTCGGCGAGCGCCAGGGCGCCCTCGGGATCGTCGGCACGCCGGCTGATCCGGCGTACGGGGCCGACCTGGTCGAGAGCGGCGCCCTCCCGGGCCAGGACGAAGGTCAGGGCGAGGAACGCGGAGCGGGCGTTGCCGTCGTCGAACGGGTGGAAGAAGCAGACGTCGAGATAGACGCGGGCGGCCCGGGCGGTGAGGGGAAGTGCGGGGTCGCGGGCCTCGGCCAGGCACGCGTCCAGCCGGGCGGGCAGGTCGGGACCGATGCCGTACCGCTCCCGTCCTGCCTTGGCGTACGCGGGGGCGCCGCGGAACGGCGGTGCCTGCGGAACGCCCAGCACGTGCCGCTGCCAGCCGCCGAGCAGCGCGAAGCTGAGCGGCACGGCCCGGGCCGCGTCCGCGCGGGCCTGGGCGAGGGCGGTCAGCAGCCGCTCCGCACGCTCCGGCGAGCGGGCGCGGTCATGCGTGCGGATGTCATGGGCGGCGCCGTCCCGGGCGGGGGTGACGGGGCAGGGAGCCGCGGGCACCCGATGCCAGGGCACGGTGGCGCGGAGCGCGAGCCAGACACGCAGGTGGTCGGGAGCGGCGGGACCGGGGCGCGGGTGGTCCGGGGCGGGTGCCGGGTGGCGGCTGAGGTGGTCCGAGATGGGTGTCGGGCAGGGGCCGCAGTGATTCCGGGCGGGTGCCGGGTGTGAGCTGAGGGGGTCGGGGGTGGGTGCCGGGCACGGGCTCGGGTGGTCTGGGGCAGGTGCCGGGCACGGGCTCAGGTGGTCCGAGGTCGCGGCCGGGCAGGGGCCGCGGAGGTCTGGGACGGGGGCCGGGCAGGGGCCGCAGTGGTCCGGGGTGGGCGCCGGGCGGCGGCTGAGGCGGTCCGAGACAGGTGCCGGGCAGGGGCCGCAGTGGTTCCGGGCGGGTGCCGGGTGTGAGCTGAGGTGGTCGGGGGTGGGCGCCGGGCGTGAGCTGAGGCGGTCCGGGACAGGTGTCGGGCAAGGGCCGCGGAGGTCTGGGACGGGCGCCGGGCAAGGGTCGAGGTGCTCCCGGGGCCGTGTAGGGCAAGGGCCGTCCGGTTGGTGTCCCGGTGTCATTCGTCGAGGTGTGACTGGAGGCGGGCCGAGATGAACCGGCGGTCCTCGGCGGTGGGCGGGGTGGGTGCGTGGGGCTCCAGGGAGGTGGCCAGGTGTTCCGCCACGTCGTCCACCAGGTCCCCCTCCGGCATGGTCCAGCTCTCGAAGCGGCCGCCGATGGCCTCCTCGACCAGCGTCTCGGCCGTCTGCGGGGGCACCTCCCAGCGGGTGAGGAACCAGGTCAGGACCTGACGGCAGTGGCTGTACCAGGCGTCCCCCGAGCCGGTGCGGTCCAGGACCTGGAGGATCAGGTGCTGGGTGGCGCGCTCCCAGGCGTCCCGGCGGCTCTCGGGGTCCGAGGCGGTCAGCGGGTAGGCGTCGAACCGTCGGCTCAGGTACTCCAGCCAGTCCCGCCACTCGCACAGCGAGGCGGCGACCCGGGCCAGGGTCTCCCCGGGCGTGGTGATCGAGTGCAGGGTGCAGCACCAGCCGCCCACGGGCCCACCGCCGAGGTCTCCCTCGTCGTGCGCCCAGCGCCAGCCGGTGCTCCAGCGGCCGTATCGCGCGACGAGCTCCTCGGTCATCTCCCCGGTCCAGTCCCAGCCCTCGCTGTGTGACCAGTCGCACAGCCTGGCGTACTCGGCGTAGGCCTCGTCCGGGTGGGCGGCGGGCTTTCTGACCGGCCGCTCGGGCACCCGGCTCGCGGCGTCCAGACCCCGGACGACATCGAGGGCGGCGGCGCTGTCGAAGGGATGGCTCCGGGGGTCGACCTCGGGCCAGGTCAGGTCGTAGGGGAGGAGTTCGTGGGGCATCGAGGCATGCTCCGTCATGGGCGGTCGCATTTCAACCCGATTGATCGAACCTGCGTTCGGTGGTTTGAGGGGCCGGTGCACGACGATGCGGCGACCCCACAGGGGGTCGCCGCATCGCGGTGAGTCGGTGCCGGCCGGCTCAGTACCAGCCGTTGGCCTGCCAGAACGCCCAGGCGCCGGTCGGGCTGCCGTAGCGGGAGTTCATGTAGTCGAGGCCCCACTCGATCTGGGTCTCGGCGTTGGTCTTCCAGTCCGAGCCGGCGGAGGCCATCTTGGAGCCGGGCAGGGCCTGGACCAGGCCGTACGCGCCGGAGGAGGCGTTGGTGGCGTCGACGTCCCAGCCGCTCTCGTGCTCGACGATCTTGCTGAACGCGTTGTACTGGGCGGTGTTCGGGATCATCTGGCGCGCGATGGACTTGGCCTCGGCGGCGGAGCTGGTGGTGGCCGCCTGAGCGGGCGCCGCGGTCAGCACCAGACCGGCGGTGGCGGCGGCCATCGCGACGGTGGTGACGGCCTTCTTGGGGGAAGCGATGCGGCGAACGATGCGGGAGACGGACACGGAGAACCTTTTCCTCGGGGACGGGGCTGTCGCCTGCACGCTCCGGAGGTCCGGGTCATGCGTCGGCGCCGAGGCCCGTGGGGCGGGTCGGCGCCGTGCGACGTTGTCCAGAGAAACAGGCTCGGAAGCTGTCCGCAATGACCCCTTTTACTAGTTGTGGTCGCATCTGGGGTGGTCGGGGTGCGTGTGAGCTGGCTCTCAATGCCCAGGTCAGAGGCGGTTCTGGCATGGGCATGGCGTCCGATTTGCACTACTAAGTCGGTTAGTGAGTGATGTGGGTCATGTGGGACGGTTCACCGGTCAACGAGGTTCGAATGTGACCGCGGTCTCGAACCTCGCCCGCCGGGTGGCTCTGCGTAGCGCCCTGAGCACGGCGGGACCGAGCAGGAAGGTCAGCACGACCGTGCACACCGCGCGGCCCAGGTCCCAGCCGAGGGACGTGGCCAGGCAGTACGCGACGAACCGGGCCAGGTTCACGGAGACCGGGTCCCCGACGACGAAGGCGATGTTCGAGGCCAGCGCCCCCAGGAAGGGCCAGCCCGCGAGATTCATCGCCGTGCCGTACGCGAACGCCGCCACGAACCCGTACAGGGCCAAAAGCCGGATCTCCGCCCGGCCCCGGAACCGGGCCGGCAGCAGGCCCGCGCCCATCGTGAACCAGCCCATCGCCATCATCTGGAACGGCATCCACGGCCCGACCCCGCCCGTGAGCAGCGCCGACGCGAACATCGTCGTCGAGCCCAGCGCGAACCCGAAGCCCGGTCCGAGGACCCGGCCGCTCAGCACCATCAGGAAGAACATCGGCTCGATACCGGCCGTCCCGGCACCGATCGGCCGCAGCGCCGCCCCCGTGGCGGCCAGCACCCCCAGCATCGCCACCGCCTTCGGACCGAGGCCCGCCTCCGAGATCGCCGCCGCCACGACCGCGACCAGCAGGAGCAGCAGACCCGCGAAGAGCCACGGCGCGTCCTGGCTGTGGGCGCCGACGGCGGAGGTCGCCGGGGTGATGAAGGGCCAGCCGAACGCGACCAGGCCGACCACGCCGGTGACGACGAGGGTGGCGACCGAACGGGGACCCAGCCGGACGGCCGTCATCCGAGCGCCTCGCGCACCTGCGCCACCGTGAGCCACTTCTGCGGCGCCAGGATCTTGCTGACCTGCGGCGCGAAGGACGGGGAGGCGACGACGACGTCCGCCGCGGGGCCGTCCGCGATCACCTCGCCGTCGGCGAGGAGCACCACCCGGTGGGCCAGCTCGGCGGCCAGCTCCACGTCGTGCGTGGCCAGAACGATCGCGTGCCCCTCGGCGGCCAGCTCGCGCAGGACCGTCACCAGGCGGGCCTTCGCGGCGTAGTCCAGTCCGCGCGTCGGCTCGTCGAGGAGGAGCAGGGGCGGCCGCGCGGTGAGGACGACGGCCAGGGCGAGCGCGAGGCGCTGGCCCTCGGAGAGGTCGCGCGGATGGACCTCGTCGGCGACGCCGGGGAGCAGCTCGCCCACGAGGGCCCGGCAGGTGCCGGGCGCCGCGCCGGCGTCCCGGTCGGCGGCCTCGCACTCGGCGGCGACCGTGTCGGCGTAGAGGAGGTCGCGGGGTTCCTGGGGGACGAGGCCCACGCGGCCGACGAGGTCCTTGGGGGCTGTGACGTGCGGCGTCAGGCCGCCCGCGCGGACCTCGCCGGAGGTGGGCCGGACCAGGCCCACCAGGGTGTTGAGCAGGGTGGACTTTCCGGCGCCGTTGCGGCCCATGAGGGCGACGGTCTCGCCGGCGGCGATGGTGAGGTCGACGTGGCGCAGGGCCTGGACGCGGGATCGCGTGACGGTGAGGGCGCGGACCTCGGCGGGATGCGGGGAGGGGGCGGCCTGGTTCTGCCTGCGGCGAAACCAGCGGGCGGGCGGGGTGCCGCGCGAGGAGCCGGGGGCGTCCGAGGGACGGGTGGGGCGCCGGTCGTGCAGTTCCCCGGACTCCTTCAGGGCGTCCCGGTGCGGTGTCTCCAGCCGCTGCCGGAGGTCCGTCGCCCGGCGCCGCGCGTCCCGCACCGTCAGGGGCAGCGGGGACCAGCCCGCCAGGCGGCCCAGGTTCACCACCGGCGGGTACACCGGGGACACGGCCATGATCTCGGCCGGGGTGCCGAGGAGCGGGGCGGCGCCCGGGCCGGGCAGGAGGACGATCCGGTCGGCGTACTGGATGACGCGTTCCAGACGGTGCTCGGCCATGAGGACCGTCGTGCCCAGGTCGTGCACCAGGCGCTGGAGGACGGCCAGGACCTCCTCGGCCGCCGCCGGGTCGAGCGCCGACGTGGGCTCGTCGAGGACCAGGACCAGCGGGTGCGGGGTGAGGACCGAGCCGATCGCGACGCGCTGGCGCTGACCGCCGGAGAGGGTGGCGATGGAACGGGCGCGCAGCTCGGCGAGGCCCAGGAGGTCGAGGGTCTCCTCGACCCGGCGGCGCATCACCTCGGGCGGCAGACCCAACGACTCCATGCCGTAGGCGAGTTCGTCCTCGACGGTGTCCGTCACGAAGTGGGCGAGCGGGTCCTGGCCCACCGTGCCCACGACGTCCGCCAGTTCGCGCGGCTTGTGGGTCCGGGTGTCGCGCCCGGCGACCGTGACCCGACCGCGCAGGGTGCCGCCGGTGAAGTGCGGGACCAGGCCCGCGACGGAGTTGAGGATCGTGGACTTGCCCGTGCCCGACGGGCCCACGAGCAGGACGAGTTCCCCCTCGGGCACCTCCAGGTCCACGCCCTGGACGGCGGGTTCGGACGCGTCCTCGTAGATGACGGAGACGTCCTCGAAGCGGATCACGACGGCTCCTTGTGCGGGGCGAGGAAGGCCGGCAGGAGTCCGACGAGGACTGCCGCGGCGGGCCAGAGCGGAAGGGTGGGGGCGGTCAGCGGGATCACCCCGGGGTGCAGGGCGGCGGGGTCCCGTACCGCGGCGAGGGCCAGCAGCGCCGCGACGGCCGCGCCGGAACCGGCGACCAGCCACGCGCGCGCGGTCCAGCGGTCCGGGCGGTACCGGGTGCGTGGCGTACGGCGGCCCCCGAGCCGCAGGCCGACGAGGGCGGCGGCGACCCCGGCGAGCAGCACGGGCAGACCGTAGGTGCCGCCCTCGGCGGTGAGCAGACCGTACGTCCCGGCGCAGATGCCGAGCAGGCCGCCGAGGGTGAGGGCGGCCGTCGTACGGCGTACCGGGGCGGGGACGGCGGCGGTGCGGCCGTAGCCGCGGGCGTCCATCGCGGCGGCGAGGGCCACGGAGCGTTCCAGGGCGCCCTCCAGGACGGGGAGCCCCACCTGGAGCAGGCCGCGCAGACCGTGGTCCGGGCGGCCGCGCAGGCGGCGGGCGGCGCGCAGCCGCTGGACGTCGGCGATGAGGTTCGGGGCGAAGGTCATCGCGACGACCACGGCCACGCCCATCTCGTAGAGCGCGCCGGGCAGGGTCTTCAGCAGCCGGCTCGGGTTGGCGAGGGCGTTCGCGGCGCCGACGCAGATGAGGAGGGTGGCGATCTTCAGGCCGTCGTAGAACGCGAAGACCAGGGTCTCGACGGTGACCCGGCCGCCCAGCCGGATGCCCTGCGCCCAGTCGGGCAGGGGGAGTTCGGGGAGGGTGGCGATCACGTGCGTGCCGGGCAGCGGGGAGCCGAGGGTGACGGCGAAGGCGAGGCGGACGAGCAGGACGGCGAGGCCGAGCTTGACGAAGGCGGAGTAGGCGCGGGCCCAGGGGGCGTCGGTGCGGCACGCCGCCACGACGAAGGCGGAGGTGGCGATCAGCAGGGCGAGCAGGAGGGGGTTGGTGGTGCGGGTGGCTGCGACACCGAGGGAGAGTGCCCAGAGCCACCAGGCGCCGGGGTGCAGCGGCGTGGCGGCGGAAGGGAGCCGTGCGGCGCCGCCGGGGGCGAGCCGCGGGGCGCGGCCGTCGCCGCGGCGCCCGGGCTCAGCGCGCATTCCGGCGCCGCCTCGCCTGCCACACCGCCGCCGCGCCGAGTGCCGCCACGGCCGCGGCGCCGGCGAAGACGCCCACCGACGGGCCGGCGCCGCCGTCGTCCTTCTCGGAGGGCTGAGCGGACTCGGTCTCCGGCTTCTTCCCCGACGCCACCTGCTCCCCGCACCCCGCCCGCGGATACCCGGCGATGGCGCACAGCAGGGCGTCGGAGCCGTACCGCAGGGGTGGGGCGACCGCCGCCAGGGCCTCCGCCGTGGTCGCGTCGGTGGCGACCACCGCGCACGCCGTCCGCGCCCGCGGCGGGGTCTCACCGGAGGGCGCGTCCGACGTTGTACCGAAGTCGACGACCAGCGCGACGCGCTTGCGGCCGTCCTCGGCCGGGGTGTGCGCGCAGATCGTGGCGAAGGACGCCGTGCCGCGGGGCTTCGCGGCGTCCGCGGAGTCCTCGCTGACGGCGAACCGGAAGCCCTGGACGTCCCCGTCGGAGGGGACGGCGGTGGCGGGCCCCTGGGTGGCGTAGGTCCAGGTGCCGCCGGTGCGGTCCCAGAAGGACCAGTAGCGGTAGCCGGTGGCGTGGGCGGCGCCGGTCGCGCCGGTCAGCAGGACCAGCGCGGCCAGGAGCGGGGCGAGGGCTCGGCGGGTCACGGCTGCCGCTTCTTGTTGCGGCCGCTGATCAGGAAGCCGACGCCGATGCCGGCGACGAGTCCGACGCCGATGATCCACCAGACGCTGACACCCTCCTCGTCCTTCTCGGCGGCCTTGTCGTCCGCCTCGGGGGCCCGGCTCTCGTTCGCGGCCGGGACGTCCCGCGGCTGGGGACCGGTGGCGTTCAGCAGGGCCACGAGGTCCGCGCCCCCGAAGTCGCGCGGGTTCAGACCGGCCGCCTGGGCGGCGAGGACGAGCTGCGCGTACGCGGCCGGGCCGCTCTGCTCGGCCCACTTCAGGGCGTGCGCCGCGAGCCAGCGGCCGGAGGCGGTGGCCTCGGTGTGGAAGTCGGCGGCGGAGAGGGCGACGACCGCGTCCGCGGTGTTGCCGTAGTCGGGCTGGTTCTCGCTGCCGGGCAGCACCGAGGTGAGGTGCTTGTCCTTCGCCATGGTCCTGGCGAGGTAGGAGGCGCCGTTGTGCGCGGCCTGCTCGGCGTCGCCGGGCTTCGCGCAGGACGCCGAGGCGGTGTCGTCGTCGGCCTGGATGTTCGTCGGCTGCTCACCGAGCGCGCCGAGCACGGCCGCGGCCGTCGCGTCCGCGTTGGCGGCGAGCTTGCCCTTCTTGTCGGGCTGGTAGGCGAAGGCACCCGCGCCGTCACCGGTGCACGGCAGGGCGAGCTTCAGCAGGGCGTCGTACGGCGTCCTGCCGCCCGTGCGCACCTTCGCGGGCTGCTCGCCGACGGCGGTCAGGGCGCCGATGACCACGGAGGTGGAGTTGGCGTCGCTCGCCCCGCCCGGCATGTAGCCCCAGCCGCCGTCCTTGTTCTGCACGGACTTCAGCCAGGCGACCGCCTTGCCCGGCGCGTCCTGGTGGCCGCCGGTCGCCGCGAGGGCCTGGACGGCGGCGGCCGTGCTGTTGGTGTCGACCATGACCTTGGCGTCACAGGCCTTGGCGGCATCCGCGCGGAAGGCGGGAAAGGCGCCGTTCGCGCACTGCTGGCCGGCCAGCCAGTCCACCGCCTTCTCGGCGGGGTCCACGCCCTGCTCCACCTGCGCGAGCAGGGTCACCGACTGCCGCCACACCCCGTCGTACGTGGGGTCCGCGCTGCCGTACAGCCCGTCCGGTGTCACCACCGACGGCGACGGCGAAGGACTCGCGGCCACGGCCGGTGCGGCGGCCCCGATGACGGCGGTGGCGGCCAGGACCGCGGCGCTGCGGCGGACGTTCATGATCGGCGGGTGCCTCTCCCTGAAAGCGGGGCCGGGCAGCGCGGGACACCCCGGCGGCTCGGCCCCGTATGCCTCGACGGTGCCGCACACCGGCCGGTTGCCGGTGCGCGTGAGCCGGTCACTGGGACCGTACGGGGCGATCCGGCTCGCCCTCGCGCGCTGCGCAGGGCTCACGGTTGCGGGTCAGCGCCGGAATTGCACCGGCTTCCCCCCGTACGGGCGTGATGACGACCCAGCCACTGTACCGGGCCGTAGAAAGCCGCTGAGGGGCGGCTGTGAGCGGCGGTGGTTCCGGGGCCGCGGAGAGCACGGGGAGCCTGATCGGCTCGGGGCGGGCCTGGGACGTGTACGAGATCGACGGGGCGGGGGTGCGGCGGCGACCAGAAGCGGGGGGGATGGTCCGGTAGGCGGGGGGATGGTCAGGCCCGGTCTCCTCGATTACCCGCTCGCCCCGGTCGCCCGAGGTGTCGGGCCGCCGAAGGGCAGGTGCAGGACCCGGGAGGCCAGCAGCCAACTGCCGTTCGCCGTGCGCCGGAACGTGTCCTCGTAGTGCCCGACCTGGACCGGCGGTCCGGAGGGGATCGGGGTCGTGCCGCCGGCGTGGCCGTCGACGCGGTACGTGGTGAAGTACGAGGTCGCGCTCGCGGTGTCGGCGGAGTCGACGGTGACCAGGATGTTCGACATCACCCGCCGCGAGAGCCGGCCGCCGGGGCGCGAGCCGAAGTACTCCCGCAGTGCCGCCCGCCCCTGGAACCGCCGCGCGTCGCCGCCCGGAGAGGGCCACTCCCAGCAGCCGTCCTCGGTGAACAGCTCGGCCACGGAGCCGGGTTCGCCGAGGTCGAGGCGGCGGACGAGGTCGACGATGAGGCGCTCGCAGGCGCGCTCGGCGAGGAGTCGCTCGATGGGGTCCATGATCCTGTGTAGCAGCCGCGGGCGGGCCGGGGCGACCGATCAGGCCACCGGGCCACCGAGGGGAGCGCGGCTCACGTCGCGTTCGGGGCTGCCACCGCCACGTACGTCACCGGCTCGCTCCCCGCGACCGCCTCCGCCCGCCCCAGCTTCACCAGCCGCCGCAGATGGGCCTCGGCCTCCGAGACCGCGATGTTCCGTGATCCGTAGGGGATCTGGTGCCAGGGCCGGTTCCACTCCATGCGCTCGGCGAGCTGCCACGGGGTCAGCGGCGCCGCGAGCAGGGCCAGCAGTCCGGTCAGCCGCTCCTCGTGGTGGGCGAGCAACTCCCGTACCCGGGCGGGCGCGTCGGTGAACGCGTACTGGTGGGCGGGGAGGATCTCCGCGGGGGCGAGACGGCCGACGCGTTCGAGGGAGTCGAGGTAGTCGCCGAGCGGGTCGGTGACGGTGGCGTCGTCGGGGTCCTCGTACAGGCCGATGTGCGGGGTGATCTCGGGGAGCACGTGGTCGCCGGAGAACAGCCGCCCGTGGCCGGGGAGTCGGGCGGGGTGCTCCTCCTCCAGGTGCAGGCAGACATGGCCCGGGGTGTGGCCCGGCGTCCAGATCGCGCGCAGCCGGCGGCCGGGGAGGTCCAGGAGTTCGCCGGGGACGATCTCGCGGTCGGGGAGCGCGGGGGAGAAGCCGGGGAGCCGGCGGGGCCGGGCGGCGCGCAGCGGCGCGACGTGCTCCTCGGGGGCGCCGGCCGCGGTGAGCTTGGCCGACATGTACGACAGCCAGTGGCCGGCGTCGGTCTCGCGGGTGCGGCGGACGATCGCCGAGTCCGCCGCGTGCATCGCGATCCAGGCGCCGGAGGCCTCACGGACCTTGCCCGACAGTCCGTGGTGGTCCGGATGGTGATGGGTGATCACCACGCCGTGGATCTCGCCGACCGAGGTGCCCAGCGCCGTCAGTCCCGCGGTGAGGGTGTCCCAGGACTCCGGGTCGTCCCAGCCGGTGTCGACGAGGACCGGGCCGCGGTCGGTGTCGACGACGTAGACGAGCGTGCAGCCCAGGGGGTTGTCGGGGATGGGGACTTGCAGGGAGCGGACGCCTCCGCCGTGGTCGCGGACCGCCGGTTCGGGCTGTGGCACCGACTGCGTCATGGGCTCCCCCGTCTCCGCGTTCCGGCCACTATAACTAGAACGCGTTTCGATGGGAGCCCCGGTCACCCTTCCGGTCGGTTCGCCCCTGTGGACTCCTCCGAGGGGAGCTGGTATCAGTTTCCGGTATCTGATGAACCGTCAGAGCCAGTCCCCGGGGAGGCAGTCGCCATGACCGAGCTCGTGGAACACGGACAGCTGTTCATCGGCGGGGAGTTGACCGACCCCCTGGGCAAGGACGTGATCGAGGTGATCTCCCCGCACACCGAGGAGGTCATCGGACGGGTCCCGCACGCCTCGACCGGGGACGTGGACCGGGCCGTCGCGGCGGCGCGCGAGGCCTTCGACCACGGACCCTGGCCGCGCATGACGCTCGACGAGCGCATCGAGGTCGTCACCCGCATCAAGGACGGCATCCTCACCCGGCACGAGGAGATCGCCCGCGTCATCTCCTCCGAGAACGGCTCTCCGTACTCCTGGAGCGTCCTCGCGCAGGCGCTCGGCGCGATGATGGTGTGGGACGCGGCGATCACGGTCGCACGGGACTTCCCCTACGAGGAGCAGCGCGACGGCGTCCTCGGCAGGATCCTGGTCCGGCGTGAGCCGGTCGGCGTCGTCGCGGCCGTGGCCCCCTGGAACGTCCCGCAGTTCGTCGCCGCCGCCAAGCTCGCGCCCGCGCTGCTCACCGGCTGCACGGCGGTGCTCAAGCCGTCGCCCGAGTCGCCGCTGGACGCCTATCTCCTGGCCGAGATCACACGCGAGGCCGGGCTGCCGGAGGGCGTGCTGTCGATCCTGCCCGCCGACCGGGAGGTCAGCGAGTACCTGGTCGGGCACCCGGGCGTCGACAAGGTCTCCTTCACCGGGTCGGTGGCGGCCGGCAAGCGGGTGATGGAGGTGGCGTCACGCAATCTGACGCGCGTGACACTGGAGTTGGGCGGCAAGTCCGCGGCGGTCGTCCTGCCGGACGCGGACCTCGAGACCTCCGTCCCCGGGATCGTGTCGGCGGCCTGGATGAACAACGGCCAGGCGTGCGTCGCCCAGACCCGCATCCTCCTGCCGCGCTCCCGCTACGACGAGTTCGCGGACGCCTTCGCCGCCGCGGCGAGCGCCCTGGTCGTCGGCGACCCGCTGGACCCCGCGACGCAGGTGGGCCCGCTGGTGGCACAGCGCCAGCAGCGCCGGAACCTCGACTACATCCGCATCGGCCAGGAGGAGGGCGCCAAGATCCTCGCCGGCGGCGGCCGGCCGCCCGGCCTGGACCGCGGCTGGTACGTGGAGCCCACCCTCTTCGGCGAGGTCGACAACTCCATGCGGATCGCGCGGGAGGAGATCTTCGGCCCCGTGATCTGCCTGCTGCCCTACGGTGACGAGTCCGAGGCCCTGAAGATCGCCAACGACTCGGACTACGGCCTGTCCGGCAGCGTGTGGACGGCGGACGTGGCCCATGGCATCGAGGTCGCGCGGCAGGTCCGTACCGGCACCTACTCCGTCAACACCTTCAGCCTGGACATGCTCGGCCCGTTCGGCGGCTACAAGAACTCCGGTCTGGGGCGGGAGTTCGGCCCCGAGGGCTTCAGCGAGTACCTGGAGCACAAGATGATCCACCTCCCGGCCGGCTGGGAGGGATGAGCGGCCGTGGGCGACCGCTGGCAGGTCGAGGTCGACCGTTCCCTCTGCATCGGCTCGGCCCAGTGCGTCCACCACGCCCCCGACGCCTTCCACCTCGACACGGGCCGCCAGTCCCACCCGGTCGAACCGGAGACGGACGCCAACGAGAAGATCCTCGCGGCGGCGGAGAGCTGCCCGGTGGAGGCGATCATGATCACGCTGCTGGGGAGCGGGGAGCCGGTGTTCCCGCCGGAGGAGTAGCGCGATCTTGTGTGCGAGACTCCCCTGTCTGTGTGGTGACTGTGGACGGGGGAGCGATGCGACGGACGGGGATCGCCGTGGTCACGGCCTGGGCGGCGGCGGTGGCCCTGACGGGATGCGGCGGCGACGGGGACACGGGGCCGGCCGCGGCATCCGCGAAGCCGCGGGTGCTGACCGCCGAGGCCGTGCGGGGGGACCTGCGGGCCGCCCTGGAGGAGGCCGGGTTCGGGAAGCCGACGTTCGACGGCGCGGACTCCGAGCAGATGCGCAAGCGCCCCTGCCAAGTCTCTGGGCGGCTGCGCACGTCGACCGCGCCGGACCGCGAGGCAGCCGAGCGTGCCGTCGCGGAAATGGACCGGCGCGGCTGGAAGGTGAGCGAAGGGATGCCGGACGACCATGGCGTCGGCTGGGCCCTGGACCGCTCCGGCTGGTCCGTGAGCTTCGTATCCGGCGAGGCGGGGCCCGCGGGGAGCACGCTCCTGGGGGAGCTCCTGGCTCACGAGGGCGGCGAGGCTGGGGACTTCCATGGACTGGCGTTCTACGGCTTCGGCCAGAACTGCGGGGAAACCGCTGCTACCGCGTCTCCCTGACCTCCGTCAGATCGATCAGGCGGCACACCGTCTCGATGTCGATCTTGACCTGGGCGATGGAGGCGCGGCCCGACAGCCAGGTGATGAGGGCCGAGTGCCAGGTGTGCTCGATGACGCGGACCGCGGAGAGCTGCTCGGGGGTGGGGTCCGCCAGGCCCATCGCGTCCAGGATGATCACCGTGGTCTGGCGGGAGACATGGTCGACCTCGGCGGAGACGCTGCGGTCGGCGAAGGTCAGAGCGCGCACCATCGCGTCGGCGAGGTGAGGCTCGCGCTGGAGGGCTCGGAACGCGCGCATCAGCGTCTCCGCCACCCGCTCCGCCGCCGACTCGCCCTGCGGCGGCTTCTTGCGCAGCGTGCCGTGCATGTGCTCCAACTGGTCCTGCATCGTGGCCACCAGCAGATGCACCTTGGACGGGAAGTAGCGGTACAGCGTGCCCAGCGCCACCTGCGAGGACTCCGCGACCTCACGCATCTGCACCGCGTCGAAACCGCCCCGGCTGGCAAGCTGCGCGCTCGCGTGCAGGATGCGACGACGACGGGCCTCCTGGCGCTCGGTGAGCGGCGGGGCGGCGGGGCGCTGGGTGCTGACTTCCGCAGGCATGGGTCCCGTTCCGTGACAGTCGGTGAGGGCGGGTGATCACACAGCATGGCAGGGTCCGGTCGTGGCGTGAATCACCTGATCCACTGCTCACACCACTCCTACCTGCCGGTAGATTCAGAGCCTCTTGGACGATCAAGTCTGAAACTTGTTCTAGATTAGCGTCCCGGCGTAATCTCGCGGGAAACAGCAGGGAGAAGGGGGCCGGGAGTGACCGCTGAGGCCAGTCGGACGGGGTCCCAGGGGGACCCGGCCGCGGACGGCGAGCGACCGCTCAACATCGCCCTCCTCACCTACAAGGGAAACCCGTTCTGCGGTGGCCAGGGCGTCTACGTCCGCCACCTCTCCCGCGAGCTGGCCCGTCTCGGCCACCGCGTCGAGGTCATCGGCTCCCAGCCCTACCCCGTCCTCGACGAGGGCGACGACATCGACGGCCGCCTCCGTCTCACCGAGCTGCCGAGCCTGGACCTGTACCGCTCCCCGGACCCGTTCCGCACCCCCGGGCGCGACGAGTACCGCGACTGGATCGACGCGCTCGAGGTCGCCACCATGTGGACCGGCGGCTTCCCCGAGCCGCTGACCTTCTCGCTGCGCGCCCGCCGCCATCTGCGCGCCCGGCGCGGCGAGTTCGACGTCGTCCACGACAACCAGACGCTGGGCTACGGCCTCCTGGGCGACCTCGGCGCCCCTCTGGTCACCACGATCCACCACCCCATCACCGTGGACCGCCAGTTGGAGCTGGACGCGGCCGAGAGCTGGGGCCAGCGCTGGGCCAAGCGGCGCTGGTACGCCTTCACCACCATGCAGAAGCGGGTGGCCCGCAGGCTCCCCTCGGTCCTGACCGTCTCCGGCACCTCGCACCAGGAGATCGTCGACCACCTCGGCGTCCGCGAGGACCGGATCCACGTCGTCCACATCGGCGCCGACACCGACCTCTTCTCGCCGGATCCGTCGGTGGCCGTGATCCCCGGCCGGATCGTCACCACCTCCAGCGCGGACGTCCCGCTCAAGGGCTTGGTCTTCCTGGTCGAGGCCCTCGCCAAGGTCCGCACCGAGCACCCCGGCGCCCATCTCGTCGTCGTCGGCAAGCGCGCCGAGGACGGCCCCGTCGCCCAGGCCATCGAGCGCTACGGCCTCGAAGGCGCCGTCCGCTTCGTCAAGGGCATCTCCGACGCGGAGCTGGTCGACCTGGTCCGCTCGGCCGAAGTGGCCTGCGTGCCCTCCCTGTACGAGGGCTTCTCGCTCCCGGCGGCCGAGGCGATGGCCACGGGCACCCCCCTCCTCGCGACCACCGGCGGAGCGATCCCCGAGGTCGCCGGCCGGGACGGGGAGACCTGCCTGGCCGTACCACCGGGCGACTCCGGGGCCCTGGCGACCGGCCTGAGCCGCCTGCTCGGCGACGCGGAGCTCAGAGCGCGGCTCGGCCGGGCGGGCCGTGAGCGGGTACTGGCGCGGTTCACCTGGGCCAGAGCCGCCGAGGGCACGGTGTCCCGCTACCGCGAGGCCATCACCGGCTCCGCCGACCAGACCCCGGGCCGCTCCGCGGCCCCCGTGAGTGTTGCAGGCGTCTCTTCCGAAAGCAGGGCCACGTGCTGACCGTCGACTTCTCCCGGTTCCCGCTCGCCCCGGGCGACCGCGTCCTGGACCTCGGCTGCGGAGCCGGCCGGCACGCGTTCGAGTGCTACCGGCGGGGCGCCCAGGTCGTGGCCCTGGACCAGAACGCGGAGGAGATCCGCGAGGTCGCGAAGTGGTTCGCGGCGATGAAGGAGGCGGGGGAGGCGCCGGAGGGTGCCACCGCCACCGCCATGGAGGGCGACGCCCTCGCGCTGCCCTTCCCCGACGAGTCCTTCGACGTCGTGATCATCTCCGAGGTCATGGAGCACATCCCGGACGACAAGGGCGTCCTCGCCGAGATGGTCCGGGTGCTCAGGCCCGGCGGGCGGATCGCCGTCACCGTCCCGCGCTACGGCCCCGAGAAGGTGTGCTGGGCGCTGTCGGACGCGTACCACGAGGTCGAGGGCGGCCACATCCGCATCTACAAGGCCGACGAGCTGCTGGCGAAGATGCGCGAGGCCGGCCTGAAGCCGTACGGCACCCATCACGCCCACGCCCTGCACTCCCCGTACTGGTGGCTGAAGTGCGCGTTCGGCGTCGACAACGACAAGGCGCTGCCGGTGAAGGCGTACCACAAGCTCCTGGTCTGGGACATCATGAAGAAGCCGCTGGCGACGAGGGTCGCCGAACAGGCGCTCAACCCGCTGATCGGCAAGAGCTTCGTGGCGTACGCGACCAAGCCCCACCTCCCCGCGGTGGACGCGCGGTGACGACTCCGCGTACCGAACACCTGGTGCTGCCCGGGGTGTTGACCGCCGAGCAGGCTGCCGCGACCGTCGCCGGCATCCTCGCCGTGCAGCGGGAGGACGGGGCGATCCCGTGGTTCCGCGGCCACCACCTCGACCCCTGGGACCACACCGAGGCCGCGATGGCCCTGGACACGGCGGGCGAGCACGAGGCCGCCGAGCGGGCCTACGACTGGCTGGCGCGGCACCAGAACGAGGACGGCTCCTGGTACGCGGCGTACCGGGACGGGGACTTCGCGGACGTCACCGACCGGGGCCGGGAGACGAACTTCGTCGCCTACATAGCGGTCGGGGTGTGGCACCACTACCTCTCCACGGGCGACGACACCTTCCTGGACCGGATGTGGCCCGCGGTCTACGCGGCGATCGAGTACGTCCTGCGGCTCCAGCAGCCCGGCGGCCAGATCGGCTGGAAGGGCGAGGACGACGGCACGTTCACGAACGACGCGCTGCTGACCGGCTCCTCCTCCATCCACCACGCGCTGCGGTGCGCGCTGGCGATCGCCGAGCAGCGTGAAGAGGCGCAGCCGGACTGGGAGTTGGCGGTGGGGATGCTGCGGCACGCCATCCGCCGGCACCCCGAGCGGTTCCTGGACAAGAACCGCTACTCGATGGACTGGTACTACCCGGTGCTGGGCGGCGCGCTCACCGGCGCGGAGGCCAAGGAGCGCATCGAGGCGGACTGGGACCGCTTCGTCGTCCCCGGCTTCGGGGTGCGCTGCGTGGTCCCCAACCCGTGGGTGACGGGCGGCGAGTCGGCCGAACTCGCCCTCGCGCTCTGGGCGATGGGCGAGTCCGACCGTGCTCTGGAGATCCTTCAGGCGATCCAGCACCTGCGGGATGCGGAGAGCGGGTTGTACTGGACGGGCTACGTCTTCGACGACGACGCCGTCTGGCCGCGGGAACTGACCACGTGGACGGCCGGTTCCCTGCTCCTCGCGGTCGCCGCGCTGGGCGGCCACGAGGCGACGTGCGCGGTGTTCGGGGGCGAACACCTGCCGACCGGGCTGGACCCGGACTGCTGCGACTGAGCGTTGCGGGTCAGTGGCGGTGGACCCGGTTGGCGATGGCGTGTCCGACGAACAGGTAGACCACGGCCGCCAGTCCGTAACCGGCGACGACCCGGGCCCACGCCTCGTCGAACGTGAACAGGTCGTGCGACCAGCCCGCCAGCCAGCGGGCGGCGTCGTGGATGAACTGCACGAAGTCGTTCGCGCGGTTCGCGTCCAGCAGGTACATCAGGATCCACAGGCCCAGGATGAGGGCCATGATGTCGGCGACGATCGCAATGATCGTGCCGGCCGAGTTGGCACCGCGATATCGAGAGGACATGACCGTCGGGTTGCCGCACTTGACGGAATCAAACCTGTGTGCCTACGAGTTGAGCTCCGCGAGCACCCTCAAGGTCCCGGGGTCCGGTGCCAGCGCCAGGAGGTCCGTCACCGGGCCCTTGCGCCACGACTCCAGCCGCTCGGCGATGCGTTCGCGCGGTCCGACCAGGGAGATCTCGTCGGCGAAGGCATCCGGCACGGCCAGCATCGCCTCCTCCCTGCGCCCCTCCAGGAACAGCCGCTGGATCCGCCGCGCCTCCTCCTCGTACCCCATGCGCGCCATCAGGTCGGCGTGGAAGTTGCGGGCCACGTGCCCCATGCCGCCGATGTAGAACCCGAGCATGGTCTTCACGGGTAGCAGACCTTCGCGTACGTCGTCGCAGACCCGGACCTGGGCCATGGGGGCGACGAGGAAGCCGTCCGGGGTGTCGGTCAGGGAGGCCTCGTAGACCTCGGGGCGGGTCGGGGACCAGTACAGGGGCAGCCAGCCGTCGGCGATCCGGGTCGTCTGGGCGACGTTCTTCGGACCCTCGGCGCCCAGGAGGATCGGGAGGTCGGGGCGCAGCGGGTGGGTGATGGGCTTGAGGGGTTTGCCGAGTCCGGTGGTGTCAGCGCCCCGGTAGGGGTGCGCGTGGAAGCGGCCCGCCAGCTCGACCGGCGCCTCGCGCCTGAGGACTTGGCGTACGACGTCGACGTACTCCCGCGTCGCGGTCAGCGGCGACTTCGGGAACGGCCGCCCGTACCAGCCCTCGACCACCTGCGGCCCGGACAGCCCGAGGCCCAGCATCACGCGGCCGCCCGACAGGTGGTCCAGGGTCAGCGCGTGCATGGCGGTGGTGGTCGGCGAGCGCGCCGCCATCTGGGCAACCGCCGTGCCCAGCTTGATCCTTGAGGTCCGGGCGGCGATCCAGGTGAGGGGCGTGAAGGCGTCCGAGCCCCAGGACTCGGCCGTCCATACGGAGTCGTAGCCGAGCCGTTCCGCCTCCTGCGCCAGCGGTACGTGGCCGGGGTCGGGGCCACGGCCCCAGTAGCCGAGCGCGAGACCGAGCCGCATAGCCGCCTCCTGACGCTGTGTCAGTTCGCTGGTCGGGGGACGCGACTGTACGACAACGGCCCCCCGCCCGGAAGGGCGAGGGGCCGTACGTTGAAGGTCCCGGGTCAGCCGCGCTGGATCCCCGAGGTGTCCTGGAGGACGCCGCGACGGCCGTCCTGCGTCTGGGCGACCAGGTTCGCGCCGCGCTGCTCCACGGCCAGGTACCAGGTACCCGGGGCGAGTTCGGCGATCGGCGACGGCGAGCCGTCCTCCGCGAACAGCGGACGCGGCACGGGGACCGCGAACCAGAACGGGGAGAAGTCCCCGGCCGGCTGCGGCGCCTGCGGCTGCGGCTGCGGCTGGGACGGACCCGGCTGCGGCTGACCACCGTACGGCTGACCCGGCTGCGGCTGACCGCCGTAGGGCTGACCGGGCTGCGGGGCACCGGCGCCCGGGTAGCCGTAACCACCGGGGGGCTGGGCGCCGTAGGGCTGCGGGGCGTGCGGGCGGGAGGCCGGGACCAGGGTGCCCTGGAGGGCGGGCAGGAGCGGCGTGGCGATGGCGGCCGCGGCCAGCAGGAGCGCGGCGATGAAGCCGAGGATGAGACCGGCGCCGGAGTCGGTGTTCTCACCGGAGTCCACCAGCGACCAGAACAGGCTCCACGCGGTGAGCACCGCGAAGGCCGTGCCGACCGTGCCGAGATCCAGGCCGGCGACCTTGCGCGGCTGCGGCATGCACCGGTTGACCACGATCAGGACGGCCCCGATGACCCCGGCCATGTAGATGCCGAGACCCAGGCCCAGGCTGTCCCAGGCGTTGACGTCGAGGTCGTAGTTCTCGACGCTGTACAGATCGAGGAACGACGCGATGAAGAGCAACACCGCTGCTCCGATCACCACGCCGTCGCCTCGAGTGAGGGAGCGGATATTCACTTCAAGGAGTCCTTCGGTTCAGTCGTCTCGTCGTCGGCATCGCTGGAGGCGTCGCTGTCACCATGTCGCCGTCAGGCCCCGGTGTGAAGCGCGGGGGTGGCCCCTCATCGTAAAGACGACCTTATCGTCCGTCCGACGAGGCTGTCCGCAGGGATCGACCCGTGGACCTCTAGCCGCGCAGGAAACTCACGATTCCTTCAGAGATCCCCTGTGCCGCCTTCTGCCGCCAGGCACCGCTGGTCAGCTGTGCCGCGTCCTTGCTATCGCGCATGTTGCCGCACTCGATGAACACCTTGGGAACCGTTGACAGATTGAGACCGCCCAGGTCCTTACGCGTGACGAGACCGGTGCCGTCACCGACGTAGTTGGAGGGGGCGCTGCCCGTCACGCGGACGAAGTTGCCGGCGATGCGCTCGCCGAGGGCCGCGGAGGAGGCCACGATGGGGCCGGTGTCGGCGCCGCCCGCCTTGACCTTGCCGGGGAGGATGACGTGGAAGCCGCGCTGGCCCGCGCCCGCGCCGTCCGCGTGGATCGACACCACCGCGTCGGCGCCCGCCTTGTTGCCGATCCGCGCCCGCTCGTCGATGCACGGGCCGTACGCCCGGTCGCCGTCCTGGGTCAACTTCACCGTGGCGCCCTGCTGCTGGAGCAGCGTCCGCAGCCGGTGGGCGACGTCGAGGGTGAACCTGGCCTCCGTGTAACCGGAGTTGGTGGACGTGCCCGTGGTGTCGCACTCCTTCCACGTCGTGCCGATGTCCACCTTCTTGTTGATCTCGGCCGTGTGCTGGAAGTTGTCGGGGTTGTGGCCCGGGTCGATGACGACGACCTTGCCCTTGAGCGGACCGGAGGCGCCCGGGGCGGACGTCGTGGGCGCGGGGCTCGGCTTCTCGTCGTCCGTGGCGGACGCCGCGCCCGAGGGGGTCGTCGGGGCCGTGGAGGTCGCGGGCGCGCTCGGGGACGACGTCGGCGTCCCCACCGCCTCCCCGGAACCTCCCCCGGATCCGCCCACCGTCTCGTACACCAGCCACCCGAGCAGCGCGCCCGGCACCAGCGCGGCGACCGCGACGGTCAGAGGGCGGCGCCGGGAGCGGCGGGGCTGGGGAGGATCGAAGTCCGGGCCTACGTACGACACGACAGCCACCCTAACGGCGAAGCAGGGCTGGAGCAGGGCCACTGCCGCCGAGCGGGTTCCGTTCGAACGGACCTCAGACGCCCGCGCCCGTCCGACGCAGCACCCGCAGCGTGTCCGTGGCGGAGACCTCCGTGAACGCGCCCGACCCCAGCGCCCGCAGATAGACCCGGTACGGGGCCTGGCCGGTGAACTCGTCCTTCGGGTCCGGGTGGACGTCGTGGATGAGCAGCAGTCCGCCCTCCGCCACATGGGGCGCCCAGCCCTCGTAGTCGGCGTTCGCGTGCTCGTCCGTGTGGCCGCCGTCGATGAAGACCAGGCCCAGGGGCGTGCCCCAGACCTTCGCCACCTGCGGGGAACGCCCGACCAGGGCGACGACGTGGTCCTCCAGGCCGGCGCGGTGCAGCGTCCTGCGGAACGTCGGCAGCGTGTCCATCAGCCCCAGCTCCGGGTCCACCGTCTCCGGGTCGTGGTACTCCCAGCCGGGCTGCTGCTCCTCGCTGCCGCGGTGGTGGTCGACGGTCAGGGCGGTCACCCCGGCTGCCCGGGCCGCGTCGGCGAGGAGGATCGCCGAGCGCCCGCAGTACGTACCGACTTCGAGCAGCGGGAGCCCGAGGCGCCCGGCCTCGACCGCTGCCGCGTACAGGGCGAGCCCCTCGTCCCTGGGCATGAACCCCTTCGCGGCCTCGAACGCGGCGAGGGTCTCGGGCTGGGGGGCCACGGTCATGGGGTCCCTTTCGGTCGTACGAGGATGTGGGCGCCCCATGGTGCACCACACCCCCCGTCACCTGGGCGACAGGGGGTGCGGTGGCGGTGGGTCAGGCGGTCACCGTCTCGCCGGGCAGGGAGAGGTCCAGGTCGACGGCGGTGTCGTCGCCCGCGTGCGTGGCGGCCGAGGCGAGCGGCCCGTGGCCGGAGGCCTTCGCGGCGAGCACGTACGAGCCCTGCGCGGGAACGGCGAGCGCGTAACCGCCATCCTCGCCGGACAGCGTCGCCCCCGCCTGGCGGCCGCGGCGGTCGATGAGCGTGACCTTGGCGCGCGGCACCGGGGTGCCGGAGGCGTCCAGGACACGGCCGCGGAAGCCGCGCAGGACCTCCTCGGCGCGCTCCAGGTTGGCGTCCTCCTCGCTGCTCGCCCGCAGCTGGGGGGCGCGGTTCGGCTTCGGCAGGAACAGGGCCATCAGCAGGCCGATCGCCACCGCGCCCGTCGCGATGAGGAAGGAGACGCGGAAGCCGTGCATGGTCGGGATCTCGACGCCGTTCACGGTGTCGGCGGTATTGGCCAGCACCATGCCGATGACGGCGCTGGACACCGAGGTGCCGATGGACCGCATCAGTGTGTTCAGGCCGTTCGCGGCGCCCGTCTCCGAGGCCGGGACCGCGCCGACGATCAGGGCGGGGAGCGAGGAGTAGGCGAGGCCGATGCCGGCGCCGAGGACGACGGCGATGACCAGGCTCTGCCAGGCGGCGCTCATCAGGCCGAGCCCTGCGCCGTAGCCGATCGCGATGATCAGCATGCCGAGGATGAGGGTGGACTTGGGGCCGTACTTCGCGGACAGGCGGGCGTAGACGGGCGCCGTGAACATCATCGTCAGGCCCAGCGGGGCGACCAGCAGGCCCGCCACGACCATCGACTGACCGAGGCCGTAGCCGGTGGCCTTCGGGAGCTGGAGCAGCTGCGGAAGGACCAGCGAGACGACGTAGAAGCTGACCCCGACCATGATCGACGCGAGGTTGGTGAAGAGCACGGCGGGGCGGGCCGTCGTGCGCAGGTCCACCAGGGGGGCCTGGGTGCGCAGCTCGAAGACGCCCCACAGGAGCAGTACGAGGGCGGAGCCGGCGAACAGGCCGAGCGTGGTGCCCGAGGTCCAGCCCCAGTCGCTGCCCTTGGTGATGGGCAGCAGGAACAGGACCAGGCCGATGGAGAGGCCGAGGGCGCCGAGCCCGTCGAAGGAGCCCTCGGCGCGCATGGGGGATTCCGGTACGACGAGGAGGGTGAGGACGATCGACAGCGCGCCGAGGCCGGCGGCGCCGTAGAAGAGGGCGTGCCAGTCGGCGTGCTGGGCGATCAGGGCGGCCAGGGGCAGGGCGAGACCGCCGCCGACGCCGATCGAGGAGCTCATCAGGGCCATCGACGAGCCGAGCTTCTCGCGGGGCAGCATGTCGCGCATCAGGCCGATGCCGAGCGGGATCGCGCCCATCGCGAAGCCCTGGAGGGTACGGCCGACGATCATCAGGATCAGATCGCTGGTGACCGCGCTGACCAGCGCGCCGACCACCATCACCGCGAGGCTCGCGATCAGCATCCTGCGCTTGCCGTACAGGTCGCCGAGACGGCCCATGATCGGCGTGGCCACGGCGCCCGACAGGAGGGTGGAGGTCAGGACCCAGGTGGCGTTGCTGGGGGCGGTGTCCAGGAGCTGCGGCAGGTCCTTGATGACCGGGACGAGCAGGGTCTGCATCACCGCGACGACGATGCCCGCGAAGGCGAGCACCGGGACGACGGCGCTGCTGCTCGCGCGGGTGGTCTGGTCGGTCGGGGTAGGTCTCATGTGCGTAAGGAACTCGGTGTGCCGGGGCAACTATTCCGATGTTTTGAACAGCTAACGATTTCTTTATCTTCTCTTGACGTACGACGTTCCCGCGGCCCTCCTACGACCCTCCTGCGGCCCTCCTGAGACCGCGTGCGGCCCCTCCCGCGCCGGCCCAGGCGCTTCCGCGGCCCCCTGCGGCCTCGGTCCTACGCCCATATCCCGATGCCAGGAGCGTCCGGCGGTTGAGAGCATGACACCCATGCCCGCAGCCACCGAAGTCTCCGCCCCCGCCCGCCGCCGGGCCGCGCCGCCCGCCTGGGTGCTCGTCGCGCTCGCGTGCGCCGGGCAGTTCCTCGTCGTGCTCGACGTCTCCGTGGTCAACGTGGCACTGCCCTCGATCCGGGCCGACCTCGGCCTCGACGAGCAGGGCCTGCAATGGGTCGTCAACGCGTACGCGATCGCCTTCGCCGGATTCATGCTGCTCGGCGGACGGGCCGGTGACCTCTACGGCCGCAAGCGGATGTTCCTGGTCGGGCTCGGCCTGTTCACCCTGGCCTCGCTGGCCGGCGGACTGGCCCAGGACGGCTGGCAGCTGCTGCTCGCACGGGCCGTGCAGGGCCTCGGCGCGGCGGTGCTGGCACCCTCGACGCTGACCATCGTCACCTCCGCCGTCCCCGAAGGACCCGCACGCGCGCGTGCCATCGCCACCTGGACCGCGGTCGGCGGCGGTGGCGGCGCGGCCGGCGGACTCGTCGGCGGCGGGCTGGTCGACGTGTGGTCCTGGCGCTGGACGCTGCTCATCAACGTGCCGGTCGGCGCCCTCCTGCTGCTCGGCTCCCTGCGGTGGCTGACCGAGAGCCGGGCCGGTGACGGACGCCGCCTCGACCTGCCCGGCGCCGTACTGGTGACAGCGGGGCTCGCCACCCTGGCCTACGGCATCTCCCAGACCGAGGCCGAGGGCTGGACCTCGCCGGCGACGGTGCTCGCGCTGCTGCTCGGCGCCGTGCTGATCGCCGTGTTCCTGCTGGTCGAGGCGCGTACGGAGGCGCCGCTGATGCCGCTGGGACTGCTGCGGCTGCGGCCGGTGGCCTCGGCGAACGTGGCCATGTTCCTGTCCGGCTCGGCCATGTTCTGCATGTGGTTCTTCATGACGCTGTACGCCCAGAACGTGCTCGGCTACTCGCCCCTGGAGGCCGGGATCGCGCTGGTGCCCAGCTCCCTCGCCGTGATCCTGGGCTCGAAGCTGGCGCCGCGGCTCATGCGGGCGCTGGACGCGCGGCTGGTGGCGATGCTCGGGACCGGCGTGGCGGCGGCCGGCTTCGGCTGGCAGTCGACGCTGACCGTGGACGGCGGGTACGTGGTGGCGGTCATGTGCCCCGGGATCCTGATGATGCTGGGCGCGGGCCTGGCGACCACACCGCTGGCCGCGCTCGCCACCTCGGGGGCGGCGCCGGGGGAGGCCGGACTGGTGTCGGGCCTGGTCAACACCTCGCGCACGATGGGCGGTTCGCTGGGGCTCGCGGTGATGTCGACCATCGCGGCGGCACGGACAGCGGGCAGCACGAACCCGGAGGCGCTCACGGAGGGGTACGCCCTGGTGTTCCGGACCGGGACCGGCGTACTGGTCGCCGGGCTGCTGCTGATGCTGGTGTGGCTGCCGCGAGGGGTTTCCGCGAAGGCGTAGGCCGTCGATCTCGGTCCCGGGACTTCCGTCGGACGGGAGGTCCTCCTACACCCACCCCTGTTGCCGGGCCTCCCGCAGCGCCTCCATCCGGTTGCGGGTGCCGGTCTTGCCGATGGCGGAGGAGAGGTAGTTGCGGACCGTGGACTCGGAGAGGTGGAGCGCGGAGGCGATGTCGGCGACCGTCGCCCCGTCCGCCGAGGCGCTCAGCACGTCGCACTCGCGGGAGGTGAGGGGGTTGGGGCCGGCGCTGAGGGCGGCCGCGGCCAGGGCGGGGTCGATGACCGTCTCCCCGGTCAGGACCCGGCGGATGGCGGTGGCCAGCTCCTCGACCGGGCCGTCCTTCACCAGGAAGCCCGCGGCACCGGCCTCCATGGCCCGACGGAGGTAGCCCGGGCGGCCGAAGGTGGTGAGGATCAGCACCCGGCAGTCGGGGGCCTGGTCGCGGAGGTCGGCGGCGGCGTCGAGGCCGCTCCTGCCGGGCAGTTCGATGTCGAGAAGCGCGACGTCCGGACGGTGGACCAGCGCCGCGTCCACGATCGCGTCGCCGGTCCCCACCTGGGCCACGACCTCGATGTCCGCCTCCATCCCGAGCAGCAGCGCGAGCGCGCCCCGCATCATGCCCTGGTCCTCGGCGAGCAGAACCCTGATGGACTTGGCGGGCCGGTGGTCCCGGGGCATCTCGTTCACGGCCCAAGGGTAGGGCGCGGGGGCGGGGTGCGGCCCGTGGGAGCGGCGCGGTTGCGTGCGGTGCGTCCCTGTGGGACCGGCACGGTTGCGCGCGGTGCGCGGCGGTCGTGGAAGGAATGCGGTGGCGTGCCCGACGCGGGTGCTTCTAGCCTGCTGCGGGTGATGACCGCTGACGACGTGCTGGCTGTCCTCGCCCTGCTGCGGCGGGCGGAGGTGGAGGTCTGGGTCGGGGGTGGCTGGGGGATCGACGCGCTGGTCGGCGAGCGGACCCGGGACCATCGGGACCTGGATCTGATGCACCGGCGGGAGCAGGAGCCCACGGTGGTCGCCGCGCTCGCCGGGGCCGGGTTCGTGGAGAGCCTCGACCGGCGGCCCGTGCGGTTCGTGATGACGGCGCCGGGAGGCCGGGAGATCGATCTGCACCCGCTCGTGTTCGCCGAGGACGGCTCCGCGGAGCAGGCTTCCTTCGAGCCGGAGCAGCCCTTCAGGTACCCCGCCTCGGCCTTCACGACCGGCACGATCGGGACCACACCCGTGCCCTGCCTCTCCGCCGAGCAGCAGGTCCACTTCCATCAGGGCTACGACCCCACGGAAAGCGACCGGCACGACATGGCCCAACTCCGCCGCGCCTTCGGCATCCCCACCCACTTCTGACCCACCGGCCCCCACCGCCGGCCACTCTCGTTGCCGTAGGCGCCGTGGCCCTCGCCCTTCCAAGTGAGCATCACACCGACGTCCTCGCCCAGCTCGTCCGCCATCTTCCGGGCACCCTCGTACGGGGTCGCCGGGTCGCCGGTGTTGCCGACCACGAGGATCGGCGGGGCGCCGGGTGCGCTCACCTCGGGGTGTCCCACTGCCCGGTCACCGGCCAGTCGTGGCACCAGCCGGTGACCGGCGCCCCTCAGGCTCGCCCTGTCCGCAACGTGAGCAGCCCGCCCCCTACTTGGGCAGCCCGGGCGCCCCCTCCACCGGAAGCCCCGCCCCGCCGACCGGTGGTTTCGCCCCGTCCGCTCGGAACCCCGCCGCCTCCTCCACCCTGAACTCGGCCGTCCCGAACTCCGCCCTCTCCACCGGCAGTTCCGCCGTGACCGTGAACCCGCCCCGCGATCCCACCACCCCCGCCCCGGTGGCCGTCTCCAAGCGGCCGCCCGCCGCCGCGAGTCGTTCGCTCAGCCCCTTCAGGCCGGTGCCGGGTGTCGTGGGTCCCGTGTTGGAAGGGCCGCGTCCGTCGTCCGTGATCCGGAGGCGGACCCGTTCCGTCGTCCCCTCGACAGAGATCTCGCAGCGTGAAGCCCCGCTGTGGCGGACCGCGTTGGTCACCGCCTCGCGCACCACCCAGCTCAGCAGGGTCTCGGTCGGGGCGGCGAGAGGGGGTCCGCAGAGGCGTACGACGGGCTCGATCCCCGCGGCCCGCAGTGCCGAGCGGGCGCTGTCGAGCTCGGTGGTGAGACTGCCCTCGCGGTATCCCGTGACCGCTTCCCGGATCTCGGTGAGCGCCTGGCGGCCGACGGACTCGATGTCGGTGATCTGGGCGAGGGCCGCGTCCATGTCCCGTGCGGCCAGCCGCCTCGCCGCCTCCGACTTGACCACGATCACCGAGAGCGTGTGGCCGAGCAGGTCGTGCAGATCGCGGGAGAAGCGCAGCCGCTCCTTCTCGACCGCGCGCCGGGCCAGTTCCTCGCGGGCGGCGCGCAGTTCGCGCACCGCCTCCGAGAGGGAGAGGATCGCCGCGGTCACCATGGTCGACAGGAACGTGGCGTAGCCGATGTTCACCGCGTCCCAGCCGTCCCGCACCGCGGAGACGGCGACGGCGAGCCCGGTCAGGCCGAGTCCGACCCGGCCGAGCCACGGGCCCCGGGTCACCGCGCCCGTGGCGAGGCCCAGCAGCGGGAAGAAGAACAGCCAGTTGCCGCCGTAGCCGACCGCGAGGCCGCAGGTGACCAGGCCCATCAGGACCAGCGCGACCCGGGTCGAGCGGGCCTCGCGCTTCTCCTTCACGAAGGCGCGGAAGACCACGTGGATGTACAGGGAGTTGAAGGCGAGCAGTCCCAGACCGCCCAGCCAGGGTTGCGCGGTGCCGGCCTGGAAGAGGTTCGAGAACGCGCCCATTCCCATCAGCAGCCAGGGGAGAAGGGAGAAGCCGGTGGGCGGGGGGCCCGGGTTCTCGGTCGGGGTGCCGTCGCGGCGCGCGGCGCGCTGGTCGGCCTTGAACCGCTCCATGTCGGCCTTCCAACCCGCCCGTGCCGCCTGCCAGGCGTCCATACGGCACGACGCCTTCCGCCACCACGATCCGTTCCCGTTCCCCTGTGTCATGGTTCCCACGCTACGAACCCGCCCCCGCGCGTGGCAGAGGCGCATGTACGGAAACCGGCGGTACAAATGTCACGGCCGACTGAGCGTCACCGAGTATCTGACATGCCGTCAGCAGTCTTCACAACTGCCGGGAGCTGGGCTATACAGGGGTCGCCGTACTGGAACGCGTTCTAGAACGAGCGCGCAGGCGCGGCCCTGTGAACGACCTCGGTGCGGCCGACGGTGCGGACGGCCGTACCGAGGTCTCCGAACCGCGAGCGAGCCCCGGGAGCCCCATGCCCATCGATGCCGCGAAGGCCGTAGCCGCCGAACCCCGGACCGGCGAGATTTCCTGGAACTCCAAGGACGTGCAGCTCTACCACCTCGGCATCGGAGCGGGCGTCCCGGCGACGGACCCGGACGAACTGCGCTACACCCTCGAGTCACGCCTGCACGTCCTGCCGAGCTTCGCCACCGTCGCCGGCTCCGGCTCACCCGGCGTGATCAGCGGCCTGTCCATGCCCGGCATCGAGGTCGACCTCGCCAAGGTCCTGCACGGCGGCCAGTCGCTCACCGTCCACCGCCCCCTCCCGGTCGAGGGCACCGCGACCGCCACCGGCCGGATCGCCGCCGTCCACGACAAGGGCAAGGCCGCCGTCCTCGTCATGCGCACCGAAGTCGCCGACGCCGAGGGCCCGTTGTGGACCAACGACGCCCAGATCTTCGTACGCGGCGAGGGCGGGTGGGGCGGCGACCGCGGGCCGTCCGGACGGCTGGAGCCGCCCGCGGGGGAGCCCGACCGGGTCGTCGAGCGGCGGCTGCGCGAGGACCAGGCGCTGCTCTACCGCCTCTCCGGCGACTGGAACCCGCTGCACGCCGACCCCGAGTTCGCCAAGGTCGCCGGGTTCGAGCGGCCCATCCTGCACGGACTGTGCACCTACGGCATCGCGCTCAAGGCGGTCGTCGACACGCTGCTGGGCGGGGACGTGACCCGGGCGCGGTCCTACGACACCCGGTTCGCCGGGGTCGTGTACCCGGGCGAGACCCTGCGCATCCGGATGTGGTCCGGCGCGGAGTCCGTCCGGGTCGCCGTGAGCGCCGTCGAACGGGACGACGCGCCCGTGCTCGCCGACACCGTCGTCCACCACACCTGAGTCCACCCGCCGTCGAGGGGAGCCGCACCATGCGCGCAGCCGTACTGCACGAGATCGGCCAGGACAAGCTGGAGGTCCTCGACGACGTCGAGGCGGTGGGGTTCGGCCCCGGGCGGGTGAGGATACGGGTACGGGCCGCGGGGCTGTGCCACTCCGACCTGTCCGGGATGAGCGGGGTGCTGCCGCAGCCGGCGCCCTTCGTGCCCGGTCACGAGGGTGCGGGCGAGATCCTCGACGTCGGGGAGGGCGTCGGCCATCTCAAGCCCGGTGACCGGGTCGTCGTCTGCTGGCTGCCCGCCTGCGGTGCCTGTCCCGCCTGTCGGCGGGGGCAGACCGAGCTGTGTCTGGCCGGGTTCATGAACGCCGGCACCCCCAACTTCAAGCGCCCCGGCGGAGACGTCTTCGGCATGGCCGGCACCGGCACCTTCACCGAGGAGGTCGTCGTCGACGCCGGCTGCGCGGTGCCGATCCCCGACGACGTGCCCTTCGACATCGCCGCGCTGATCGGCTGCGGGGTGACCACCGGGCTCGGTGCCGCCCTCAACACCGCCGACGTGGCCGCCGGTTCCTCGGTCGCCGTCATCGGCTGCGGTGGCGTCGGCATCTCCGCGATCCAGGGCGCCCGGCTCAAGGGCGCGGCGGAGATCGTCGCCGTCGACCCGGTCCCCACCCGCCGGGAGGCCGCCCTCAAGTTCGGTGCCACCAAGGCCGTCTCCCCCGAGGAGCTGGCCGACGCCAAGCAGCAGGTCACCGCGGGCGAGGGCTTCGACTACGTCTTCGAGGTGGTCGGCAAATCGGCCACCGCCCGGGCGGCCTACGACAACACGCGGCGCGGCGGCACCCTGGTCGTCGTCGGCGCGGGCGCCATGGACGACAACCTCCAACTCAACATGTTCGAGCTGTTCTTCGACGAGAAGCGGATCCTGCCGTCCCTGTACGGCGGCGGCGACGTCCTGACCTCCTACGAGCGGACCATCGCCCTGTGGCGGGCCGGACGGGTGGATCTGGCGGGCCTGATCACCCACCGCGTCCCGCTGGCCGACATCAACGAGGCCCTGGACCAGATGCGGACCGGCACCTCGCTCCGCACCTGCATAGAGATCTGAGGGGAACCGCGGGGATGTCACTGCCACTTGACGGACTGTCAGCCGTCGTCACCGGGGCCGGCCGCGGGCTCGGCCGGGCCGAGGCGCTCGAACTCGCCCGGCTGGGCGCCACCGTCGTCGTCAACGACTACGGACAGCCCGGCCGGGACGGCTCCGGGGAGGCCTCCGCCGGCCCCGCCGAGGAGGTCGCCGCCGAGATCCGCGCCGCGGGCGGCAAGGCGCTCGCCCACACCGGGGACGTCGCCGACTTCCGACAGGCCGGGGAACTGGTCGGGCTGGCGATCTCGGAGTGCGGCAAGCTCGACATCCTCGTCAACAACGCGGGCATCCTGCGCGACCGCATGGTCTTCTCGATGACCGAGGGGGAGTGGGACGCCGTCATCCGGGTCCACCTCAAGGGCCACTTCAACACGACCCACTTCGCCGCCGCGCACTGGCGCGCACGCTCCAAGGAGGCGCGAGGGCCGGTGTACGGGCGGATCGTGAACACCTCCTCCGAGGCGTTCCTCGCGGGCTCGGCCGGACAGCCCAACTACGCGGCCGCGAAGGGCGGCATCGTCGGCCTCACCACCTCCACGGCCCTCGCCCTCGCCAAGTACGGCGTCACCGCGAACGCCATCTGCCCGCGCGCCCGCACCCGGATGACCGAGGACGTCTTCGCGGGCCTCGAACCCCCCGACGCAGGCCTCGACCCGCTCGCCCCCGAGCATGTCGCCCCGCTCGTCGGCTACCTCGCCTCACCGGCCGCCGCCCGCGTCAACGGCCAACTGCTCGTCGTCCACGGCGGGATGGTCGCCGTCGTCGAACGACCGCGAGTGCAGGCCAAGTTCGACAGCAAGCAGGACACCTTCACCTACGACGAACTGGACGCGCTGCTCACCCCGCACTACGCGGCCCGGCCTCCGCAGGAGACCTTCGCGGCGGCCGAAGTGCTGGGCCTCAAGCGGGAGTAGACCCGAAACGAACAGCGGCCCCACCCACCCTCCAGGGTGAGCGGGGCCGCGCGTCGTACGTCTCAGGCCATCGACTCGGTCTCCTCGACCGAGGCCGAGACCGGCTTGCGGTGCCGGCCGCGAGGCGCCGACTCGCCGTCGTGAGCCGAGAGCTGGCCCCGGTGCCTGCCGTGGCCGGCAGACTCGTGGACATCGGTGCGCGGCGGCTGGATCGTGCTTGCGTCGCTCATCGTTTGAATTCACCCCGTCAACATGATCTTTAAAACAGCCGGGAGAGTTTAACCGGCCCACCGCGGCCCGAATCCAGGCGGCCACGCCAACCGGCACTACTTCGTTACAAGCCCACCGGACGCGTCTCTCCCGCCACCTCTGACACCCCTTCACGGGACACCTCGGAGGAACGCCCAGCGGACACCACGGGTTGCCTCCGACGGCATCTCCCCGAGTCCGTCCGACGCCTCCTCGCGGGATCGCCGGGGGCCGCCTTGCCGGGTGCCACCGGGGCGCCTCTACGCCGGGTGCCTTCGGGGGACCCTCGCCGGGTGCTCCCGGCACGCCCTTGCCGACTGCCCCTCCCGGGGCCCTGGTCGAGTGTGACCGGGGGCTCTACGTCGAGTGCCCTCGGGGACTCCTCGCGGAGGGCCACCAAAGCCTCTACGCCGGGTGCACTTGGGGGGTCCTTGGCGAGTCCTCCGGCACCCCCTTGCCGACTGCGCCCGGGGCCTTGGCCGAGTGCTACCGGGGCCTCTGCGCCGGATGCCCTCGGGGACTGGGACTCCTCGCGGAGGGCCACTTGGGCCTCTACGTCAGGTGCACTCGGGGGGTCCTTGGCGAGTCCCTCCGGCATCCCGTCGCTGACTGCCCCGGGGCCCTGGTCGAGCGCCACCGGGGGCTCTACGTCGAGCGCCCTCGGGGACTCCTCGCGGAGGGCCCCAGAGCCTCTACGCCGGGTGCCCCCGGCCCCCGTTGCCGAGTGCCCCGGGGCCCTGGTTGCCGCGTGTCCCCGGGGCCTTGGTCGAGTGCGACCGGGCCTCTGCGCCGAGTGCCCTCGGGGACTCCTCGCGGAGGGCCACCAAAGCCTCTACGCCGAGCACCCTCGGGGGCCCTTGCCGACTGCCCCCGGATCCCTGGCCAACCGCCTCCGGGAGCCTTGGCCGCATCCCCCCCCGCCGAGTGCCTCTCGGGCCCCTTGCTGCGGGCCACCGCGTCCACACCGACCGCCCCCGGCCGCCCCGCCACATGCCCCGGCACCCCCCTCACCCGCCCCTTCCAAGCACCCCCGACCAATCACCCCCCGGCGGTCTCTTCCGGCCCGCCCCCCAGCCAGCCCGTCCCCGAGGCCGCCCTGCCGAGTGCCTCCAGCGGTGCCTTCCCCAGCGGTACCGCGGCACCCCCCTCACCCGCCCCCTCCACGCACCCCCGACCAATCACCCCCGGCGGTCTCTTCCGGCCCGCCCCCCAGCCGGCCCGCCCCCGAGGGCGCCCTGCCCAGTGCCTCCAGCGGTGCCTTCCCCAGCGGTACCGGGCGTGCCACGACAGGCCCCGGAGGATCCGGCTGTGACGGCCCGTCCGAGTGCGGCGGCCTCCCCGGCGCCGACCCGTCGACCGTGCCGTCCCGGACCGGATCCCCCGGGTCCGCGCCCCCCGTCGTTCCCCCGCCCCCCGCAGGGACGCCCCCCGCGTCCCCCGTCCATCCCCCGCCCACCGCCGGGGCACCCCCCACCAGGACACCCCCCGCGCCACCCACCGGCGCCGTCAACCCCGCCACCCCGCACGGCACCTCGTCCGTCGCGTACGGCAGGCGCAGTACCCCGTCCGGTGTCCACAGGCCGGTCCCCGTCAACCACCCCATGGGCGCCGCGAGATGGTGCACCCGGCGTCCGTCCGGCCGCCACACCCCGACCCAGCTGCCGACCGGGCCGTCGATCCGCAGCGCCACCGCACAGCTCTCCGGCATCAGCACCTGCCCGGGCTGCACGGCGAACGGCGTGGTCGCGCACTCGGGCATCCGCAGGCTCTCCGGGAAGCGCACCGGCAGCGTGCTGCCGAGGACGCCCCAGCCGAGCCGCTCCTCGCCGGGCGCGTCCGAGCGGATCAGCAGCAGTCCGGAGTCGGGGTCGGCGAGCAGCAGCCGGTCGTCGCTGCCGGCCGCGATCTGCAGGAGCGGCGAGACCTCGCCGTCGCGCTCCAGGTCCACCACGATCGCCTTGGTGCACCCGCCGACCTCCCGGTCGAGGGCCAGCATCCGCCCGGTCCGGTCCAGCCACACCCCGCCCGAGCAGCGCCCCGGGACCTCCGCGAGGTGCTCCGGGCCGAAGGCGCCCCCCGCCACCAGCCACACCGCGCTGGAGCGCCGGCCCACGGCGAGGGCGTACGCCTTCTCGCCCCCCGGCGCGGGCGGCAGCAGCCGCAGCGAGGTGCCCTCCGCCGGGCACTCCACCGCCCCGAGCGGCAGCTCGCCGGTGCCGGGGCCGGTCGGGTAGAGCAGCGAGAAGTTGTGCCGTCCGTCCGCGAACCGCCTGATCAGCACCCGTCCGTCAGCCATCGGCTGGACCTCGGTGCCGGGCTCCTCCGGCTGGTTGCCGGGCAGCGGCACCGCGTAGGGCTCGGGGCCGCCCAGGGTCCAGCGCTCCGGGAACCAGGAGTCGCCGTCACGCGTGAGGCGGGCGGCGTACCCGCCGTCCGCGGTGATCGTGCAGCCAGCCTGCGGCGTACCGTCCTCGTCCGCCGCCGTGGGCTCGATCGCACAGGCCGTCATCGTTCGGTCACCTCCGGCCACGAAGCTAGTTTTCGCACGCACAGGCGTGGGACAGGCCGACGATCGCTTCACACAAAGGGGTGGCCCAGGAACGATTCGCCTGAGGAAACCGGGGCGATTGTGCTGCGCGGGACCCAGGGGGGCCGCGACCGGTACGGGGGCGCAGAACGGCCAGGTAGCCTTCTGTGCGTGCCCCGTCTGTCTGAAGTCATCGCCGCGCTGGAGAACCTGTGGCCCGCCGAGCGGGCCGAGTCCTGGGACGCGGTCGGCACCGTCGTGGGCGACCCCGACCAGGAGGTCTCCCGGGTCCTGTTCGCCGTCGACCCGGTCCAGGAGATCGTCGACGAGGCGGTGAAGCTGGGCGCCGACCTGCTGGTCACCCACCACCCGCTGTATCTGCGCGGGACGACGACGGTCGCGGCGAACCACTTCAAGGGCCGTGTCGTGCACACCCTGATCAAGAACGACATCGCCCTGCACGTGGCCCACACGAACGCGGACACCGCGGACCCCGGGGTCAGCGACGCGCTCGCGGGCGCGCTGGACCTCCGGGTCGTACGACCGCTCGTCCCGGACCCCTCCGACAAGGAGGGCCGCCGAGGCCTCGGCCGGATCTGCGAGCTGGACCACCCGCTGCCGCTGCGGGACCTCGCCGCACGGGCCGCCGCCCGCCTCCCCGCCACCGCGCAGGGCATCCGGGTGGCCGGCGACCCCGACGCGCTCATCCGCACGGTCGCCGTCAGCGGCGGCTCCGGCGACAGCCTCTTCGACGTCGTACGCGCCGCCGGTGTGGACGCGTTCCTCACCGCCGACCTGCGCCACCACCCGGCGTCGGAAGCCGTCGCCCACAGTCCTCTCGCGCTGCTCGACGCGGCGCACTGGGCCACCGAGTGGCCCTGGTGCGAGCTGGCCGCGAGCCAGCTCGACGAGATCTCCGACCGTCATGGATGGGGCCTGCGGGTCCACGTCTCCACGACGGTCACCGACCCCTGGACCGCCCACGCGGCGTCCACCACCACCACCGATTCCACGGGAGCCCCCAACTGAACGCCGCGCCCGCCGACCAGATCCGTCTCCTCGACGTCCAGGACCTCGACGTCCGCCTCCAGCAGCTCGCGCACAAGCGCCGGTCGCTGCCCGAGCACGCCGAGATCGAGTCGCTGACCAAGGACCACATCCAGCTGCGCGACCTGCTCGTCGCCGCGCAGACCGAGGAGAGCGACACCGCCCGCGAGCAGATCAAGGCCGAGCAGGACGTGGACCAGGTGCGCCAGCGCGCCGCCCGCGACCAGCAGCGCCTGGACTCCGGGGCCGTCAGCTCGCCGAAGGACCTGGAGAACCTCCAGCGCGAGATCGCCTCGCTCGCCCGGCGCCAGGGAGACCTCGAGGACGTCGTCCTGGAGGTCATGGAGCGCCGCGAGTCCGCGCAGGAACGGGTCGCCGAGCTGACCGAGCGGGTCGGCGCGGTGCAGGGCAAGATCGACGACGCGACCGCCCGCCGGGACGCGGCGTTCGAGGCCATCGACGCCGAGATCGCCACGGTGACCAAGGAGCGCGAGGTCATCGCGGGCACGGTCCCCGCCGACCTGCTCAAGCTCTACGACAAGCTGCGCGGGCAGCAGGGCGGCATCGGCGCGGCGAAGCTGTACCAGCGGACCTGCCAGGGCTGCCGCCAGGAGCTGGCGATCACCGACATCAACGAGATCCGCGCGGCCGCGCCGGACACCGTGGTGCGCTGCGAGAACTGCCGCCGCATCCTGGTGCGCACCGCCGAGTCCGGCCTCTAGGAGCCTGTGCGGTGCGGGAGTTCATCGTCGAGGCCGACGGCGGGTCCCGGGGCAACCCCGGACCCGCGGGCTACGGCTCCGTCGTCATCGACGCGGCGACCGGCGAGACGCTGCTGGAGCGGGCCGAGTACATCGGCGTCGCGACCAACAACGTCGCCGAGTACCGCGGCCTGCTGGCCGGCCTGCGCGCCGCGCACGAGCTGGACCCCGCGGCCGACGTCCGCGTCCGCATGGACTCCAAGCTCGTCGTCGAGCAGATGTCGGGCCGTTGGAAGATCAAACACCCGGACATGAAGCCCCTGGCCATGGAGGCGTCCCGAATCTTCCCGCCGGACCGGGTGACGTACGAGTGGATCCCGCGCGAGCACAACAAGCACGCGGACCGGTTGGCCAACGAGGCGATGGACGCGGGGAAGCGGGGGGAGCGGTGGTCGGCGTCGGCTTCGACGGCGGAGTTGGATGCGGGGGTCTCTGCCTCGGCGGAGCTGGACGCACGGGCAGCCTCTGCACCTGCCTCGGCGGAGCTGGATGTGGAGGCTTCTTCCTCCCCCTGTTCGGCTCGCCGCGGAGCGGCGGAGGGGCTGGGCGGCGGAGCCGCGAGGGCCGGCGTGACTGAGGGGGCTGGGGGGCCTGGGGCCGGGGTGCCTGGGGACGCGGTGGTCGGGGACGCGGGTGCGGGGGCGGCGCGGGTGCGTGCGGCCCTGGGGTCCGTCCCCGGCGCCTCGGCTTCCTCCCCCCGCTCGGCTCGCCGCGGAGCGGCGGAGGGCCCGGGCGGCGGAGCCGCGAAGGCCGGGGACGACGTGCGGGCCGGCAAGGCCGGGGACGATGTGCGGGCCGCGAAGGTGGTCGCCAGTCCCGGGTGGGCGCCGGCCGACATGGGGGCGCCCGCGACCTTCGTACTGCTGCGGCACGGGGAGACGCCGCTGACGCCGCAGAAGCGGTTCTCGGGGAGTGGCGGTACCGATCCGTCCCTGTCCGACGTGGGCCGGGAGCAGGCCGAGCGGGTCGCGGTCGCGCTGGCCCGGCGGGGGACGGTCCAGGAGATCCTCGCCTCCCCCCTCGCCCGTACCCGGGAGACCGCCGCCGCCGTCGCCGAGCGGCTCGGGCTCGACGTCACCGTCGAGGACGGGCTCCGCGAGACCGACTTCGGGGCGTGGGAGGGGCTCACCTTCGGCGAGGTGCGGGAGCGGTACCCCGACGACCTGAACCGGTGGCTGTCCGACCCGGACGCCGAACCCACCGGCGGCGGTGAGAGCTTCGCGGCGACGGCCACCCGTATCGCCGCCACCCGCGACAAGCTGACCGCGGCGTACGCGGGCCGTACGGTCCTGCTCGTCACGCACGTCACGCCGATCAAGACCTTCGTACGCCTGGCGCTCGGCGCCCCGCCGGAGTCCCTGTTCCGGATGGAGCTGTCGGCCGCGTCGCTGTCCGCCGTCGCCTACTACGCCGACGGCAACGCGAGCGTCCGGCTCTTCAACGACACGTCCCACCTGCGGGCCTGAGCCCGGACGCGGCCCGGGCCAGCTCCGTCACCCGCCCCCAGTCCCGGGCCGCGATCGCGTCCGCGGGCAGCATCCAGGTCCCGCCCACACAACCGACGTTGGGCAGCGCCAAATACTCCGCCGCGTTCGCGGCACCGATGCCCCCCGTCGGGCAGAACCGCGCCTGCGGCAGCGGCCCGGCCAGCGACGTCAGATACGCCGTCCCGCCCGCGGCCTGCGCCGGGAAGAACTTCATCTCCCGCACCCCGCGCTCCAGCAGCGCCACGACCTCCGAAGCCGTGGACACCCCCGGCAGGAACGGCACCCCGGACGCTCGCATCGCCTCCAGGAGTACGTCCGTCCAGCCCGGGCTGACGAGAAAGCGCGCCCCGGCCGCCACCGCCGACGTCACCTGCTCCGGCGTGATCACCGTCCCCGCCCCGACCACCGCGTCCGGCACCCGCTCGGCGATCGCCCGGATCGCCTCGGCCGCGACCGGCGTCCGCAACGTCACCTCGATCGCCGGCAACCCCCCGGCCACCAGCGCCCGCGCCAACGGCACGGCGTCGCGGACGTCCTCGATGACGACGACGGGCACGACGGGGGCCAGATCCAGGACCGAGGCGTACGACGAGGAGGGCAGCGGCGAGGTCATGGCCTCATCGTGCCCAGGAGAAGCAGCGTGCGCAATCAGCGTTGCGCCCACTGCAACGCGCCAGTTGCGAGGTGTCAGTGGCAACGCGTCAGTGGATCTCGTCCACCAGCACGTCCAGCGTCCACGCCTTCCCGGCCCCCTTCGGCGCCGCCACCTCCACCACGTACCCGAGGTCCCGGAGCGCCTCCACCAGCGCGGCCGGGTCCTTCGGAGCGGCCCCGGCCGACAGCAGCGACCGTACGATCCGCCCCTTGGTCGCCTTGTTGAAGTGGCTGACCACCTTCCGCGTCGGCGCGTGCAGCACCCGCACCGACGCCGTCCGCGAAGCCACCTCACCCTTCGGCTTCCAGGCCGCCGCGTACGCCGAGGACCGCAGGTCCAGCACCAGCCCACTGCCCGCGGCCTCGGGCAGCGCCGCCGCCATCGGCGTACGCCAGTGCGCGCCCAGCGCCCCGATCCCCGGCAGCCTCACCCCCATCGAGCAGCGGTACGAGGGGATCCTGTCGGCGATCCCGACGGCCCCCCACAACCCGGAGAACACCAGCAGCTGACGCCCCGCCCGCCGCTTCGCGGCCGCGTCGAGGGAGGACAGCTCCAGGGCGTCGTACAGGACACCGGTGTAGATCTCCCCGGCGGGCCGCGCCCCCGCGGTCCGCAGCTCCGCGTTCTTGGCGACCTCGCCCCGCAGCCCCTCGCTCAGCCCGAGCACCTCGCACGCCTTGTCCTCGTCACCGGCGCACAGCTCGACGAGCTCGTCCAGCACGGCCGCCCGGGCCTGAGTCAGCCCCGGCAGCGACAACGACTCCAGCTTCAGCGGGGCGCCACGACCGGAGGAGGCCTTGCCTTCGGACGGCGGCAGCAGGACAAGCACGGGTGGTTCTCCTTCTGTAGAGCTCCCGGACAGCGTACGGGCCCCCGATGTGCTTACCCTCGCTGTATGCCTCGCCGCCACATCCGCGTGACCGGCGCCCCCGAAGCCCCCCTCCGGGCCGCCCTCACCGCGCTGCGCACCGAACTCGACGTCTCGGACGCCTATCCGCCGGAAGCGGTGACGGAGGCCGAGCGGCCACCCGTCCTCCCGGCGCACGACGCCACCGACATCCCCCTGTTCACCATCGACCCGCCCACCTCCACCGACCTCGACCAGGCGATGCACCTCGCCCGCAAGGGCACCGGCTACCGCGTCCGGTACGCCATCGCCGACGTCGCAGCCTTCGTCGTACCCGGATCGGCGCTGGACGCGGAGACCCACCGCCGGGTGATGACCCTGTACTTCCCGGACGAGAAGGTCCCCCTGCACCCGACGCCGCTGAGCGAGGGCGCCGCCAGCCTGCTGCCGGACCAGGTGCGCCCGGCCGCCCTGTGGACGATCGACCTCGACGCCGAGGGCCGTACCGCCGCCGTCGACGTCCGCCGCGCCCTGGTCCGCAGCCGCGCCAAGCGGGACTACGAGAGCGTCCAGAAGGAGATCGACTCGGGGACGGCCGAGGAACCGCTGACCCTGCTGAAGGAGATCGGCGAGCTGCGGGAGCGCCTGGAGGTCGAACGCGGCGGGATCTCGCTGAAGGTCCCCGAGCAGGAGATCGTGGCGCGGGACGGCACCTACGAACTGACCTACCGCGCCGGAGTGCCCGCCGAGGGCTGGAACGCCCAGATATCCCTCCTGACCGGCATGGCCGCGGCCGACCTGATGCTCGCCCACGGCACCGGCGTCCTGCGCACCCTCCCCGCCGCCCCCGACGGCGCGGTCGGCCGCCTGCGCCGCACCGCCCACGCGCTGCACATCGACTGGCCGCACCACATGTCGTACGCCGCGCTGGTCCGCTCCCTGGACCCGAGCGACCCGCACCACGCGGCCTTCCTCCAGGAGTGCACGACCCTGCTGCGCGGCGCCGGCTACACCGTCTTCCGCGACGGCGTCCTGCCCGACCTCACCACCCACGCGGCGGTCGCGGCACCGTACGCCCACTGCACCGCCCCGCTGCGCCGCCTCGCCGACCGCTACGCCTCGGAGATCTGCCTGGCGGCCGTCGCGGGAACCGCGGTCCCCGACTGGGTGCTGACTGCCTTCGACGCCCTGCCGCGCGAGATGGCCGAGGGCGGCCGGCGCGCGGGCGCGGCGGAACGGGGCTGCGTGGACATCGTCGAGGCGGCCCTGCTGAAGGACCGGGTCGGAGAGGTGTTCGACGGCTGCGTGGTGGACGTGGAGGACCGACGGCCCGCGGTCGGCACCGTGCAACTGGAGTCCCCGGCGGTCATCGGCCGCCTGGAGGGCTCCGAGCCACTGCCCCTGGGCGAGCGCCTGCGCGTCCGCCTCACACAGGCAGACCCTTCCCGCCCGATGAAGGTGCGTTTCGCGCCCGCGTGACCGCGCGGACGAGACCGCCGGGGTCGTCGGCGTGGAAGCGGACGAGATGGACCGGCCTGCGCCGCCCGAGGAGGGTGAAGTGGTCGACGGGCCGGTCCAGTTCGAGGACGACGGTGGTCCGCGCCCCCACGGCGAGGTCGAGTTCGCCCTCGGCGCGCTGGTGGGTGGTCCGCAACTCCCGTCGTAAGGCGGCGATCTGGGTGAGCGGAATCCGCAGATCGATGTGCGCGGCGCGACGGATGCGCAGCGCGCCGCCGTCCAGCACATGCGGCCGTACGACGTTCGCCGCGTACGTCCCGACGACGAGGACGACCGTGCAGACGTCGAGCGCGAGCACGACCCGGTGCACGGCCGGAAGGTCCCGCAGCAGCACGGCCATCGTCACCGACTCCACGACACACGCGAACGCGAGACCGAACATCAAGGGCCCTTCCCCGCGGGCGTACGGAAAGGCCCGGCCCCGGCCGGTCCCGTGCGTCCGCCGAGCCACCCAGAGGACAAGGCTGACGAGCAGCCGCACCTGATGCCGGACGAGGGCGGCGGCCGTTCTCACGTGTCCCCCTCTCGGGTGTCCCCGGTGAGGATGCGCAGGGCGCGGCGGATGGCCTCCGCCTGGGCCGGGGCGAAGTCGGCGTAGAAGGCGCGCAGGAAGCTGTGGTCCTGGTCGATGCCGGACCCCGTGTCGGGGAGCAGCTCGGCGGGGACGAGGGTGGCGAGCGTACGAGCGGCCTCGCCGACCCGGGGGTCGTCCGGCGCGGCGTCGGCGAGGGCGTCGAGCAGCGCGTACGCCTCGTTCGCCCGCGCCACGGCCTGCGGGGACGCCAGCGCGGAGGCGACGGCGGTGACCAGCCGCTCCCGCTCCTCGGGCCCGGCGGCGGTCTCGATCAGCGCGAGCACCTCACGGTCCTTGGCGGCCATGGGGGAGTCGGCGAGTGGCGCCATGTCCCGGAACAGGGAGGCCAGTTCGGGGGAGACGGGCCCCTCGGCGGGCAACTCGCCGGCGTCGAGCAGCGCCCGCAGCCGCACCCGCCGCTCATGGACGGCCGCCTCCTGCCGCGCGAGATCCTCGTCCAGCTCCTGGAGGATCTCGGCGAGGTCCTTCCTGGAGTCATCGGCGAGCACGTCCCGCACCTCGGCCAGCCCCAGCCCCACCTCCGTCAGCCGCCGGATCCGCGCGAGCACGACGGCATGCCTGAGCGTGTAGTCCCGATAGCCGTTCGCGAGCCGCTCGGGCTCCGGCAACAACCCCTGATGGTGGTAATGCCGCACGGTCCGCGTGGTGACGCCGACGGCGGCGGCGAGTTCTCCGATCCGCATGGGACCAGTAGAGACGTTGACGCCGCGGCAGGGTCAAGACAGCGGCCCGGCGTGCCTGACGGCGACCGGAACGCTGTGCCACGATCGAGGGAGGGTTCCCGATCTCACGGACAGGTGATCTTCCGATGTCCCAGTCTGGCGAGCGACAGAAGGAGGGGCGTGACATGACTGCCATGGCCCACGAGCCGCTCACGCAGGAGGAGGTCCTGCTGGAGGGCTTTCTCGCCCTGGACACACCGGAGGGTTTCCGGGCCGAGCTGATCGACGGGGAGATCGTTGTGACACCGCCGCCGGACGGGGATCACGAGGACTGCATCGGACTGATCGTGAACCAGGTGATCAGGAGGTCCCGGACCGACATGCAGTTCTCGGGGAACAAGGGGCTGAAGCTGAAGAGCGGAGACGGCTGTCCGAAAGACCACGTGATCCCGGACGGCACGTTCGCTCCCACGGAGCTACGGCTCTACCGTGGCGCCGACTCCTGGATGCCCTGCGACGGCGTCGCCATGGTCCTGGAGGTGACGTCCACCAAGCCCAAGGCCGACCGTGAGGCCAAGCGCCGCTGCTACGCCCGCGGCGGCATCCCGCTCTACCTGCTGATCGACCGCGAGGCGTCGTCGGTCACGCTGTTCAGTGACCCGGAGAAAGGCGACTACCGGGAGCACTGCACCCGCCCCTTCGGCAAGCCGCTCACGCTCCCCGAGCCTTTCGCCTTCGACATGGAGACAGCGGACTTTCTCTGACAGCCCGGCGCTGCACCCTGAGGTCGGCGGACAGGAGGCGGCGGTGGGCCAGGACGCCGCTGGGCCCCGCGGGCCGGTCCGGCGAGGAGCGAGGGGCCGGTACCATGGTCACCACGGCAGACGAGCCGGGCGGACGGCCGCGTGGAGTCCCTTGACGGGGGCTTCCCGAGGAACGTCCGGGCTCCACAGGGCAGGGTGGTGGCTAACGGCCACCCGGGGTGACCCGCGGGACAGTGCCACAGAAAACAGACCGCCGGGGACCTCGGTCCTCGGTAAGGGTGAAACGGTGGTGTAAGAGACCACCAGTGCCCAGGGTGACCTGGGCAGCTAGGTAAACCCCACCCGGAGCAAGGTCAAAAGGAGCCGCCTCGGCGACTCTGCGGGAACGTTCGAGGGCTGCCCGCCCGAGTCCCCGGGTAGACCGCACGAGGCCGGCGGCAACGCCGGCCCTAGATGGATGGCCGTCGCCGGGGGGTTCGCGAGAACCCCTCGGAACAGAACCCGGCGTACAGCCCGACTCGTCTGCCTTTCGGTCCGCTGGCCAGTGAACATGCTGGTCAGCCCCTGTTTTTTGTCTGTCGGGGGAGAGACAAGACCCCGTTCCGTACCGGTTCCAACGGGAGCGCGCGGCTTCGTACGAAGCCATGAGCGACCGCCGTCCTGGAGGATCCGGGTCCCGCCCCGATGGCTGAGCCGTCCTACGACGTCCCGGCTGACGGGGCCCTCTGACGGCTCTGCTTACTCCAAAGGCATGACGGAGCGAGTTGTACATCGAGTGATCGATCCGGTGGACCGCAAGCGTGACGAGCCAGGAGATTTCATCCCGCGGTCGCGGCCGTAGCAGTTGACCTAGCGGCGCTGTGCCGCGCTGGGAGCTGTGGCAGTTGATCTCCCGGACTTCACCAGCTCACGCAGTTTCGCCCGGGTCTCCGGGTCCGTCGAGTAGATGGCTGTGCCGACCATGCCACGTGTCAAGAGCACCTTGTACGTGTTGCGGATCAGCCGATCCACGTCGATGTCCGATGCCGCAGCCTTGCCGTTGCCCCTCCGCAGGGCGGGGTCCTTCGAAGCGGCTCGGTCGACAACCCAGCCGTTCTCCCGCCAGACGAGGTCGGGGCCGATGATCACGCCGCTCCAGTCGTACTCGAAGCCCTGAGCCGTGTAGACGCAGCCGACTTGGCCGAAGCCCGCAGGGTCAGTGGCCCAGAGCGCTGATGGCGGTGCACCCATGATCGACCGCTCACCCTTGAGGTTCCAGGGCCGGGCCCAGTCGCCGATCTGAACATCGGTGGGAAGCGGCTCGCCGGGCTTGGCATCCGACCAGCGCCAACAGAACCCGGCTGACAATCTGGCTCCGTACCCCTCAGACCGCTTCTCCTCCAAGAGCGCTTCCAACTCCTCCGGGGAGTCGGCGACATCGAGCTGCATCCGACCATCGGGCTCCCAAACGACGGCCCCGTCGCCCTCCAGCCCCAGCAACCGCACGACCCACCGCAGGTACGCATCGCTTCCACCGCAGCGGAACTGGCTGTCCAGCTCCACCATGCGGCACTGCAGATCCTTCTGCGCGGCGGCTGCCTTGATCTCCTCGACGGTGCCCGTCTCCCCGGGCCGTACGACCTGATGCTGGTCCAGGAGGAAGACGGGCACGCGGGCCACGTCGATCAGTTCCTCGAGCTGGCGCTTACCGGTGCGCTGTGACGCCGGGGTGAAACGGCTGGCGGACGTCTCCCGCACGCGATGGGCCTCGTCGCACACCAGCACGTCCAGACTGTTGCGCTTGGCGGCCACGAAACTGTTGAAGTACTTGAAGAGGTCTCGCACTTCGGGCTTCCGCGCGCCGGCCACCTTGCGCATGGTCTTCGTGAACGACTGCGAGCCGGTCGCGTGCAGAGCGGGGACTCCACGCCGGTACAGCTCCCCGAGGAGCGACAGGGCGATCACACTCTTGCCGGTTCCAGGCCCGCCCGTGATGATCACAACCTCTTTGTGATCAGCCTCGTGCGCTCGCTCGACGGCCCTCAGTACGGTCTCGTACGCCACACGCTGCTCATCGAGAAGGACGAATTGCTCCCGCTCGCGCACCTCCTGCGCGGCGACGGCCATCAAGTGCTTCGAGGGCTGGACCTTGGCGAGCAACAACTCGTCGGCTGCCTCGGCTCCGGATGCGGCGCTCAGCTTCGACTGCAGGTATGCGAGAAAGTCCCCGCGCCTGTCCGCCGTGAACATGCGACCGCGTTCACTGAGTTCGACCTCGTCGAGGCCGGACACGCCGAACGCGGTTGCGTTGTGCAGGTAGGCAACGCCCGAAATGCGCTCGGGATGCTGAGCCAGCGCCCCATTGAAGGCGACGAGGTAGTCGCAGTAACCGCGGACCTGCTCAATGGGGTTGAGGACCGGGCGGGGGTAGTCGTCCAGGACGCACAGCAGAGGATCATCATCGTCGGGGTGAGCCTCGCTCCACTGCTTGAGCTCAACGACGACATACGAGGGCTCACCGGTCCGGGGATGGACTCCGGCGAGAACCGCATCGGCCCGCTTGCTGGTCAACGGCAGCCCGTACTCCAGCAACACCTCCACCTGGCCGAGCCCTGCGTCGAGCAGCGCGTCGGTGAGTGCCGGGATGCTCCGGTCCCAGGAGCGTGTCTCCGCCATGCTCGGCCTGTACCCGTGCACCCGAGTGAACTGCTCGGTGAGATACAGGCCCAGCGACCCTTCGAGACGGCGGGCAGCGACCGCGGTGGCGGAGTCACGGAACAGCAAGAAAATGCCCCCAGGCAGCACGAAGTGTCTCGTGCGGGTGGGGGCATGTCCTGAGGCGGAAGCCCGGCGGGCCGCAATGACGATTGATCGAATGCTACCGAACGGCCTGCCGGGCGAACTGGCGGAATAACGTCGTCACGGGCTGACTATCTTGCGCATCTGCTTGGGCAGCGGATGCTGCACCGAGGTGATCACATGCCCGCGCAGAGCGTCCCGCGTGGCCTCGTCCGTCGAGTAGATCACGACACCCATGATCCCGCGGGTCAGCAGGACGTGGTAGGCGTTACGGACGCAGCGGTTGATGTCGGCCTCGTCGATCGTCCTGGGCCGCAGTTCCGGGTCATGGGTGGCGGTCCGGTCGACGACGAAGCGGCCCTCACGCCAGACGAGATCGGGGCCGATGATCACGCCCACCCAGTCGAACTCGAAGGTCTGGGCGGTGTAGACGCAACCGACCTGCCCGGTTCCCCGCGGGTCGGTAGCCCAGAAATCGGCATCGGGTGCGCCCTCCACGGCATGGCCGCTCTTCACGTTCCAGGGCTGCTGCCAACCGTCGATGGAGACGTCCGGGACCAACTCGCCGTTCTCGTCCGGATTGCTCCACGGCCAGCAGAAACCAGCGACGATTCGCGTGCTCGCCCCTGTGAGTCGACGCTCTTCAAGGAAGTCCGTCATTTCCTGTGGAGAGTCGGCGAGGTGAACCTGCATCCGCCCGTCGGGCACCCAGACCTGAGGGGTGTGCACGCCCACGCTGAGCAGCTTCAGCACCCAGTCCCGGTAGTAGGCGCTTCCCTGGGCCCGGAACATGCCGCCGAGGTCGATGAGGGTGTGTCGAAGCCCCAACGCCTTCGCACGCTCGATCAGGTACTCGGCGGTACCGACCTCGCCGGGGCGCAGGGACTGCCAGTCGTCGAGCAGGAAGACCGGGACGCGTGCCGCCTCTATGATCTCGTCGGCTTGGGGACGTGCGTTCTCCCGTTCCTCGCGGGGCGTGTACCGGTCGACGGAGTGGCGACGAATGCGGTGCGCTTCGTCGCAGATAACCACATCACAGCTGTCCGGCGGCAACTTCTTCAGCTGGTTGAAGTAGGTGAACAGCCGTGTGGCCTCCTTCTTCAGCTTTCCCTTCATGCCACGCGGCGCGTTCTGCGCGTAGGTCTCGCGAAGGGTCAGGGTCAGCGCCTTGGCACCCGAGGCGTGAACGACGTTCCAGCCCGCCTGGTCGAGGGTGCGCCGGAGTTCGAGCGCGATGGCGCTCTTGCCGCTGCCCGGGCCACCCCGGACGATGATGACTTCCTTGGTGCCGCCCTCGTGGACCCGTCGCACCGCCTCGTGTACGTCCTGGTGCGCCAACTCCTGCTCGTCAAGCAGTTCGAAGCGCTCCGGCGGCCCCATACGCGCGGGAAGGTTGACGTCGGCGATCTTCGGAGGGTCGTACTCAGGGGAGTCGAGCAGCACCTGGGCGGCCTCTCCACCCGGCAGTGCGGCCAACCGCGCACCCAGCATCTTCCGGAACGGCTCGAGCCGGTCCATGGTGTAGAGCCGTCCGTGCTCGCTCTCCGGAAGCTTGAACAGCTCTCGCACGTCATCGTCGTGAGCGTTGTGCATCAGCACGGCTCCGACGACGCTCTCGGGCTTGCCGCGCAGAGCGGCTTTGTACTGCACCAGGTAGTCGCAGTACTTCTGTACCTGCCGGACCGGATGCAGCTTCCAGTTGGTGAAGCCGAGATCGACGGCGACCGACCGCTCCGGGTGGACGGTGGCGGAACGTTGCTGCTTCAGCTCGATCAACACGTACGAGGGTCCGCCGCTGCCCGGGTGCACGCCGGCCAGGAGCACGTCCACCTCGGCGTTGGTGTGCGGAAGCCCGAACTCTATGAACACCTCCACCTGACCAAGACCCCGCTCGACCAGGGCATTGATCACGGGAGGAAGACTGTTCTCCCAGGCCTCGACAAGACTGTTCGCCGGAGGCGTCCCGTCCTGGTCCTTGCCCTTCTTCCGCTTGTGCTTGTCCTTGTAGGCCAGGATCAGCCGTTCGGTCAGCGGACGATGAGCCGTTCCAGGTTGGCGCTTGACCTCTTCGGCCAACGAGGCAGCAGATTCCCGGAGCAGATAGGACGACAAGGACTTCCCCCACGGCACACCAAATCCCTTGCGGGTGGAGGCATGTCCTGGAGAGCGGAAGCCTGGCGGGCCGCGATGACAGCGAGCAACGTTAGCTCGACTCGGAGCCGTGGGGGCAAGATCGAGCCAGGGTCTCCAAGCAAGCACGGGGAGGGCGATAGTCGCTCGACTCTGCTTCCTGCGGTGCATGAACAGGCCTTGAAGGGCTCGAATTCAGCACGGTCTTGCCACGCCGTTCCAGTTCAGCACCGTGCCCTGCTGAGCAGGGGCCCGGAAGTCACGTCGCAGGGGAGGACGGTCCGGGGGACGTGGCAGCGGTAGCCAGGTCGAGAGGGGAACCCTGCCCGGGGATGCCCACCATTGGCGCAGTCACGGCGGTGACCGCTGGAGCGAACAGCTTGCCCGCCGACTGATGCCCGCGGGCATCTGAGACGACGATCCCGCCTGTCCACTTGCCCGTTGGGGCCTGATAGCGGTGTTGGAGTTTTCCGAGACGGGGACAGTGCCGGTCCCGCACCTCGACGAACCCGGGGTGACAGTGGACATTGCCGGTCAGGTCACCGGCGTATGTCACGGCTGCAGACGGGGCCAGTACGGCGCTCACCAGGAGATCAGCGATCTGAAGGCCCAAGTGTGTGTCGCTGTGGCCGAAGACCGGAGACTCGGGCAGGTGGGGCAGCGGGTCGCCGCCCTTGGCGAACTTTCTGGTCGTCACGCAGTGCACGTTGCCGACGTTGTCGCTGGGGTTGCGACTGTCCAGCACGGCGATGCCGCTGCTGGAGCGCTCAGCGAGATAGTGCTCGAAGTTCGCGCACAGAGCGGTCACCGAAGCCGCGTACATGGCCGCGTCGTCGTTGACGACACCGTCCTGCTTCACCCAGATACGAGCCATGACCCTGCAGTCGCGCCGTTCCAGGATCGTCAGGAGATGGTCGAGCAGGCCGTGCGCCATACGCCGTTGGTTGCGCCCCGGCCGGCGGAAGGACTTGCGTATCGTCTCGCCCTTGATCTCATGGTGTACGACCTGGCTCAAGGCGGGCAGCTTGCGCAGTTCCGGCCGGAACTGCTTCTTGAGTGCGATGAAGTCCCAGGCGAGGCCCTTGATCTGGCTCTCCGGCACAGTGAATCCGCCGATCACCATGACCGGAACGGAGTCGGCCACGGCGGGGTTGAGGACCTGCCCGGTCCCGGACTCATCGAGATAGCACAGGTGCAAGACCTTCCCCCTGGATGCACAAACAGCTATGGCCGACCCCAAATCCTTGGGGGACGGCCATAGGAGGTTCCACGCCGAGCGGAGCCCGGTCGCAGAGTGGTGTTCGTTCTGAGGCGCAGCGTAGTGGAGCCCGCTCATGACGGGCAATCACGGCCTAGCCGAGACCGGGATGAAGGACAGTTTCGCGCCACCATGCACCGCCGCCCCATGGTGAAGGCTGACGAATGGGGGCGAGGGCTGTGCGCGTTAACGTAGCCGCAGGCGTGGCCGACCGGCATGTTTGTGCTGGGCATAGTGCTGTGGCGATCCTCTACGGCCTGCAGCCCAACTCGTCTGCCGCTTCTCGGGTACGGGCTTGTTCAGTCCTCCGAACGCCGGACCAGACCGACGTGATCACGGGCCTTCCGGATTCTTCGGTGCCGCCTTCGTCATCCGGGACTGGCAAGACCATCGGGCAAGGGCCCCCACGGCGATGGCTGCGAGAATCGCTCCCCAATCGATGACATGAGGCAGTCCGGGGAAGAACGCGAAGAACGCGAGGGTGATCACCAGGCCCACGAGAAAGGCGGCGATGCCGGCTCGGCGCCGTCGGGTTTCCCACGCCTGGTCCGTGATCTTCCCCTGTTGCTGCTCGATCATGAAGGCTCACTTCGTGATGTGGTGGCACTGGCTGACGCGGCGCACCCCGTTGACGTGGAGATGAGCGCACGCTCTGCCGTAACGAGGGAGCCTCTGCGGAGAGTTGTTGTGCATCGGATCGATCTTGCACTCGCTGTGTGTCTTGCCGCGTGACGTGCGGTAGGTGCGGTTGTTGGTGTCGGCGTAGGTGAAGTCGATACGCCAGTTGCAGAAGCCGGTGCTGAGGGCGGCGACGAAGGCGCAGTCGACGCCCGCGTTCTGATAGGTGATCTTCTTTCCGCTGCCGCGGATGATGTGGGTGAACATGCACCCCGTCGGCACCTTCATCGCCATTCCGCCCACGCTGTACTCGAAGGTACGTACGGGGGTGGATCCAATTGCCGTGGCGTGCGCGGCTGTCGGCGTGATGAGGGCGAGGGCTGCCGTAGCGGTCAGGGCGGAGAAGAGGCGCGTGACGTGGCGCGAGAGCAAGACGGTTCCTCCAGGCAATGTTCCGATGAGCACTCGGAGCAACCGCATCCACACACGGTGGGAGTTGCGTGGATCGGCGTGCATCGCCGCGATTGAGTGATCACTGAGCAAGCTGCTGACCTGTGGAAACGTTAAAGCGGTTTGAGTTTGAATCGGCCGAGGGGGTCTCATCTCACCCCACCATCGTCACCAGCCTACAGAGGACCCAGTGAGCGCTCTCTGACTCGGGTCAGGTGCCGTTCGAACACCCCCCGCGTGTCCGGTGTCAGCGTGCGCAGGGCGACCAGGGCCGTGATCACGACGTCGCACAGTTCGCTCTGGACGTCGTCCCAGGTGTGGGAGGCGCCCTTGCGCGGGTTGTGGTTCATCGCGCCGATCACCGCCTCGGCCACCTCGCCGACCTCCTCCGACAGTTTCAGCATCCGTAGGAGGAGGTCCTGGCGTCCGTCGAGCGGGCGGTGGGAGTCGAGCCACGTCCACAAGTCGTCGATGCCCGACCAGATGTCGGGGTCCGGGTCACTCATGGACGCAGCTTGGCACGGTCCGCTCAGTCCTCGGCGGGATCGAGGAGCTTGTCCATCTCCTCGATCTCGGCGGACTGCGCGGTGACGATGTCGTCGGCCATGGCGGTGGCGGGCTTGTACGCGCCCTTCGCCTTCTGCGTCTCGGCCATCTCGACCGCGCCCTCGTGGTGTTCGACCATCAGCGTCAGGAACCGCGTGTCGAAGGCCTTGCCGGACGCCTTCTCCAGCTCGGTCATGGCGGCGCCGTCCATCATGCCGGGCATGCCGGAGTGCGAGCCGTGCGCCGCGTTCGGGACGGTCTCGCCCCAGGACCTCAGCCAACCCGTCATCGTCTCGATCTCCGGGTCCTGGGCCTTCTCGATCCGCGCCGCCAGGCTCCTGACCTCGGGGGAGGAGGCCCGGTCGGCGGCCAGTTCCGCCATCTCCAGTGCCTGGCGGTGGTGCGGGATCATGCCCTGGGCGAAGGAGACGTCCTGGGCGTTGTGGGAAGCGGCGCTCGGCGAGGGGGAGTTGTGCCCACGCCCGCCCCCACTCCTGCTCCCGTGCCCGCTGTCGCTGTCCTTGCCGCCGCACCCCGTGAGGACGAGTGCGGCGGTGACCGTCACCGCCGTCAGGGCGGCGCGGCGCGTACGGATGGTGCTCATGCTTGAACTCCTGTTGGTCAAAGGGATCTGGACATGCCTCTGCGCACCGCCCGGTGCGCCGAGCGGTGTCTAGATCCGCAGGAGTTGGAGTTCCGCCAGGGACGGGGGTGCGCGGGCGCTGTCGGGGGCCGAGCCGACGTACGCGCACCGCGAGTCGTCTCGTACGACGTCGGCGACCGGGTCGGGTACCAGAGCGGGCAGCACCGGCCCGCCGCTCACCGCAGCCGCCGCACAGGTCGTGTCGGCGTGTGAGACATGGCCCGTGCCGCAGTGGCCCGCGCCGTCGCAGTCGCCGTGGGCGGCCGGCACGGAGACGGCGACCAAGGGAGCGGGATGCGCGTGGCCGTTCGCCACGGCCGCACCCGGCGCCAGGGCGTGCATGCCCATCAGTCCCGCCAGCAGGGCCAGCACGAGCAGCGCCCGCCACCCCCGTAGGGGCGGGTGCGCGGGGTGCTGCTCGGGGACGGTCACGGGGGCATCGTAGGAGAGCGGGTTCACGATCCGCGTAGGCGCCCCGCCCCTACTCCTCGAACAGCGCCTCCTGCTCCCCCCTCTCCCTCTCCTGGAGCCGGCGGTTGCGCGCGCCCACGACCACCGCCGTCACCGCGGCCGTGGCCGCCAGAGCGGTGGGCACCATCCAGCCCCGGTCCAGAACGTGCCCGAGGGCGTGGTCGAGGGAGAGGCGGCCGGGGCCCGTGATCGCCAGCCCCGTCGCGGCCAGCCCCAGCGTCGCGGCGTACTCCAAGCCGCCGGACTGGTTGAAGAAGCCGTTGGGGGCGTGCACGGCCGCCGCGCCCGCCATGCCGCCGGCGGCCGCCGCGCCCGCGGCCGGGGTCGCCAGGCCCAGTGCCAGCAGGGTGCCGCCACCCGCCTCCGCGAGACCCGCCGCGGTGGCGCTCGCCTTGCCGGGGGAGTAGCCGACGGACTCCATGAACTGGCCGGTCCCCTCGATGCCGTGGCCGCCGAACCAGCCGAGCAGCTTCTGCGCGCCGTGCGCGGCCAGCACGCCCCCGGTCCCCAGCCGGAGCAACAGCAGGCCCAGATCACGGCGGTCGTACGACGAAGCGTGTGAGGTCACGATGACTCCCGGGAGAGTTGGACAGGAACACCCCCCTCGCGTCTCCACCGTCGCACTCCTGACAGCTGAGGGAGCCACCCGCGCCGCCGTTCGGGTGGCGGGCCCGGGAGGGCGGTGTGAGTCTGGCTGGCATGACGATTCAGACCGGCAAGCTCAGCGACCCCGCGGTCCGCGCCTTCGTCACCGCCGTCAACGCGCACGACCGCGACGGCTTCATGGCCCTCCTCGCCCCTGGCGCGACCATGTCGGACGACGGCTCCGACCGTGACCTCGACGACTGGGTCGACCGGGAGATCTTCTCCTCCCACGGTCACCTGGAGGTCGACAACGAGTCCCGCGGCGGCCGCGACCTCATCGCCCGCTACAGCAACGACACCTGGGGCGAGATGCGTACCAAGTGGCACTTCGAGGTGGACGGCGAGAAGATCACTCGCTTCGAGACCGGACAGGCCTAGCCACAAGGCCGGCGTAGCCACGAGACCTGCCTGGCGAAAAGACCTCCCGCAGACCCTTGCCCTGAAGCGCGCTTCAACTCCTAGCGTCCCTCCCATGGACACGAACGCGCACACACACCGGACTCTGGGCCGCAGCGGCATCGACGTCAGCCCGCTCGGCTTCGGCTGCTGGGCCATCGGCGGTGAGTGGTCCACCCTCGACGGGCAGCCCCTCGGCTGGGGCAAGGTCGACGACGACGAGTCCGTACGGGCGATCCGGCGCGCCCTCGACCTCGGCGTGACCTTCTTCGACACCGCCGACGTCTACGGCACCGGGCACAGCGAGCGGGTGCTGGGCCGCGCCCTCGGCAAGCGCCGTGCGGAGGTGGTCGTCGCCACCAAATGGGGCAACCTCTTCGACGAGCGCACCCGCACGCTCAACGGGCAGGACGCCTCGACGGAGTACCTCCGCGAGGCTCTCACGGCCTCCCTCGCCCGCCTCGACACCGACTACGTCGACCTGTACCAGTTCCATCTCTCCGACGCCCACCCCGAGCACGGCGCCCGACTGCGCGACGCCTGCGAGGAGTTGGTGCGCGAGGGTCTCATCCGCGCCTACGCCTGGAGCACCGACGACCCGGCCCGCGCCGCGGTGTTCGCCGAGGGGAAGCACTGTGTGGCCGTCCAGCACGCGTTGAACGTCCTTCAGGACGCCCCCGAGATGCTCGCCCTGTGCGAGGAGTCGGACCTCGCGAGCATCAACCGCAGTCCGCTGGCGATGGGCCTGCTGGCCGGCAAGCGCCAGGGACCCCAGGACTCCGGCGACATCCGCAGCACGCCCCCGGCCTGGATGCGGGGCTTCACCACCGAAGGAGCCGACGCCGACTGGCTGGCCCGCGTCGACGCCCTGCGCTCCCTTCTCACCAGCAACGGCCGCACCCTCGCCCAGGGCGCCCTGGCCTGGATCTGGGCGCGCAGCCCGCGCACGGTGCCGATTCCCGGGTTCCGTTCCGTCGAGCAGGCGGAGCAGAACGCGGGGGCGATGGAGAAAGGGCCGCTCAGCGCCGACCAGTTGACCGAGATCGACCGCCTCCTCGAACGGTGAGCGGCGCCGCTCCTAGTGCTGCGCGTACGACGCTTGCCGCGGCTGCTCGGTCAGGCTGATCCGCCCCGCCTCGATGGTCGCCAGCCGCGGCGCCCGCCGAGCGATCGACGAGTCGTGCGTGACCATGATGAAGGTCAACTCGTACTCGTGCCACAGCCCTTCGAGCAGCCCCATGATCTCGTCCCGCATCGACTCGTCGAGGTTGCCGGTGGGCTCGTCGGCCAGCAGCACCTTCGGCTTCTTCACCAACGCCCGTGCGATGGCGACGCGTTGCTGCTGCCCGCCGGACAACTCCGCGGGCGCGTGCGAGAGTCGCTCGCCGAGCCCCACGGACCGCAGGGCCTCCGCGGCGCGGGCCCGCCGTTCGGCCGGCTTCACTCCCAGCGGGACCAGCGCCGTCTCGACGTTCTCCTGCGCGGTGAGCGTCGGGATGAGGTTGAAGGACTGGAAGATGATGCCGATCTTCTCGGCCCGCAGCCGGGTCAGCTTGGCCTCGCTGATCCTCGCGAGGTCCACGCCGTCCAGCTCGACGCTGCCCTCGGTCGGCCGGTCGAGGCCGCCGATCATCTGCAACAGGGTGGACTTGCCGCCACCGGTGGGGCCCTGGATGACGAGTTGGTCGCCGTCCTCGATGGTGAGGTCGACGCCGCGCAGGGCCTCCACGGTCTCCTTGCCGCGCAGGTAGCGCTTGGTGACGCCGGTCAGTCTGTACATGGGTGCTCCGTGAGGACGTGAGGACGTGAGGAGGTCGGAGAAGGACGAGGGCTACGACACGCTGCGCAGCGCGTCCGCCGGGCGCATCCGCGACGCGCGCCAGCCGCCCATCGCGCCGGCGATCAGACCGCCGGTGACCGCCAGGCCCACCGCGAGGGCGATGGTGGTGAGGGAGACGGGCGCGGAGAGCGCGATCTCCATGGTGTTCTGGGCCGACTGCTGTCCCGGGCCCCCGCCACCGGGCCCGCCCATGCCGCCCCCGCCGCCACCGCCGGTGCTGCCGACCTGCGCGGTCAGCGTCGGGCTGATCGCGGTCACCGTGTACGCGGCCGCGAGGCCCAGGCCGATGCCGAGGGCGCCGCCGAGCAGGCCGTTGACGAGGGACTCGCCGACGACCTGCCGGGTCACCCGGCGGCTCGGCCAGCCGAGCGCCTTCAGCGTGCCGAACTCACGCACCCGGCGCGACACCGCCGAGGAGGTCAACAGCGCGGCCACCAGGAACGCGGCGGCGAGCACCGCGACGGACAGCCATGTGCCGACGCTGGTGGCGAGGTCCGAGGCGGTGGACAGGGAGCCGGAGACGGTCTCCGCGAGGTCCGCCGAGGTCGTCACCGTCGTCCCGGAGATGTTCTTCTGGATCGTCGACTTGACGGCGTCGATCCGCTGCGAGTCGGTCGCCTTGACGTAGATCGTGGTGACCTGGTTCTTGGCGTCGGCCAGCGTCTGGGCCTGCTTCAGCGGCAGGTAGACGTCGGTGGTGGACTCGCTGCTGGAGGCCGTCGCGATACCGATGACGGTGTACGTGGTGCCGGAGATCTTGAGGGTCTTGCCGACCTTGTAGGAGTTCTCCTTGGCGTACGACGTGCTGAGCACCGCGACCTTGGCGTTGGTCTGCGCGGCGGTGAAGGTCTTCCCCGAGGTGATCTCCATGCCGGCCAGCGGGCCGAGGGTCTGGTCGGTGACGTCGACGCCGGCGACCGAGTAGGAGTTGACGTCGAAGGAGGCACCGCCGCCCTGCACCTGCGGGGCCGCCGTGCTGTTGCCGCCGCTGCCGCCACCGGGACCGCCCTGGCCCTGGGACTGGCCGGTCGTGGACTGGGCCTTGCCCTGGGTGAAGGAGCCGTTGACCTTGGTGACGTTCAGGGTGATCGCGCCGACCGCGTTCGCCACGCCGTCCTGCTGGGCGACCTTCGTCACCAGCGCGGCCTTGAGGGCCTGGCCGCCCTGGGTCATCACACGGTCCGAGCTCTGTTCCTCGTCGCTGTCGTCGGACCGGGCGTCGAACTCGAAGTTCGGTCTGCCCGAGCTGTCGCCGGTGGGTGCGGAGCGCGCCTTGGTGACGGTCATGTCGGTGCCGAGGCCGTACAGCGACTTCAGGACCTTGTCCTGCGCCTGTGTCATGCCGGCCGACACCGAGGTGACGGTGATGACCAGCGCGATTCCGAGCGCCAGACCCAGTGCGACGACCAGGGCGGCCTTCTTGCGCCGGCCCAGCTCGCGCTTGAGATAGATGCCAAACATCCCGTTCCTCGAGGTTCGTGGCGCCCGCTGTGGGCGCGGCCTCAAGGTAGGGACGAAATGTTGAGTGGCCGTGAGGAAGGGATGTGCGGGAGCTGAGAGGCGATGTGCGCGAGCTGAGAATGTGCGCGCCGCCTGCGACGGTGCGGCAGCCGTGCCGCCCACCGGTGTGTCCCTCGCGGTCGCTCGCGAGGCCCACCCCCATCCGGTGTGGCGGGACGGCTGCCGCCTCCCCCCTCGGGTTCGGTCTACGGGAGCTCACTGCTCCAGATGTGAAGCTCTGATGAAGGAGATGTAGAGCATAAGCCCGTCACCGGCCCGAATGGACCGGATTAACAGATTCCGGTTGTGCAGATCGCGCCCTCCACCGCAACCGCAACACCACCCTCACCCACGTCCCACGTACGGCATCGCCGTCGCCAGCACCGTCGCGAACTGTACGTTCGCCGCCAGCGGCAGCTCCGCCATGTGCCGTACCGTGCGCGCCACGTCGGCGACGTCCATCACCGGCTCGGGCGCGACCTCGCCGTTGGCCTGGAGTGCGCCGGTCTGCATGCGCGCGGTCATGTCGGTCGCCGCGTTCCCGATGTCGATCTGCCCCACCGCGATCCCGTACGGCCGCCCGTCCAGCGACAGTGACTTGGTGAGCCCGGTCAGGGCGTGCTTGGTCGCGGTGTAGGCGACCGAGTGCGGGCGGGGCGTATGGGCCGAGATGGACCCGTTGTTGATGATCCGGCCGCCCTGCGGGTCCTGCTCCTTCATCTGCCGGTACGCCGCCTGCGCGCACAGGAACGCCCCGTTGAGGTTGGTGTCCACCACGTGCCGCCACGCGTCGTACGGCAGCTCCTCCACGGGCACCCCGCCGGGCCCGAACGTCCCCGCGTTGTTGAACAGCAGGTCGACCCGGCCGAAGCGCTCCACGGCCGCGGTGAAGAGCGCGGCCACGTCGTCGGGCTGTGAGACGTCCGTCCGTACGGCGAGACAGGCGCTCTCGGGCACCAGGGCCGCCGTCTCCTGGAGTGTCTCGGTTCGTCGCCCGGCCAGCGCCACCGACCAGCCCGTGCGCAGCAGTTCCACGGCGACGGCGCGGCCGATCCCGGAGCCCGCTCCGGTCACCACGGCGATCCTCGTCCTTTGGATGTCCATGAGCGCGCAGCGTAAATGAACCTCCGCGATACGGAAGTGCCTGTCCGCCATCCGGGTGCTGTCGCCCCGGTGCGCGTGTGTCGGCGCAGCTTCGCGCCGCTCTCCTCCCTCAACTGTGACGGGAGGAAAAAGAATGACCATCACACCCGGCCGGTCGCACACGGACCGCCGTGAACTGCGCGCCGCCGCCCGCCACATCGGCCGTCGGCGCTTCCTGAGCCTGACCGCCGCAGCCGCCGCACTCGCCTTCGCCGTCGACCTGCCCGCGACCGGTACGGCGGCCGCCGCCGAACTCGACGCGGCCCGCATCACCGACTTCCCCTTCACGCTCGGCGTCGCCTCGGGGGATCCGCAGCCCGGCTCGGTCGTCCTGTGGACCCGGCTCGCGCCCGCCCCCTACCAGCCCGACGGCGGACTGCCCGCCGAACGCGTCGACGTCGACTGGGAGGTGGCCCTGGACGAGACGTTCGCGCTGGTCATCGCCAGGGGCACGGCCGTCGCGCACCCGGAGTTCCACCACACCGTGCACGTCGAGGCCGAGGGCCTGACCCCCGGCCGCGTCCTGTACTACCGCTTCCGGGCGGGCGGTTGGCTCAGCGAGACCGGCCGTACCCGCACCGCGCCCGCCGCCGGCACCCCGGTCTCCTCCCTGACCCTGGCCGCCGTCTCCTGCCAGGCCTACCACGACGGCTACTTCACGGCCCACCGCCACCTCGCCCAGGACGACGTCGACCTCGTCCTCCACCTCGGCGACTACCTCTACGAGTACGCCGTGAACGGGGCCGGCGGCGCCCGCAAGTACACCGACCAGGTGCTGCCGCCCGGGTTCAACAAGGAGGCCATGACGCTGGAGGACTACCGGCTGCGCTACGCCCTCTACAAGACCGACCCCGACCTGCGGGCCGCCCACGCCAGGCACCCCTTCGTGGTCACCTTCGACGACCACGAGACCGAGAACAACTACGCCGGCTCCGTCCCCGAGAACGACGTCCCGCCCGAGCAGTTCCTGCTGCGCCGCGCCGCCGCCTACCGCGCCTACTGGGAGAACCAGCCGCTGCGCGCGCCCCAGCTGCCCATCGGGCCCGACATGCAGCTCTACCGACGGCTCCAGTGGGGCCCGCTGGCCCAGTTCGACGTCCTCGACACCCGCCAGTACCGCTCCGACCAGGCCTACGGCGGGGCCCGGCACGTCCCGGGCCCCGAGTCCGAGGACCCGGCACGGACCATGACCGGCACGGCACAGGAGAACTGGCTGCTCGGCGGCTGGAACGCGTCGCAGGCGGTGTGGAACGTCGTCGCCCAGCAGGTCTGCTTCTCCCAGCGCCGGCTGGACCTCAACCCCGTCGCCGAACTCTCCATGGACGCCTGGGACGGTTACCCGGCCTCCCGTCGCCGCATCCTGGACGGCGCCAAGGCGGCCGGGGTCGAGAACCTGATGGTCCTCACCGGCGACGTGCACGTCGGGTACGCCTTCGACATCAAGGACGACTTCGACGACCCCGCCTCCCGCACCCTCGGCACCGAGATCGTCACCACCTCGGTCGCCAGCGGCAGGGACGGGGCCGAGAAGCCGCCGAACTGGCCCACGTACACGTCCGCCAACCCGCACCTGAAGTTCTACGACGGCCGGCGCGGCTACACCACGGTCACCCTCGACCGGTCCCAGGCGCGCGCCGACTTCAAGATGCTGCCCTACGTCACCACCCCCGGGGCGCCGATCACCACGGCCGCCTCCTTCGTCACGGAGGTGGGGGACCCGGGGCTCAAGCCGGCGTGACGGCCTCCCGGGCGAGCTCTCCCGGGTAGCGGACGCCGACCCGGTCCCGGATCGCGTCCATGGTCCGCATCACCGCGAGCGTGCCGTCCAGCGGCACCAGCGGTGACTCGGTCTCGCCGGCCCGCAGCGCCCGCATCACCTCGACCGCCTCGTGCTTGAGGCTGTTGCGCGGGCTGGCCTCGGCCGTGAACTCCTCCGGCTCACGGCCGTCCCGGTGCAGCACGAACCGCTCCGGGAAGAAGAAGCCGGACGGGACGTCGATACGGCCCAGCGAGCCGGTGACCGACGCGGAGGTCGCCGTACCGCCGATGATCGAGCAGTGCACCGAGGCGAGCGCGCCGCCGTCCCAGGACAGCAGGGCGCCGGTCTGGAGGTCGACGCCCTCCTCGGAGAGGGTCGCGCGGGCGGCGACGTCCGAGGGCTCCCCGAGCAGCAACTGGGTGAACGACACCGGGTACACACCGAGGTCGAGGAGCGCTCCGCCGCCCTGGGCCGGGTCGCGCAGCCGGTGGCTGGGCGGGAAGGGGCCCGCGAGCCCGAAGTCGGCCTGGACGTGGCGCACCTCGCCGATCGCGCCGTCGTCCACCAGCGCCTTGAGCCGGCGGATCAGGGGGTTGCAGTACATCCACATGGCTTCCATCAGGAAGCTCCCGCGCTCCCGTGCCAGCGCGACCAGTTCCTCCGCCTCGCGCGCGTTCAGCGTGAACGCCTTCTCGCACAGCACGTTCCGCCCGGCCTCCAGGCACAGCCCGGCGGTCGCCCGGTGCGCCGCGTGCGGGGTGGCGACGTACACGACATCGATGTCCGCGTCCTCGGCCAGCGCGCCCCAGTCGCCGTACGCCCGCTCGATCCCGAACCGCTCCGCGAACGCCTTCGCCGACGCCTCGGTCCGTGACGCCACCGCCACGACCTCCGCGTCCGGCAGATCCACCAGATCCGCCGTGAACGCCGCCGCTATCCCGCCGGTCGCCAGGATCCCCCAGCGCACCTTCTGTTCCGTCATCCCCGCGCCCGCCCTCACTCGCCCGTCACCCGGCACTTCGTACGAGCTGAGAGCATAGGTGGCGGATCCGGAGGAGAGGGAGGGGCACATGCCCGACAGCGGGGCGTCGACACCACAACGGGAACAGGCGGCTGCGGCGCAGCCGCCGACTCGTGCCCCGCGCCGCACGGGTCTGCTCGTGACCTTCGTCCTCGGCGGGCTGACCGCCACGCCCCCGCTGGCGATGGACATGTACCTGCCCGCGCTCCCGCAGGTCACGAACTCCCTGCACGCGCCCGCCGCGACGGTTCAGCTCACCCTCACCGCCTGTCTCCTCGGCATGGCCCTCGGCCAGCTCGTGGTCGGCCCGATGAGCGACCGCTGGGGCCGCCGCCGTCCGCTGCTGGCGGGCCTCGCGGTCTACGTCGTCGCCACCGTCCTGTGCGCGCTGGCGCCCACCGTCGAGACCCTGGTCGCCTTCCGGCTCACCCAGGGACTCGCGGGCGCGGCCGCCATAGTGATCGCCCGGGCCGTCGTACGCGACCTCTACGACGGTGTGGCCATGGCCCGTTTCTTCTCCACGCTGATGCTGATCGGCGGGGTCGCCCCGATCGTCGCGCCGGTCATCGGCGGCCAGATCCTGCGGGTGACCGACTGGCGGGGCGTGTTCGTGGTGCTGACGGTCATCGGTGTGCTGCTGGCCGTGCTGGTGTGGGCCCGGCTGCCCGAGACGCTGCCGGTGGAGCTGCGCCACGGCGGCGGGGTCGGGGTGGCCCTGCGCTCGATGGGCGCGCTCCTTCGCGACCTGCCGTTCACCGGTTTCATGCTCGCGGGCGGCTTCGCCTTCGCCGCGCTGTTCGCGTACATCTCGGCCTCGCCCTTCGTGGTCCAGGAGATCTACGGTGCCTCCCCGCAGACCTTCAGCCTGCTGTTCGCCGTGAACTCGATCGGCCTGGTCGTCGTCGGCCAGATCAACGGCAAGCTCCTGGTCGGGCGGGTCAGCCTGGAGAAGGTGCTCGGCCTCGGGCTGGCGATCGTGATCACCGCGGCGACCGCGCTGCTGCTGATGGCGCTCGGCGTCTTCGGCGAGGCCGGTCTGGTCCCGGTGGCCGCGGCCCTGTTCGTCCTGATGTCGGCGATGGGCCTCACCCTGCCCAACGCCCAGTCCCTCGCCCTGCTGCGCACCAAGCACTCCGCGGGGTCCGCCTCCGCCCTGCTGGGCACGTCCTCCTTCCTCATCGGGGCCGTCGCCTCCCCGCTGGTCGGTATCGCGGGGGAGGACACCGCCGTGCCGATGGCCGTGGTCCAGGTCGTGTCGGCACTGGTCGCGCTGGCCTGTTTCATGGGACTGTGCCGTCCTTGGAACAGACGTGCGATCGCGGAGGGGGCAGGGAGCTGAGCGCGCCGAGACTGCGCAGCGACACACCGGAACGGGCCGGACTCGACCCCGGGGAGCTGGACCTCCTCGTCCGGGAGGTCCGCGACCTCACCGTCGGCGAACGCCCCTGGGCCGCGGGCACCGTCGTGGTCGCCGGGCGCGGCCCGGTGATCGCCGTCGAGGAGGCGGCGGGCTGGGCGGTCCGCTACGCCTCCTACGACCCCGAGGCCGACGCGGGGGTGGAGCTGGCGCGCGGGAGCCGCGTCCCCATGACCGTGGCCACCCCCTTCGACCTCGCCTCCCTGACCAAGCTGTTCACCGCGGTCGCCGCGATGCAGCAGATCGAGCGGGGCACGCTCGGCATCGACGCCCGGGTGGGCGCCTACCTGCCGGACTTCCGGGCCGCGGCCGAGCACGGGGTGACGGTACGGGAGCTGCTGACGCACACCTCCGGGCTGCGGCCGGAACTCCCGCTGTACGACTGCGCGGGGGACGAGGAACGGCTGGAGATGCTGCGGGCGGAGGCCCCCGTCGGCGTACCGGGCACCTACACGTACTCCGATATCAACCTGCTCCTGCTCCAGCACGTCCTGGAACGCCTCACCGGCCGGGGCCTGGACGTCCTCGTCCACGACGGCATCACCCGCCCCCTGGGCATGACGGCGACCTCCTTCGGACCGTGCCCCGGAGCGGCGGCGACCGAGTACCAGCGGCGCCCCTGGGCCAAGGCGGACCGCGGGATGCTGCGGGGCGTCGTCCACGACGAGAACGCCTGGGCGCTGGGCGGGGTCGCGGGCCACGCCGGCCTCTTCTCCACCGGCCGGGACCTCGCCGTCTTCTGCCGGGCCCTGCTGGCGGGCGGCGCGTACGGGCCCGCCCGCATCCTCGGCCCCGACTTCGTCGACCTCCTGCTGACCCCGCCCGGCCTGGGCTTCGCGCTGGACCAGCCCTGGTTCATGGGCGAACTGGCGGGACGGGGAGCCGCCGGCCACACCGGCTTCACGGGCACGTCCCTGGTGCTGGACCGGGCGACGGACACGTTCCTGGTGCTGCTGTCGAACGCCGTGCATCCGCGGCGGCGCGGGGCGGACAGCGGACCGCGGGCACGCGCGGCGACGCGGCTGGCGCGGGCGGTGCGGGGGGCGTGAGCGGTGGCGGGGGCGTGAGGACCCTTCGGGCGACGAGACCGCGCTTCTCGGCGTCGGCACCGGCTCCGGTGTCGGCGTCGGTGTGCGGTGGGCCGGTGCGGTGGGGGCGGGGAAACGCCGAGGCCCACCCCCGCACCGGCGCCCATAGAATCACCGGGTGAACGACCCCGCACCCCCCGCCGAGACCCTCCGCCGCACCCTCGCCGACCTCCTCGACGGCCTCCCTCCGAAGCAGGCCGCCCAGGCGGTCGACCGGCTGATCGCCGCCTACCGCGGGGCGACCCCGACCGACGCCCCCATCCTCCGCGACCGCGCGGACGTCGCCGCGTACGCCGCGTACCGGATGCCGGCGACCTTCGAGGCGGTGCGGTCGGCGCTGGAGGCGTTCGCGGCGGCGGTGCCCGACTGGACCCCCGCCGGCCATGTCGACGTCGGCGGCGGCACCGGCGCGGCGACCTGGGCGGTGAGCGCGACCTGGTCCGGCACCCGGCCGGTCACCGTCCTGGACTGGGCCGAGCCCGCGCTGGCCCTCGGCCGGGAGATCGCGGCGGCCAACCCCGGCCTGCGGGAGGCGAGCTGGCGGCGATCGCGGATCGGCTCGGCGCTGACCCTGGACGCCACGGACCTCGTCACCGTCTCGTACGTCCTCAACGAACTCACCCCCGCCGACCGCACCGCCCTCGTGGACGCCGCCGCGTCCGCCGGACAGGCGGTGGTGATCGTCGAGGCGGGCACCCCGGCCGGGTACGCCCGGGTGATCGAGGCCCGCGACCGGCTGATCGGCGCCGGCTTCCAGGTTGCCGCGCCCTGCCCGCACAGCGCCGCGTGCCCGATCGTGCCGGGCGAGGACTGGTGCCACTTCTCGGCCCGGGTCAGCCGCTCCTCCCTCCACCGCCAGGTCAAGGGCGGCTCGCTGGCGTACGAGGACGAGAAGTTCAGCTACGTCGCCGCCACGCGCCTCCCCGTGGCACCGGCCGCCTCCCGCGTGGTCCGGCGCCCCCAGATCCGCAAGGGCCAGGTCCTCCTGGACCTCTGCGAGCCGGAGCAGCGGCTGACCCGCCGGACGATGACGAAGAAGCACGGCGCCCTGTACAAGGCGGCCCGCGACGCGGACTGGGGCGACGAGTGGCCGCCGGCGGATTAGGGGGCGCGCACACCTGGCGGGGCACACCCGGCGGCGCACACCCGTGATCCAGGGCCCGCTGCCCCGGTCGGTGCCCGCCGTTCGGACGAGACGCCCCGTCTCCCCGCCCTGCTACCGTCGCCCCATGGCCAAGCAGTCCGCCCCCGACACCACCCGCCGCAGCGAGAAGTCCCGCCGCGCCATCTACGACGCCGCCCTCGCCCTCGTCGGAGAGGTCGGCTACGCCAAGACCACCATCGAGGGCATCGCCACCCGCGCCGGTGTGGGCAAGCAGACGATCTACCGCTGGTGGTCGTCGAAGGCGGAGGTGCTGATGGAGGCCTTCCTGGACCTCGCGGAGCGCTCCGCACAGGAGGCCGGCCAGCAGGCGCACGCCTTCCCCGACACCGGAGACCTGGCCGCCGACCTGAAGACCGTCCTGCGGGCCACCGTCGACGAGCTGCGCGACCCCCGTTTCGAGGTGCCGTCCCGGGCCCTGGCCGCCGAGGGCGTCGTGAACGAACCGCTCGGCCGTGAACTGGTCGCCAAGCTCCTCGAACCCTCGCTCCAGCTCTACGTCGACCGGCTGCGCGCGGCCCAGGCCGCCGGTGACGTCCGCCCGGACGTCGACCCGCGCATCGCCCTGGAGCTGTTCGTCTCACCGCTCGCCCAGCGCTGGCTCCAGCACACCGCGCCCATCGACCACGCCTACACGGACACCCTCGTCGACTACGCGCTCCACGGCCTGCTCCCGCGCTGAAGGCTGTGCCGGAGCACCCGCCGGGGCACCCGTGCCAGCCGGCCCGGCGTGTCCGTGATCACCCCGTCGCAGCCGAGGGCCAGCACCCGGTCCCGCTGCGCAGGCGTCACCACCGTGTGCGCCCACACCCGCCGGATGCCGGAGGCGGCCGCCCGGACCAGGTCGGCGTCGCGCGCCCGGTAGTCGACGTCCAGGACGTCCACGAAGGACCGCCATCGCTCGGGCCGGTCGGTGCGCAGCTGCCGGGCCGATCGCCACAGGCCGGTCACCAGCCCTCTCGTGTGGGCCCGCCGGGCCAGCGACGGGTCGTTGGAGTGGACCACCACCGAGCGGGTCAGGCCCCGCGAGCGGATCAGCGCGGCCAGCGGGGCGAGACTGCGCGGGTCCTTCGCCTCCAGCATCAGCACGACCCGCCCGCCGAACGCGTCCAGTACCCGGGCCACCGTCGGGGGCCGCTCCGAGCGCCAGCTGCCGGGCAGGGAGTCCTTCGGGCGCACCCGTACGCCCCGCCATTCCCGGGCGTCCAGCCGGTGCACCTCGCCGCCCAGGTACGTCGTGCGGTCGAGCCGGGGGTCGTGCATCACGACCAGCGTGCCGTCGCGCAGCATGCGGGTGTCGAGGTCGAGCACGTGCGCCGTACCGCGCCGGTGGGCGGCCATCAGTCCCGACATGGTGTTCTCGGGCACCTCGCGGGCGCCGCCGCGATGGGCGACGTATGTCACACGGGGGAGCGAGTCGACGGTGAGCGGTGCGGGCCCCCACTCCAGCGGGATCGTCGGTCCCATCAGCGAGACCCAGGAAACCGCCGAAGCCAGGCCCGTCAGCGCGATCCTTGTGACCATGACGACCACGGTAGGTCGCTGACGCGCAAATCCCGCCAAAGCGGGTGATGACACCCGATCCGCGTTCCCGGTACGGCCTGCCCCACCTACCCCGGTTGTCGGCTCCGGGCCCCCCGGGCGCAGGATGGTGGGACCATAGGGCATGCTGACGGCACCACAGCGAGGCGAGGGGATAGATGAGCGCGGAGTTCGGCGGCCGGACCGGCCTGCAGGGCAAACTCACCCAATGGCTGCGCGGACGCCGCCCGAAGGAGGCCGCCGACGAGGGCGGCCGTGAGGCCCTGCTGCTGGCCGCCGCCGAGGCGGGACTGCCCCTCGCGCCCGCCGCGCACCCGGCCCCCGGGTACCGATGTTCCTGCGACCGGGTCGGCTGTCCCACCCCCGCCCGGCACCCCGTCTCCTTCGCCTGGCAGACCCAGTCCACCACCGACCGCGGCCAGATCGAGCGCTGGGCCCGGCATCAGCCGCAGGCCAACTTCATCACCGCCACCGGCATGGTGCACGACGTCCTGGACCTGCCCCTGGAGGCGGGGCGCGAGGCCCTGGAGCGGTTGCTCGCCTCCGGGATCGAGGTCGGCCCGGTCGCCGAGAGCGACGACGGCCGGCTGATGTTCTTCACCCTCACCCGCGGCACCCCCGAGGACGAGGACGAGTGGTGGCCCTGCGAGCTGGACTGCCACCCCGAGACCATGGACGAGCACCCCGGCCTCCGCTGGCACTGCCGCGGCTCCTATGTCCTCGTACCGCCCGCCCGGCTTCCCGGTGACGGCCCCCGGGTGCACTGGGTGCGCGGCCCGGAGCATCCGCTGCCCGACCCGCTGAGCCTGCTGGAGACCCTCACCGACGCCTGCGCCCGCCACGCCGGCGAGGAGCCCGACCACGCCTCCGCCGCCTGGCCCCTGCGCGGCTGAGGACCGCCGGCCGGTCCTTACTCGCCCTTCGCGGCCGTCAGTCCCTGGATCCGCCCCAGCACGGTCACCTGCCCGCCGCCGGCGCCCCTCGCCGGGTCGAGGGCGACCTCGTTGGAGACGAACTCCATCGTCAGCGACTGCTTGACCTCGCCGGTCGTCAGAGCGTCCACGGCCGCGGTCTGGTCGGGGAGTTCGGTGCCCGCGTAGGCGGTCTGCTTCATGTAGTGCCGGGTGGTGAAGAACACCAGCGCGCCCCCGTCCGCGGTGCGCAGCGCCAGCGGGGCGTAGTCGCCGTTCGTCAGCGGTTCGTCGATGTACTGCGTGACCCGGCCGGGCTTCTTGGCGTCCTTCTGGCGCTGGGTGCGCCACCCGCTGGTGTGCGAGCCGGCGGCGAAGGCCCTGCCCTTGCCGTCCTGTAGGTACGTGGCGTAGTCCTGGCTCAACTGCCGCGGTGCGACGGACAGTTCCGTGGAGTTCGCGGGTACCGCCTCGGCCCAGCCGTCCTTGTCCGTCCTGAACCGCGGTACGTCGTCCGGTGCGACCAGCGTCAGGTACGCCACCTGGAACGGCTCGTCCAGGCGGTCGCGCGTGAACACGAACAGCCAGCGGGCGCTGCCGCCCTTGTTGGCGGCGGTGTCGGCGACGAACCAGCGCGGCCAGCCGGCCTTCTTGGGGATGGTGAACCGCGCGTCGGACAGCTTCAGCGGGGTGTGCGCCGTGTTGCCCTGCGGGCTGTTGACCTTGCCGGCCTTCAGCCGTGCCGCGTCGATGTCGGCGAGAGGCCCGGTGACGTGGTCCGCGTCCAGCGAACTGTCGTACGCCTTGTCGGCGTTGTTGTACGCGGTCGTGAACTCCCGGAGCGCCTCGGCGGCTTCGGCCCTGGTCGTCGCGGGGAGCACCTCGCGCTCCCCGTGGACGACCACGCAGCCGCTCGCCGTCAGTGACAAAGCGGTCACCGAGGCCGCTGCCAGCACCCTCCGGTCAAGCCTGCGGAGCCTTCGAGGGCTGCGATCCCTGCTCATCGGATGCCTTCACCTTCCCCTTCCCGGAGGCGAACCCTACCGGGGCGAGGAACAGGGCGAGCGTCGGGATCAGGTACAGCAGCCACACCGTGACCTGGAGGACCGTCGGGTCGGGCTGGAAGTTGAGGACGCCCTTGAGCAGGGTGCCGTACCAGCTGTCCGGCGGGATGGTCCCGGAGATGTCGAAGGCCTTGTCCGCCAGGCCCGGCACCCAGTCGGCCTCCTGGAGGTCGTGGACGCCGTACGCCAGCACGCCCGCCGCCACCACGACCAGCATGCCGCCGGTCCAGGTGAAGAACTTCGCGAGGTTGATCCGCAGCGCGCCCCGGTAGAACAGCCAGCCCAGCAGGACCGCCGTGGCGATGCCGAGCGCGGCGCCGATCACCGGGCGCGGGGTGCCGTCACCGGCCGCGCGCACCGAGGTCCACACGAACAGCGAGGTCTCCAGGCCCTCCCGGCCGACGGCGAGGAACGCGGTGGCGACCAGCGCGCCGGTGCCCATCTGAAGGGCCGCGTCGAGCTTGCCGTGCAGTTCGGACCTCAGGTGCCGGGCGGTGCGCCGCATCCAGAAGACCATCCACGTCACCAGGCCGACCGCGAGGATCGACAGGGAGCCGCCGAGCGCCTCCTTCGCCTTGAACGTCAGCTCCTGGGAGCCGAATTCGAGCGCGCACCCGAAGCCGAGCGCGAGCGCCACGGCGACGCCGATGCCCGTCCAGATGGGCTTCAGGGCGTCCCTGCGGCCCGTCCTCACCAGATAGGCGATGAGGATGCAGACGACGAGAGAGGCCTCCAGGCCCTCGCGCAGACCGATCAGGTAGTTGGAGAACACGGTCTCTCACGCCTCCTTGGCGAACAGCGTGCTGCCCCACCAGTCGTCCTGGTCACGGACGCCCGGCGGAACGGCGAACACCGCCGAACCCACGTGCTGGATGTACTCGTTGAGCGCGTCCGTGGCCAGGTTGCGCTGGATCTGCACGAACCCCTTGCGCACATCACGCTGGTAGGCGAGGAAGAACAGCCCCGCGTCCAGCCGCCCGAGGCCGTCCGTGCCGTCGGTGAAGGAGTAGCCGCGGCGCAGGATGGTCGCCCCGTGGTTGGCGTCGGGGTGCGCGAGGCGGACGTGCGCGTCGGGCTTCATCGCCTTCAGGAACGGCTCGTCGCGCTCCTTGGCCTTGCCGACCGGGGCGCCCTCGCCCTTGTCGCGGCCGAAGATGTCCTCCTGCTCCTGGAGGGAGGTGCGGTCCCAGGTCTCGATGTGCATCCGGATCCGGCGGGCGACGAGATAGGAGCCGCCGACCATCCAATCGGGCCCGTCCTGCTCGGAGACCCACACGAACTTCTTCAGCCGGTCCGTCTCGGTCCCCGCGATGTTGCGGGTGCCGTCCTTGAACCCCATGAGGTTGCGCGGGGTCTGCGCCTCGGGGGTCGTGGAGGAGGTCTTGCCGAAGCCGAGCTGCGACCAGCGGATGACTACCTTGCCGAACCCGATCCGGGCCAGGTTGCGGATGGCGTGCACCGCGATCTGGGGATCGTCGGCACAGGCCTGGATGCACAGGTCGCCGCCGCTGCGGTTCTTGTCGAGGGCGTCCCCGGCGAACTGGGGCAGCTCGAACAGGCCCTCGGGCCGGCGGTCGCGCAGCTCGAACTTCTCGAACAGGGACGGCCCGAAGCCGATGGTGAGCGTCAGCCGTGACGGCTTCAGACCCAGCGCCTCACCGGTGTCGTCCGGCGGCGCCTCGGCCAGCCCGCCGAAGGCGCCCTCGCCGACGGCCTGCCCGGAGGTCATCCGTCGCGCCGCCGCCGTCCAGTCCTTCAGCATCCGCACGAACTCGGCGCGGTCCTCGGTCTTCACGTCGAACGCGGCGAAGTGCAGCCGGTCCTGCACCGGCGTGGAGATGCCGGCCTGGTGGGCGCCGTGGAAGTCGACGGCGCCACCGGCCTCGGCGCCGGCCGGGTCCACGTCGTTGCCGGCGCGGGTCATCGCCACCGCCCCGCCGGCCGCGGCGGCACCGAGCGCGAGCCCGGCGCCGCCCCAGCCGATCAGCGCACGGCGGGACGGGGGCTGAGAGGTCTCGGTCACGGGGTGCCCCCTACTTCACGACGACGGCGGCGGCGAGCTTGGACAGCGGCTCCGCCAGGGCGTTCACGGCGTCCGACAGCTCCTTGCGGTCGGCGTCACCGACCTTGTCGTACGAGGTGAAGTCGTACGACGTCTTGTTCGCGCGGTACTTGTCCAGCAGCGTGTTCAGCGCGGCGAACTGCTTGTCCAGTTCGGCCGTCAGGGCCGCGTCGTTCTCCTTGGCGACCGGCTTGAGCAGCTCGTAGGACTTCTCGGCGCCCTCGACGTTGGCCTTGAAGTCGACGAGGTCGGTGTGCGAGTAGCGCTCCTCCTCGCCGGTGACCTTGCCGGTGGCGACCTCGTCGAGGAGTTCCTTGGCGCCGTTGGCCATGGAGGTCGGGGTGATCTCCGCCTTGCCGACCCGCTTCTGCCAGTCGGTCAGGTCGGTGATCAGCTGGTCGGCGAGCTCGGAGTCGCGGTCGGTGAGCTTCTTGTCCTTCCACAGCGAGCGCTCCAGGCGGTGCCAGCCGGTCCAGTCCTTCTCCGGGTCCTGGCCCTCCTCCAGACCGTCCTCGCGGACGTCGACCTTCGGGTCGATGTCACCGAAGGACTCGGCGACCGGCTCGGTGCGCTCCCAGCCGATGCGGGAGGGGGCGTAGGCCTTCTTCGCGGCTTCGAGGTCGCCGTCCTTGACCGCCTTGGCGAAGGTCTCGGCGAGCGGCAGCGTCTCGTCGGCCTGCGCCTGCGCGTACTGGCGGTAGGCGGCGACGGCCTTGTCCAGGCGGGGGTCGCGCTTGGCCGCGGTGCCGCCGGTGGCCCGGACGTCCTGGCGGATGCCGTCGCCCTTCATGCCGGGCTTGCAGGCGATCCGGTAGTCACCGGCCTTCACCTCGGCGGTGACGGTCTGCTTGGTGCCGGCGCCGATGTTCTCCCGCTCCGTGACGATCCGGTCGTCGGGGAAGAGGAGGTAGACCTCGGTGACCTTGGAGCCCTTGTTCTCGATGGCGAGTTCGATGTGCCCGGCCGGGAACTCCTTCTTCGAGACCTCGCACGTGCTGTCGGTGGCGGTGACCTGGATCGCTCCGTCGCCGCTGCCGGAGCTGCCCTTCTCCGTGCACCCGGTGACGGCGGTCAGGGCCGCCACGGCGGCGGTGGCGGTGACAGCGGAGAGTCTGGCGGCTCGCATGCGGGCTCCCGGGCGATGGCTGAAAAATCACGTGACAGGGCTCACACGGTTCGGTGAGGCTCGCCTAACTTATCTGAGGCTTACCTGCGTGATACCCCATCCATCCGTGATTCACCTCTCATAGACGCTGTAAGAGCACGAGCCGATCACGGTGACTCAAAACGGGCCCCAAGCGCAGGTCAAAGGAGATTCAAAGGTTCCGCTCCCGATCGACCGCCGAGCACCCCGGGCGCCGCTCGGGGCCCGGACGGCGCCACCGGCGCCGGATGCTTCAATTCCCCTCGTGACTGACTACGACGTGCTGCGCGTCTTCTGCGCGCCGAACGGCGGCTACGGCAACGAACTCGGCGTCGTCCGCGAGGGATCCGTACTGCCGGACCGCGAGGAACGGCAGGCGTTCGCCGGGAAGCTCGGGTTCAGCGAGACGGTGTTCGTCGATGATCCGGAGCGGGGCGTCATCGACATCTACACGCCGACCCTGCGCCTGCCCTTCGCCGGTCACCCCTGCGTCGGCACGGCATGGCTGCTGGACGTGCCCGAACTCGTCACGCCGGCCGGTGTCGTGGGCGCCCGCCTCGACGGGGAGTTCAGCTGGATCGAGGCCCGGCCGGAGTGGGCGCCGCCGCGGACGCTGCGGCGGTACGGCACGGCGGCCGAGGTCGACGCCCTGGACGTGCCGCCGAAGGGGGAGTGGATCTACGCCTGGGCCTGGGAGGACGAGCCGGCCGGGCGCATCCGCGCGCGGGCGTTCCCGGGGCGTGACGACGGCATCGAGGAGGACGAGGCGACCGGGGCCGCCGCGCTCCTGCTCACCGAACAGCTGGGCCGCGCCCTGAACATCACCCAGGGCGCGGGCTCGCAGATCCTCACCTGCCCCCAGCCCGGCGGGTGGGTGGAGATCGGCGGACGGGTCCTCCTGGAGCGCTGAGCGCCCGGGCGAGGCGTCACGCGCTCAGCGGGAACTCCTCGCCCAGGGCCCGGAAGACCGCGGTGTTCAGCGCGAACGCCCTCTTGCACTCCGCCACGATCCGCTGCTTCTCCAGGTCGTCCGCCCGCACCCCGTCCAGCAGCTCCCGGTAACCCCGCTTGAACGCGGCGGGGTTGGCGACGCCCTCGAAGACGTAGAAGCGGACCCCGTCGCCCTTGCGCTCGAAGCCCCAGGTGCGCTCCGCCTTGTCGCGGATGATCTGGCCGCCGGAGAGGTCGCCGAGGTAGCGCGTGTAGTGGTGGGCGACGTACCCGGCGGGCCACTCGGCGGCGCACTCGCGCACCCGGTCCGCGTAGACCCGCGTGGCGGGGAGCGCGGTCAGTCCCGCCCGCCAGTCCGCGCCCCGCAGATGCTCCAGGTCCCGCTCCAGCGCGCCGAGCCGGTACAGCTCGGGCCGGATGAAGGGTCCGGCCACCGGGTCCGCGGCCAGCCGCTCGGCCCCGCTCTCCAGCGCCTCGTACACGAACCACAGCTGTTCGGTGTAGCGGGCGTACGCGTCCACGCCCAGCCTGCCGCCGAGCAGGTCGCTCATGAAGGACGAGGTCTCCGCCTCCGTGTGCTGCTCGTGCGACGCGGTGCGGATGACGGTCGAGAAGGAGTCCATGCAGAACATCCTTTGAGGTTAGGCTCACCTAAGTCAAGAGGTTTGCCGACGCGTTGTCGGTAAAAGCGTACAAGAAAAGACCCACCCCCAGCAGGGGGCGGGTCCAGGGGTGCTACGGCAGCGTCAGGATCTCCGCGCCCGTCTCCGTCACCACCAGCGTGTGCTCGAACTGCGCCGTCCGCTTGCGGTCCTTGGTGACGACCGTCCAGCCGTCGTCCCACATGTCGTACTCGTGCGTGCCCAGCGTCAGCATCGGCTCGATCGTGAAGGTCATCCCGGTCTGGATGACCGTCGTCGCGTGCGGGCTGTCGTAGTGCGGGATGATCAGCCCGGAGTGGAAGGACGAGTTGATGCCGTGGCCCGTGAAGTCCCGGACCACGCCGTAACCGAAGCGCTTGGCGTACGACTCGATGACCCGGCCGATGACGTTGATCTGGCGGCCCGGCCTGACCGCCTTGATCGCGCGGTCCAGGGACTCCCGGGTCCGCTCCACGAGCAGCCGGCTCTCGTCGTCGACGTCTCCCACCAGGTACGTCGCGTTGTTGTCGCCGTGCACCCCGCCGATGTACGCCGTCACGTCCAGGTTGACGATGTCGCCGTCGTTCAGGATCGTCGAGTCCGGGATGCCGTGGCAGATCACCTCGTTGACGCTGGTGCACAGCGACTTGGGGAAGCCCCGGTAGCCGAGCGTCGACGGGTAGGCGCCGTGGTCGCACATGTACTCGTGCGCCACCTTGTCCAGCTCGTCGGTCGTGACGCCCGGGGCGATCAGCTTGGCCGCCTCGGCCATCGCCTGCGCCGCGATGCGCCCGGCGACCCGCATCGCCTCGATCGTCTCGGGCGTCTGCACCTCCGGACCGGTGTACGGCCTCGGCGCGGGCTTGCCCACGTACTCGGGGCGGCGGATGTTTCCGGGCACGGAACGGGTGGGGGACAGCTCCCCTGGGACGAGCAGCGACTGGCCAGACATGCCAGCGAGTCTAACGAGCCGCCGTGGGGGAACATGTCGTAGGCGAGAGGAGCTGGTCATGGCCCTGTTCAAGAAGCGCACGGTCGGCAAACCGGGTGAGTGGTACTACTGCCTGGAGCACAAGAAGGTCGAGGAGGGGCCGGACTGCCCCGGCAAGGACCGGTTCGGGCCCTACACCTCCCGGCAGGAGGCCCAGCACGCGATGGAGACCGCCCGCGAGCGCAACCTCCAGTGGGAGAACGACCCCAAGTGGCACGACGCCCCCGCGGGCGGCGCCGCCGACGACTGACCCGGTCAGGTCTGCGCCTCGGCGGGTGCGGCGGCGGCCCTGCGCTGCTCCCGCACCCGCGCCGCGTGCTCGTCCGTCCGGGCGTCGTAGGTCATCAGCCTCGGCAGGCACAGGGCCAGCAGACCGACCGCACCCGCGCACAGCAGACCGCCCGACCACACCGAGGCCCGCACGCCCCACCACGCGGCGAAACCACCGGACCTGACCTGGCCGAGCGTCGGACCGACGGAGTAGGACAGCAGCTCGATGCCGGCGAGCCGGCCGCGCAGCTCGTCCGGGATCGTCTGGTTCCACATCACCCCGCGGAAGATGCCGCTGACCATGTCGCAGCCGCCGGCCACGGTCAGGCACAGCAGCACCAGCCACACGTCGCCCACGGCACCGGCCGCCGCGATCGCCACGCCCCACAGCGCGGCCGACAGCACGACCATCCGGCCGTGCCGGTGGATCCGCGCCGTCCAGCCGCTCGTCACGCTCACCAGCAGCGCGCCCAGCGGGATGGTGGCGTACATCAGGCCCAGTGACCACTCGGCGTCCAGCTCGTCCGCCAGGAACGGCAGCAGGGCCAGCGGCATCGCCAGGAACATCGCGGCGAGATCGACGGCGTAGGTGCCCAGCAGCTCCTTGCGGCTCCAGGCGTACCGGGCGCCCTCCGCGATCGCCCTCAGCGACGGCTTCGCCGCCTCGTGCGCGGCGGGGGAGGAGGCGATCGGGAGGATCAGCACGACCGAGATCACGAAGGTCGCCAGGTCCGCCGCGTAGGCCCAGCCGAGCCCGGCGTACGCCACCACCACACCCGCCACCGCCGGGCCCGCGACCCCGCCGACCGTCCAGCGGAAGGTGTTCAGCGAGGCCGCGGCCGGCAGGTGCTCATGGGCCACGATCCGCGGCCACAGCGAGTCCAGCGCCGGCCGCTGGACCGACACCAGCGCCGAGGACAGGGCGGCGACCACGTACAGCGGCCAGACCGCCGGCCGCGGCATCAGCGCGTTGACCAGCAGGGCGGCGCTGAGCAGCCCCTGACCGGCCTCCGTCCAGATGATCAGGCCCCGCTTGTCCAGGGCGTCGGCGAGCGCGCCGCCGTACAGGCCGAAGACGATCAGCGGGACCAGCTCCACCGCGCCGATCGCGCCCACCGCCGCCGCCGAGTCCGTCAGCTCCTTGATCTGCACCGGCAGCGCCACGAACGTCAGGAAGCTGCCGAAGTTCGAGATCAGCCCCGACACCCACAGCCGCCGGAAGTCCGCCGACGCCCGCCACGGGGTGAGATCGGGCAGCACGGAACGCAGCCGGGAGGGCGGCTTCGCGGGAGGAGCGTCGTCGTCGGTCACGAACGGTCATGCTCGGGCGGGACGGCCACCGGCGGCAACCGGTTTTCGCGCTACCAGCGCGCCGGCGGCGGGGCCGTCAACTGGTCCGTCAGACGGGACAGACGGTCCAGGAAACGCCGCCGGGCCCTCGGCGTCGGCAGGGCGTTCTCACCGGCCGCCGCGCTCACCAGGTGCTGCACGGTGTCCAGGTCGAGGTCGGTGTCCGCCGGTACCGCGAGCGACTCGTGCGCCATCGCCGCCAGCTCCCCCTCGCCGGAGCCCAGCGCCAGCACCGTCGCACCGGCCACGCGGGCGTCGTGCACCCGCTCCAGGAGCCCGGCACCCGGCCCCTCGGGCGACACCACCAGCAGCGTCTCGCCCCGCCGCACCGCCGCCAACCGGCCCGGACCGACGGCCAGATGAGCCGGGTCCGAAGGGCGCGCGCCATGGCGTACCAGCGTGGGGGCCAGCTCCGGGGTGCCCGACCAGGCCGCCTCGTCCACCAAGTGGGCCGCCAGATGCCAGGGTTCGTACGCGGGCGTGCCCACCAGCAGCAGCCCGCCCCCGTGCGAGACCACCGAACCCCGCAGCACGCCCGCGAACCTCCGGGTCGCCCCCAACCACTCGGTCCCGGCGAGCACTTCGCGCAGCAACGCGACACGTACGGCGTCCATACGGCCGCATCCTGCCGCAACCGGCCCCCGGCGACCCGCGGTTCACCACCGATTCGCCCGAACCGGGCACGGGAGCGGCCCGCCACCCGGACGGGGCGCACCCCCTCGGACTCCGTCCGGCGGGCGCCCGTGACGCGGCCCACCTGACCGGACGGGCCGCGCACGGCGCACGTACAGTCGCCCCATGACCTCTACCGACAGTGCTGCACAGGCCCCCGCGAAGGACCCCTGGGACCTGCCCGACGTCTCCGGGCTCGTCGTCGGCGTGCTCGGCGGGACCGGGCCCCAGGGCAAGGGCCTCGCCTACCGGCTCGCCAAGGCCGGCCAGAAGGTGATCATCGGCTCGCGCGCCGCGGACCGCGCCCGGGCCGCCGCCGACGAGCTCGGCCACGGCGTCGAGGGCGCCGACAACGCCGAGACCGCACGCCGCAGCGACATCGTGATCGTCGCCGTGCCCTGGGAGGGCCACGGCGCGACCCTGGAGTCCCTGCGCGAGGACCTGGCCGGCAAGCTCGTCGTCGACTGCGTCAACCCGCTCGGCTTCGACAAGAAGGGCGCCTACGCGCTCAAGCCGGAGGAGGGCAGTGCGGCGGAGCAGGCCGCGGCCCTGCTGCCGGACTCACGGGTCGCCGCCGCCTTCCACCACCTGTCGGCGGTGCTGCTGATGGACCGCGAGATCGAGGAGATCGACACCGACGTCATGGTCCTCGGCGAGGAGCGCGCCGACGTCGAGATCGTCCAGGCGCTCGCCGGCCGGATCCCCGGCATGCGCGGCATCTTCGCGGGCCGTCTGCGCAACGCCCACCAGGTCGAGTCCCTGGTCGCCAACCTGATCTCCGTCAACCGCCGGTACAAGGCGCACGCGGGCCTGCGCGTCACCGACGTGTGAGCCGATGGGGGACACTGGACGGCGACGTCACCAGTGTCCCCCGACAGGAGAGCCGCCCCCATGCCCCGCCTCGCCGTCTACGCCCTGATCGTCTGCCTGCTCGCCGTGGCGGCGGCGGTCGTGTCCTTCGCCCAGGGCAGCCTGCTGGGGATCGTGTGGGTGCTGCTCGCGGGGCTGTCCAGCAACATGTGCTGGTACTACCTCAAGCGCGGCCGGGCCGAGCGGTCCGTCAGCCGTTGACCGAGCAGAAGTCGCTGGTCTGCCAGAACCGGTACAGATCCTGGCCGCAGTAGGTCTCGAAGTCGCTGATGCCGAGCGAGGCCAGGAGCGAGTCGACCACGTCGAAGAAGACGTTGTTGACCGCCGGCACCCACAGCAGCGCGAACACGAACAGCAGACCGAACGGCGCGAACGGCTCCACCTGCCGCTTGACGTTGTACGACAGCCAGGGCTCGATGACGCCGTAGCCGTCCAGGCCCGGCACCGGCAGGAAGTTCAGGATCGCGGCCGTCACCTGGAGCAGGGCGAGGAAGGCCAGCGCGAACCGGAAGTCCGCCGGCACCCCGTCCAGCGCGTCCAGCCAGAACGGGGCGGTGCACACGACCGCGAACAGCACGTTCGTCAGCGGCCCGGCCGCCGAGATCAGGCTGTGCCGCCACCGCCCCCGGATCCGACCGCGCTCGATGAAGACCGCGCCGCCCGGCAGACCGATCCCGCCCATGATCACGAAGAGGACGGGAAGGACGATGCTGAGCAGGGCGTGGGTGTACTTGAGCGGGTTGAGGGTGAGATACCCCTTCGCGCCCACGGTGATGTCACCGCTGTGCAGGGCGGTCCGCGCGTGCGCGTACTCGTGCAGACACAGCGAGACGATCCACGCCGCCGTCACGAACAGGAAGACGGCCACCCCGGGCTGCTCCGCGAACCCGGTCCAGGTCGCCCAGCCGGTGACCGCGGTCACGGCGAGGATCCCCACGAAGACGGGGCTGATCCGCCGATCGCTGTTACGGGCGGCTGTGGTGGTCATGGGGCTCCCCCGACTCTCGTACACGCTCTGGGACTGCCCGACCGTACCGGGCGTACGACGAAAACGTCTCGCGGTGGGGCGTCGGTTCCGTGGAGGGTGGGGGCGGGACCCGACCCGGCCCGTCCGCGTCCGACGCCCGATCACCGCCCCCGCATCCACCAGAGACAATGGACCCCGTGCGCTATCGCATCCTCGGCACCACCCAGGCACTCCGTCCCGACGGCACCGCGCTCCCCGTCGGCGGCGCGCGGCTGCGCGCGCTGCTGACCGTGCTCGCGCTGCGGCCCGGCCGCACGGTCACCCCGAGCCTGCTCGTCGACGAGGTGTGGGGCGGGGACCCGCCCGCGGACGCGCCGGGCGCGCTGCAGGCGCTCGTCGGGCGGCTGAGGCGGGCCCTCGGGGCGGACGCGGTCGCCTCCGTGGACGGCGGTTACCGGCTCACCGCCGCGCCCGACGACATCGACCTGCACCGCTTCGACCGGCTGACCGGGGAGGGCACGCGCGCCCTCGCCGACGGCGACCCCGCCAAGGCGGCCGGTGTCCTCGACGGCGCCCTCGCCCTGTGGCGCGGCCCCGTCGTCGCCGACCTGCCCGACCGCAGCGCCGAGGCAGCCCGCTGGGAGACCCGGCGCCTGGACGCGCTGCGCGCCCGGCACACCGCAGCCCTCGCCCTCGGCCACGCCGAGGCGTCCCTGCCCGAACTGACCGCCCTGTGCGACACCCACCCCCTCGACGAACCCCTCCAGGCCCTGCGGCTGCGCGCCCTGCGCGACTCGGGCCGCACCGCACAGGCGCTGGCCGCCTACGAGGACGTACGGCAGACCCTCGCGGACCGACTGGGCACCGACCCGGGCCACGAACTCAGGTCCCTGCACGGCGAGTTGCTGCGACCCGAGGAGCCGGGACGGGGAGGCGGCGGGCCCGCGAACGGGCGGGGGCACGGGGCTGACGCGGCGTCCTGGGCCGGACGGGGGACCGCGGTGGCGGGGGGTCGGGGCCTGGGGAGCGGGGGGTCCGAGGCGACGGGAGGGGCGGAGGCGGCCGGAGGGCCGGGGAGTGCCGGGGGGTCAGAGGCGACGGGAGGGTCGGAGACGACGGGAGGGTCGGAAGCGGCCAGAGGATCGACGGCCGGGGGGTCAGAGGTGACCGGAGGGTCGGGGGCGACAGCAGGGTCGGGGATGGCCTGGGGGACGGGGACGTCCGGGGAGTCCGAGGCGACGCGAGGGTCGGGGACGGCCGTAGGGCCGGAGGTGACGGCAGGGTCGGGGATGACCTGGGCGTCGGGGACGGCCGGAGGGTCGGGGACGACTGGTGGGCCGGAGGCGACCGGCGGGTCGGAAGCGGCCGGAGGGCTGGAGCCGGCCGGAGGGCAGGAGGCGGCCGGAGGGTCGGAGCCGGCCGGGGGACCGGAGGGTGCGCTGGGTCTCGCCGCCCCCTCGGACGCGTCCCGCAACCCCGCCGCCGCTGCCACCACCACACCACCCGTCCTCGGCAACCTCCGCGCCCGCCTCACCTCCTTCGTCGGGCGGGAGAGCGACATCGCGGCCATCCGGGGCGACCTCGCGACGGCCCGGCTCGTGACGCTGCTCGGACCCGGTGGCGCGGGCAAGACACGGCTGTCGCAGGAGGCCGCCGAGACGGTGCGCCACACGGTCCGCGACGGGGTGTGGCTGGCCGAACTGGCGCCCGTGGACGACCCGGAGGGCGTCCCGGAGGCCGTGCTCACGGCAGTCGGTGCCCGCGAGACCGTGCTGTACGGCGCGGGCGCGGAGGCGATGCGGGCCGGCAACGAGCGGCACGCCGACCCGGTGGAGCGGCTCGCGGAACACTGCGGGAAGCGGCGGATGCTGCTGATCCTCGACAACTGCGAACACGTCGTCGAGGGCGCCGCACGCCTCGCGGCGGAGCTGCTGGCGCGCTGCCCGCAGCTGACGGTTCTGGCCACCAGCCGTGAACCCCTCGGCGTGCCGGGGGAGTTGCTGCGGCCGGTGGAACCGCTGCCCGAGCCGGTCGCGCTGCGCCTGCTCGCCGACCGCGGGGCCGCCGCCCGGCCCGGGTTCCGGGTCGACGCCGACGAGGAGAGCGCCGCGGCCTGCGCCGAGATCTGCCGCCGCCTCGACGGCCTGCCCCTCGCCATCGAGCTGGCCGCCGCCCGGCTGCGCATGCTGACGCCACGTCAGATCGCCGACCGGCTCGACGACCGCTTCCGGCTGCTCACCTCCGGCAGCCGTACCGTGCTGCCCCGCCAGCAGACCCTGCGCGCGGTCGTCGACTGGTCCTGGGAGCTGCTCGACAAGGACGAACGCGACGTCCTGCGGCGGCTGTCGGTGTTCGCCGGCGGCTGCGACCTCGCCGCCGCCGAGGCCGTCTGTGGCCCCGTCGCGCTGGAGGCGCTCGGCTCGCTCGTCGACAAGTCCCTGGTCGTCGCCACCCCTTCGGGCGAGGGCGGCCAGATGCGCTACCGGCTCCTGGAGACCGTCGCCGAGTACGCGGGCGAACGGCTCGACGAGACCGGCCTGCGCGGCGAGGCGGAGCGCGCCCACCTGACCTACTACCGCGAACTCGCCCGCGCCACCGACCCGTTGCTGCGCGGCCCGCACCAGTCCCTCGCCATCGAACGGCTGGAGCGCGAGTACGAGAACCTGCGCACCGCCCTGCGGCACGCCATCGCCGAGCGCGACGAGCAGGAGGCGATCAGCCTGGGGCTGTCGCTGGGCTGGTACTGGCAGATGCGGGACGTACGCATCGAGGCCCGCGGCTGGTACGCCGAGATCATGGCCCTCGGCCCCGATCCCTTCACCGCGCCGGTGCGCCGCGCCCTGCCGGTCCACGAGCGCTGCACCGACGTGCCGCCCCCGCTGACCGGCGAGCTCCTCGTCGAGGCCCGGCGCGGTGTCCACCTCGCCCATCTGGCCTGCATGGACACCGAGTTGGAGGCCTGGGACACCCCGCAGGCGAAGGACAAGCTGCGCATCATCGCCGAGACCTACGAACCCGGCCTCCCGCAGGTCTGCCGCGTCCCCGGCCTGCTCTGGTTCTACGCCGTGATGCTGTCCGGGGGAGTGCACCGGCTGCCCGGCATCCTCGACGCCGCCATCCGCACCTGCCGGGCGACACCCGGCATGGAATGGGAGCTCGCGGGCGCCCTCCAGCTCCGGGCCAACCTCCTCGCCAACCGCGCCGACTGGGCGGGTGACGCCGCCCGCGACGCCGACGAGTCGCTGGCGCTCTTCGAACGCCTCGGCGACGCCTGGGGCACCGCCGAGGCGCTGTCCGCGCGCGGCGAGGCCCGGGAGCGCGCCGGCGAGTACCTGGCGGCCGCCGCCGACTACGAGGCGGCGATGGAGCGGGCCGATCGGCTCGGCGCCCGCGCCCAGAGGGCGGTGCTCGCCGCCCGGCTCGGCAGCGCCCTCATGGAGGCGGGCGAGACGGAGCGGGCCGAGCGGCTCCTGCGCGAGGTGATCGAGCGGCGGGACGGCTCGGGCAACGAGGCCATGCCGGCCGCCCGGATGTTCCTCGCCGGGCACCTCGCCCTGAGCGGCCGGGTGGCCGAGGCACGCGAGCAACTCAGGCTGCTGCGCGAGGAGTTCACCATCTCCCACTTCGTCGTCTTCGACGCGTTCATCCTCGGCTCGGAGGCCTGGGTGGAGGCGGTCGGCGGCCGCTACGACGTCTGCCTGGACAAGGCCCGGCAAGCCCTGGAGCAGGCCGACGACCCGCTGTCGGAGGCCATCGCCCCGTACATGCGCCCGCTGTACCTGACGGTCGCGGCGATCGCCCTGGCCGCCCGCGACGACGACGGCGGGGCCGCCCGTGACGCGGCGCGCCTGCTGGGGGCCGCGCGCGCGATGCTGCCGCCCTCCCACGTGGCCACCTCCATCGAGCGTGAGGCGTACACCCGGGCCGAGCGGTTCGCGCGGTCCGCGCTCGGCGACGCGGCCTTCGACGCGGCGTACGCGGAGGGCGGGGGCCTCTCTCCCTCGGAGGCCACCGCCCTGGTCTGACGCGGAACCGACGCGTGGCGTCAGCTCTTCGACTTGAACTTGCTGATCGCGACCGGTGCCATCACGGCGGTGATGGCCACCGACCAGCCGAGCGTCACCCACAGGTCGTGGGCGACCGGGCCGCCCACCATCAGCCCGCGCGCGGCGTCCGCGAGCGTCGACAGCGGGTTGTAGTCGGTGAACGCCTGGAGCCAGCCCGGCATCGACGTCGTCGGCGCGAAGATCGAGGAGCCGAACTGGAGCGGGAACAGCACCAGGAAGCCCATCGCCTGCACGGACTGCGCGCTCTTCATGACCACGCCGAGGGTGAGGAACACCCACATGATCGAGGAGGCGAAGGCCGTGGACAGCGCCACGGTGGCCAGCAGACCGCCCCAGTTGGTGATGTCGAAGCCGACGGCGACGGAGACCAGCATCAGCACGGTGGTCGCGAACAGCATCCGCAGGAGCTCCACGGAGATCTTCGCGAAGAGCACCGAGCCGCGCCCGATCGGCAGCGACCGGAAGCGGTCCATGACACCGGAGTTGAAGTCCTGGCTGAAGCCGGTGCCGACGCCCTGCGACAGCGTCATGCTCATCATCGCGATCATGCCCGGGATGACGTACTGCACGTACTGGTCCTGACCGCCGCCCAGCGCCTGCCCGATCGAGCCGCCGAAGACGAACACGAACAGCAGGGTGAAGATGATCGGCATCAGCAGCGCGTCGGCCATCGACTCCGGGTCCTGACGGATCCAGAGCAGGTTGCGGCGGATCAGGGCGCCGGTGTGCCGCAGATGCCCGCGCAGCGGGATGCGGGCGTCGTCGGCGACGGGGGCGGCGGGCACGGGGGTGGCGGTGGCGGCGCTCATACGGCGACCTCCTCGCGGTCGTCGGCGGGCACGGCGTCCTGCGGGGCGCTCGCGCGGTGGCCGGTGAGGGACAGGAACACCTCGTCCAGGCTGGGGAGTTCGGTGGTGATGGCGGAGAGCGTGACCCCGCGCGCGGTGACCGCGCCGACCACGGCGGTCAGCTGCTCGTCGCTGAGGATCGGCACCAGCAGGGACCCGGCGTCGAGGTCCAGGGTGGTGGTGGCGAGGCCGGTGATGCCGAGCCCGTCGAGGTGGGAGGCGAGCGGGCGCAGCTGGAGCGGGTCGACGGGGCGTACCCGCAGGGTCCGGCCGCCGACCTTGGCCTTCAGCTCCTCGATGCCGCCGCCCGCGATGACCTTGCCGCGGTCGACGACCGTCAGCTCGTCGGCGAGCTGCTCGGCCTCCTCCATGTACTGGGTGGTCAGCAGGACGGTGACGCCGTCGCCGACCATCCGCTTGACCTCGTCCCACACCTCGTTGCGGGTGCGGGGGTCGAGCCCGGTGGTGGGTTCGTCGAGGTAGAGCACGGCCGGGCGGCCGATCATGGAGGCGGCGAGGTCGAGCCGGCGCCGCATACCGCCGGAGTAGGTGCTCGCCGGGCGCTTGGCGGCCTCGGTGAGCGAGAAGCGCTCCAGCAGCTCGTCGGCGCGGGTGCGGGCCTCCTTGCGGGGCAGGTCCAGCAGGCGGCCGATCATGTACAGGTTCTCCCACCCGGGGAGCTTCTCGTCCACGGAGGCGTACTGCCCGGTGAGTCCGATGACCCGCCGGAGCTGCCGGGGCTGCCGTACCACGTCGTACCCGGCGACCGTGGCCTGTCCGGAGTCCGGCGTGAGCAGGGTGGACAGGATGCGGACGAGGGTGGTCTTGCCGGCACCGTTGGGCCCGAGGACACCCATGACGGTGCCCTCCCGCACCTCCAGGTCCACGCCGTCGAGTGCCTTGGTCTCGCCGTAGTGCTTCACCAGCCCCCGCACGGTCACGGCGATGTCGGCGCCGCTGGGCTTGTTGTCGATTCGCGTCATGGGCAAGACGGTGTCAGGCCCCACTGACAAACGACCGACAGGCGGCTGACACCGCCGACAGATGACCGACAGCGGCGGTTTCTCCCGCCGACGACGGCCGCCACCGTCACCTGTCGCGGAACCGCGGCGGCGGGAACCGCCTCCGCGAGAGCGGCGCCGGTTCGGGCGCACCGACGGCAGCAGCCCGCCGACGGGGGAAGATCGGCGGGCTGCCGTGGAACCGCAGTGGCTCTAGTGGACGCTGTGCTCCTCGAGCGGGAACGTCCCGCCCACCACGTCCTCCGCGAACGCCTTCGCCGCGTTGCCCATGACCTCCCGGAGGTTCGCGTACTGCTTGACGAACTTCGGGACCCGCCCGCCGGTCAGACCCAGCATGTCGGTCCAGACCAGGACCTGTGCGTCCGTCTCCGCGCCCGCGCCGATGCCGACCGTCGGGATGTGCAGGGTGCGGGTGACCTCGGCCGCCAGCTCCGCGGGGACCAGCTCCAGGACGACCGCGAAGGCGCCCGCGTCCTGCACGGCCTTGGCGTCGCGCAGCAGCTGTGCGGCCGCCTCCTCGCCGCGGCCCTGGACGCGGTAGCCCATGGCGTTGACGGACTGCGGGGTGAGGCCGATGTGGGCCATCACGGGGATGCCGGCCTCGACCAGAAGGCGGATCTGCTCGTGGGACCGCTCGCCGCCCTCGAGCTTGACCGCGCCCACCCCGGCGTCCTTGATCAGCCGGGTGGCCGAGCGCAGCGCCTGGACCGGGCCCTCCTGGTACGAACCGAAGGGGAGATCGCCGACGATCAGGGCGCGGGAGGTGCCCCGGACGACGGCCGCGGCCAGCATCGTCATCTGGTCGAGGGTCACGGGCACCGTCGACTCGTAGCCGAGGTGACAGTTGCCCGCGGAGTCGCCGACGAGCATGACCGGGATGCCGGCCTCGTCGAAGACGGACGCGGTCATCGCGTCGTAGGCGGTGAGCATGGGCCACTTCTCGCCCCGCTCCTTGGCGAGGGCGATGTCGCGAACGGTGATGCGGCGGGTGCCCTTCCCCCCGTACAGCGCTTTGCTGCCGTCGGAGGGCTTCGTCTGGGCAGCCGAAAGCTGCGTCATGGCAACGGCTCCTTCGTCATCTCGAGGCGCCCTGACGGCGTCCCCGGACCACCTCCATGGTGGCACCTCGTGCCACGCGCGGCCAGAGCGGGGCACGGGACATCGCTCACGCCTCGAGCGACGTAGGCCTGACGTCCTAGGGCTGTTCTTAAGGTCTCCGTAAAAGATTCCGATACGAGACGGTGCCGTATCGAAATGGGGCTAGGCTCGACCCCATGACTTCTCCTGCCGACCCGGCCCTCGCCGGCCCCCGTATCCCGGAAGCCGTGCACCGGCGCCGCTGGGCGATCCTCGGCGTGCTGATGCTCAGCTTGCTGATCGTGGTGCTCGACAACTCGATCCTGAACGTCGCGATCAAGACGATCTCCACCCCCGCCCCGACCGGTCTGGGCGCCACCCAGAGCGAGCTGGAGTGGGCGATCAACTCCTACACCCTCGTCTTCGCGGGACTGCTCTTCAGCGCCGGGCTCCTCGGTGACCGGCTCGGGCGCAAGAAGGTGCTGCTCGGCGGGCTCGTCGTGTTCGGCCTCGGCTCCGCCCTCGCCGCCGGCGCCGGATCGCCGGCCGAGCTGATCGCGTTCCGCGCGGTGATGGGACTCGGCGCGGCCTTCGTGATGCCCGCCACCCTCGCCGTGCTGATGAACGTCTTCGAGCGCGAGGAGCAGCCCAAGGCCATCGGCATCTGGGCCGGCGGCGTCGGACTCGCCATCGCCATCGGCCCGATCACCGGAGGCGTGCTCCTGGACCACTTCTGGTGGGGGTCGGTCTTCCTCATCAACGTCCCGATCGTGCTGCTCGCCCTCGCCCTGATGGTGTGGCTCGTCCCGGACTCGCGCGACCCGAACCCCGGCCGCGTCGACCCGGTCGGTGTCGTGCTGTCGGTCGTCGGGCTGGTCCTGCTGGTCTACGGCATCATCAAGGGCGGCCAGCTCGCCGACTTCACCGACGCCACCGTGCTCTCCACGATCGGCGCCGGTCTCGCCGTGCTCGTCGCCTTCGTCGTCTTCGAGAAGCGCAGCGACCACCCCTCGATCGACGTCACCTACTTCCAGAACAAGGTCTTCTCCGCCGCGATCGCCGCCATCGCGCTGGTCTTCTTCGCGCTGATGGGCGTGACGTTCTTCTCCGTCTTCTACACCCAGAGCGTGCGCGGGTACTCGCCGCTGGAGACGGGTCTGCTGATGCTGCCGCTGGCCGCCGCGCAGATGGTGTTCGCGCCCCGGGCCCGGCTCGTCGTCGACCGGTTCGGCAACAAGGCCACCACCACCGCCGGACTGCTCGTCATCGCCGCGACCCTCGCCGCGTTCGCCGGGTTCGAGGCGGACACCCCGATCTGGGTCCTGGAGGTCGTCTTCTTCCTCATGGGCGCCGGCATGGCGCACATCATGACCCCGGTCAGCGTCGTCATCATGCAGGCCCTGCCCCGCGAGAAGGCCGGCTCCGCCTCCGCGCTCAGCAACACCTTCCGCCAGGTCGGCGGCGCCCTCGGCATCGCCGTGCTCGGCTCGGTGCTGTCCACGGCCTACCGCAACGGCATCGAGGACAAGCTCGGCACGCTGCCGCCGAACCTGCGCCACACCGCGGGCGAGTCCATCGAGGCCACCCTCGGCGTCGCCGCGAAGCTCGGCCCCGACGGCCGCGCGCTCGTCGGCCCCGCCCACGACGCCTTCCTGCACGCCATGCACGTCACCGCGCTGTGGGGAGCGGGTGTCGCGGTCGTCGGCGCCGTCGTGGTGGCGCTGTTCCTGCCGGGCAGGGCGCCGGCCGTCCAGAAGGACGAGGAGGGACGGAAGTTGGTCGCGGCGGAGTAGAGGCGGCCTGCGGGTGGGGCCGCGCCCGGGGGACAATCGTCCGAGGAGACAGAAGGGATCCAGCGACGTGAGCAGCCTCGCCGAAGGCCACCCCCGGCAAGCGGCCCCCGTGCGGGGCCGCCCCCGCAGCGAGGCCGTGGAGCGCGCCATCGTCGAGGGCGTGCTGAAGCTCCTGGAGGACGGCGTGCCGCTCGCGGAGCTGTCCATCGAGCGCATCGCCCGGACCGCGGGCGTCGGCAAGGCCACCATCTACCGGCGCTGGAGCGGCAAGGAGGAACTCTTCGTCGACGTCGTCCGCGCCACCGAGCCGCCCGACCCCGAACTGCCGGGCACCTCCATGCGCGACGACCTCGTGGCGATCCTGGAGCAGTTGCGCCAACGCGGCCTGATGACCCGGTCGTCGGCCCTGCTGCGCAGTGTCTTCGCCCAGATGAAGAGCAGCCCCAAGCTCTGGGAGGCCTATCACGCGATCGTCGTGACCCCGCGCCGGCAGAAGCAGTACGCCATCCTGCGCCGCGGCCAGGCCAACGGCGAGCTCCGCACCGACCTCGACGTCGAACTCCTCAACGACCTGCTGGTCGGGCCCATGCTGTTCCGCACGATCATGCAGCCCGACGCCGACCTGCCCGAGGGGCTCTCCGAACAGGTGGTCGACAGCGTGCTCCAAGGGCTACGGCCCGTCAGCTCACCGTCCGTCAGTTCGCCCACGCCGTAGCGCCCGTGTGCGCGTTTCGTCACAGAGGGCGCTTTCTCCTCCCGAGGCCGGAACTGCGGGCGCCGACTTGTTCGTGCTCGTAGGGGTACGGCCGTCATGGGACGGCGGGATCGGAACCGATCATCCCCTAGGGTCTTGTGCGGGGGACGGACGGATGCACGGCAGGCAGTGAGGCGATCGCGGTATGGCGCAGCAGGCGTACATGGAGGAGACGGACAACGGCGGCTCGGATCCCGAGCGTCGGGGCTCCAGGCTCCGGCGCCTGATCGACCGGGTCGTGGGCGGCTGGCGGGGCGACGCGAGAATCTGGCGCCGCGGTCTCGTTCTCGCGGCGCTGGCGGGGCTCCTGGCGCTGGTGATGCTGGTCCACTCGCGCATCCCCAACCGCATCGGCAACCTCGGCAGTCTCACCGAGACCTTCCTGCCCTGGCTGGGCGTGGCCGTGCCGGTGCTGCTGGTCCTCGCCGTCGTCCGCAAGTCGGCGACCGCCTTGATCGCCGTGGTGCTCCCGGCGGCCGTGTGGCTCAACCTCTTCGGCGGGCTGGTCACCGACAAGACCGGCTCCGGCGGTGACCTCACGGTGGCCACGCACAACGTCAACGCCGACAACCCCGACCCGGCCGGCACCGCCCGGGACGTGGCCGCGTCCGGGGCGGACGTGGTGGCGCTGGAGGAGCTGACCTCGGCGGCGGCGCCGACGTACGAGAAGGCGCTGGCGGGGACCTACCGGTACCACTCGGTGCAGGGCACCGTCGGGCTGTGGAGCAGGTACCCGCTCTCCGGCGTGCAGCCCGTCGACATCAAGCTGGGCTGGACGCGTGCGATGCGGGCCACCGTGGCGACGCCGCAAGGGCAGGTCGCGGTCTACGTCGCCCATCTGCCCTCGGTGCGGGTCAAGATGAAGGCCGGGTTCACCGCCCGGCAGCGCGACAAGAGCGCCGACGCGCTCGGCGAGGCCATCGCCGACGAGCCGCTGTCGCGGGTGGTGCTGCTCGGCGACCTCAACGGCACGATGAACGACCGCGCGCTCAACGCCGTGACCGCGCAGATGCGCTCCACGCAGGGGGCGGCGGGCAGCGGGTTCGGGTTCAGCTGGCCGGCGTCGTTCCCGATGGCGCGGATCGATCAGATCCTGGTGAAGGGGGTCGAGCCGGAGAGTTCGTGGACCCTGCCGGAGACGGGGAGCGACCACCTTCCGGTGGCGGCCCGTGTGAAGGTCGACACGTCGTCCTGACCGGATGGAATACGGGGCCCGACGGGCTTTGTTCCGCAGATGAACATATGCTGTGGAACCCGCTCTGGAAAGGCCCCTTCTTCATGCCCCTGGCCCTGCTGGCGCTCGCCGTCGGCGCCTTCGGTATCGGCACCACCGAGTTCGTGATGATGGGGCTGCTGCCCGATGTCGCGGACGACCTGCACGTCTCGATCCCCACCGCCGGTCATCTGGTCTCCGCCTACGCCCTGGGCGTCGTCATCGGCGCCCCGCTGCTCGCCGCGGTCACCGCCCGCATGTCCCGCCGGACCGTGCTGATCGCACTGATGGCACTGTTCGTCGCGGGCAACGCGGCCTCGGCCTTCGCGCCCGACTACGACTGGCTGCTGGCGGCCCGCTTCGTGAGCGGTCTGCCGCACGGCGCGTTCTTCGGGGTCGGCGCGGTCGTCGCCACCGGCATGGTCGCCCCGGAGCGCAGGGCCCGCTCGGTCTCCCTGATGTTCCTCGGACTGACCGTCGCCAACATCGCGGGGGTGCCGGTCGCCACGCTCATGGGACAGCAGTGGGGGTGGCGGGCGACCTTCCTCGGCGTCAGCGCGATCGGCCTCGCCGCCATCGGGGCCCTCGCGTCGCTGATTCCGCACGACAAGGCGACGGCGGCTTCCGGCGGCGGCCTGCGCGGCGAGCTGGCGGCCCTGAGGTCCCTGCCCGTCTGGCTCGCCCTCGGCACGACCGTCGCCGGGTTCGGCGCGCTCTTCGCCGCGTACAGCTACATCACGCCGATGCTGACGGACTCCGCCGGGTTCGCCGGGGGGAGTGTGACGCTGCTGCTGGCCCTGTTCGGCGTCGGCGCGACGATCGGCAACCTGCTGGGCGGACGACTGGCCGACCACGCGATGCGCGGCACGCTGTTCGCGGGACTCGCCTCGCTGGCCCTGGTCCTGGCCCTGTTCCCGGTGCTCATGACGGCGGCCTGGAGCGCGGCCCTGGCGGTCGTCCTGCTCGGCACGGCCGCCTTCGTCACGGGCTCCCCGCTCCAGCTGATGGTCATGGAGAAGGCGTCCAGCGCCCCCTCCCTGGCCTCCTCCGCCAACCAGGCCGCCTTCAACCTGGCCAACGCCGGCGGCGCCTGGCTCGGCGGCCTGACCCTGGCCGCCGGTTTCGGCATCACGTCCCCGGCCCTGGCGGGCGCGGCCCTGGCCGTCCTCGGCCTGGGAGTCGCGGCGACGGCGTACGCCGTGGACCGACGCGGGCCCGTGCGCCGGCCCGGCCGTGAACGACTGGTCGCGGCGCACCGCCCGCGGGTCGCGGAGACCGTGGACCACTGAGCGTAGGGGTGCCCGCGGACTGACGGCGGGGCGTTCCCGGCGCGGGGGCGCGTCCGTCCAGCCGGTCGTCCGGCGGACCGCAGGGGAGGCACCTCGGACTGCCGGGGGTCGTCGACGGCAGCCCCGGCAGGGGGCAGGCCCTCGCAGGTCCCCGTCCGTCTACGCGCAGGTGAGGCACCTCGGACTGCCGGGGGTCGTCGACGGCAGCCCCGGCAGGGGGCAGGCCCTCGCAGGTCCCCGTCCGTCTACGCGCAGGTGAGGCACCTCGGAC